>NZ_JBVJQR010000004.1:0-380673 GCF_055608425.1 Kitasatospora sp. NPDC036934 | reverse complement strand
ACGGTGGATCCGTCGATCAGGCCGAGGTCGGCGGAGCTGGCGGAGTAGATCGGGTCGCCGAGCGGGCCGATCGAGCCCGGATCGATGTTGATGTAGTTCATCTCGTACTTGTTGTTGATCGGCCTGGGGCCGAGGCCCTGGCGGGCCTGCTCGCACGGCGGCTGCTCCGGGTCCAGCGGCGCCTTGGTCTCGTCACAGGTCATCAGCGAGTTGCTGATCCGGGTGATGGAACCGTGGAAGTTGCCCGTGAAGCGGGTGGTGAACGGCAGCGGGTTCGAGGCGATGGTTTCGGCCCGGACCTGCGGCTTCGACGAGTTCGAGCCCGAGCCGCGGGCGTCGGCGGGGCTGGGCGCGGCCAGCAGCTGGGCCGCCGCGGCGGCGAGGGCGGCACCGGCGACGCCGACCCGGCGGGCGAGCAGACGGGCGGCGGCAGCACGACTGACGGATGACGAAGGCATGGAGACCTCTCTGGACGGAACGGGCTGGCAGGCTTATCGCACCACGACAATCCGTCACAGAATCGTCACATACCGCCATCGGAGATTCGATCGGCCGCAGATCCACCCATGAGGAGGGCCCGCCATCGCCTGCTGGGGTGACGGCGGGCCCGAATACGTTTGAACCGGGCTCAGAGCACCTGGAGGTTCTTCCGCAGCTCGAACGGGGTGACCTCCGAGCGGTACTCCTCCCACTCCTGGCGCTTGTTGCGCAGGAAGAAGTCGAAGACGTGTTCGCCCAGGGTCTCGGCGACCAGTTCGCTGCGCTGCATCAGGTCGATGGCCTCGCCCAGGTTCTGCGGCATCGGCTGGATGCCGAGGGCGCGGCGCTCGGAGTCGGACAGCGCCCACACGTCGTCGTCGGCGCCGGGCGGCAGCTCGTAGCCCTCCTCGATGCCCTTGAGGCCGGCCGCGAGGGTGACGGCGTAGGCGAGGTAGGGGTTGCAGCCGGTGTCCAGCGAGCGGACCTCGATCCGGGTGGAGCCCTGCTTGCCCGGCTTGTACATCGGCACCCGGATCAGCGCCGAGCGGTTGTTGTGGCCCCAGCAGATGTACGAGGGGGCCTCGCCGCCGGCGCCGGCGGTGCGCTGGGAGCCGCCCCAGATCCGCTTGTAGGAGTTCACCCACTGGTTGGTGACGGCGGCCGTCTCCGCGGCGTGCCGCAGCAGGCCGGCGATGAACGATCTGCCGACCTTGGAGAGCTGGTACTCGGCGCCGGACTCGTGGAAGGCGTTGCGGTCGCCCTCGAACAGCGACACATGGGTGTGCATCCCGCTGCCCGGGTGCTCGGAGAACGGCTTGGGCATGAAGCTCGCGTGCACGCCCTGCTCCAGCGCGACCTCCTTCATGACCAGTCGGAAGGTCATGATGTTGTCGGCGGTGGACAGCGCGTCGGCGTAGCGCAGGTCGATCTCCTGCTGGCCGGGGGCGCCCTCGTGGTGCGAGAACTCGACCGAGATGCCCATCGACTCCAGCATGGTGATCGCCTGGCGGCGGAAGTCGTGGCCCACCCCGCGCGGGGTGTGGTCGAAGTAGCCGGACTGGTCGGCGGGGATCGGCGCGGTGCCGTCGCCGGGCAGGTTCTTCAGCAGGAAGAACTCGATCTCGGGGTGGGTGTAGAAGGTGAAGCCCAGGTCGGAGGCCTTCTCCAGGGTGCGCTTGAGCACGAACCGCGGGTCGGCGTAGGAGGGCGAGCCGTCCGGCATCAGGATGTCGCAGAACATCCGCGCGGTGCCCGGGGTCTCCGAGCGCCACGGCAGGATCTGGAAGGTGGTCGGATCCGGCTTGGCGATCATGTCGGACTCGTACACCCGGGCGAATCCCTCGATCGCCGAGCCGTCGAACCCGATGCCCTCCTCGAAGGCCTGTTCCAGTTCGGCCGGCGCCACCGCGACCGACTTCAGGAAACCGAGCACGTCGGTGAACCACAGCCGGACGAACCGGATGTCACGCTCTTCGAGCGTCCGAAGCACGAACTGCTGCTGCTTGCCCATGGGGACAGTCTCACCTCTGCTCTTTACGCGCGTGTTACGCCGGGAAGGCCCCCGAAAGACCTCGTAAAGCGATTGCCCCCATCATGGCCGATCCCCGCGGGCCACGGCAGGGCCGACCCCCGGTACGACGATCCTCACAGGACATTGTGTCAGTTAGACGATTAGACTTCCGGACATGCCCACTCTCCGTCTCGCCCTGAGCCAGATCGACCCCTGGGTCGGTGACCTCGCCCGCAACAGCGATGAGGTGGTGCGCTGGACCAAGCAGGCCGTGGAGGCCGGCGCCCAGCTGGTCGCGTTCCCCGAGATGGCCCTGACCGGGTACCCGGTCGAGGACCTCGCGCTGCGCCGCTCCTTCGTGGAGGCCTCGCGCGACGCCCTGGTCCGGCTGGCGGGCCGGCTGGCCGACGACGGCCTCGGCGAGGTGCCGGTGGTCGTCGGCTACCTCGGGCGCTCCGAGCACGCCTCGCCGCGACTGGGCCGCCCCGCGGGCTCGCCGCAGAACTGCGCCGCGGTGCTGCACCGGGGCCGGGTGCTCACCCGCTTCGCCAAGCACCACCTGCCCAACTACGGCGTCTTCGACGAGTACCGCTGGTTCGTCCCCGGCGACCAGCTGCCGGTGCTGCGACTGCACGGGGTGGACATCGCGCTGGCGATCTGCGAGGACATCTGGCAGGACGGCGGCCGGGTCAGCGCCGCCCGCGAGGCCAGGGCCGGGCTGCTGCTGGTGCTCAACGGCTCGCCGTACGAGCGGAACAAGGACGACCAGCGGCTGGAGCTGGTGCAGCGGCGCGCGGCCGAGGCGGACTGCGCCCTGGCGTACGTCAACATGGTCGGCGGCCAGGACGAGCTGGTCTTCGACGGCGACTCGATCGTGGTCGGCGCGGACGGCGAAGTCCTGGCCCGCGCACCGCAGTTCGAGGAGCACCTGCTGGTCCTGGACCTCGACCTGCCGGCCGCCGACAGCGACCACACCGACGGCCTGCTGCTGAGCGACGGGCTGCACCTGGTCCGCACCGAGCTGAGCGACGAGCCGGCCCCGGTCCCCGCCGGGAGGCCCGCCGCCGGCATCGCGCCCCGGCTGTCCGACGAGGCCGAGATCTGGGCCGCGCTGGTCGCCGGCACCCGGGCGTACGTGGCCAAGAACGGGTTCCGGTCCGTGCTGATCGGCCTCTCCGGCGGCATCGACTCGGCGCTGGTGGCCGCGATCGCGGTGGACGCGGTCGGCGCCGACAACGTGCACTGCGTCTCGATGCCCAGCCGCTACTCCTCCCAGCACTCCCGGGACGACGCCGCCGAACTGGCCCGCCGCACCGGGCTGCACTTCCGGACGGTCTCCATCGCCCCGATGTTCGACGCCTACCTCGGCGCCGTCGAACTGACCGGCCTGGCCGAGGAGAACCTGCAGTCCCGGCTGCGCGGCACCCTGCTGATGGCGATCTCCAACCAGGAGGGGCACATCGTGCTCGCGCCCGGCAACAAGAGCGAGCTGGCGGTCGGCTACTCGACCCTGTACGGGGACTCGGTGGGCGCCTACGGCCCGATCAAGGACGTCTACAAGTCGCTGGTCTTCCGCCTCGCCAACTGGCGCAACGAGGAGGCAGAGCGGCGCGGCGAGGTACCGCCGATCCCGGAGAACACCATCACCAAGCCGCCGTCCGCCGAGCTGCGGCCGGACCAGGTGGACAGCGACTCGCTGCCGGACTACGACCTGCTGGACACCGTGCTGGCCCGCTACATCGAGGACGACGAGGGCCGGGACGCGATCGTCGCGGCCGGCTTCGATCCGGCCGTGGTGGACCGGGTGGTCCGGCTGGTCGACACCGCCGAGTACAAGCGGCGCCAGTACCCGCCGGGCCCGAAGATCTCGGTCAAGAACTTCGGCCGGGACCGCCGGCTGCCGATCACCAACCGCTGGCGCCGCGGCTAGCCGTACCCCGACAGGGCAGGCCGAGCCGGGCCTCAGCCGTACGTGTAGGCGGCGACCACCGCGAGGTGGTCGCTGCCGTCCCGGGGCAGGGTGCGGGAGTCGACCGGCCGGAGCCCGCCCTTGCTCATGATCTGGTCGATCCGCGCCATCGGGAACGCCGCGGGCCAGCTGAAGCCGAAGCCGTCCCCGGCCGCGCCCTGGGCCGAGCGCATCTGAGAGGTGACGGGCGCCAGGCTGCGGTCGTTCATGGTGCCGTTGAGGTCGCCGAGCAGCAGCACCTTCTTCACCGGCTCGGCCTGGATCGCGTCCCCGAGCGCCTGGGCGCTGACGTCCCGCTGGTTGACGGTGAAGCCGCCCTCGGCCTTCAGCCGCACGGACGGCAGGTGGGCGACGTACACCGCGAGCGGGCCCTGCGGGGTGCTGACCTGGGCCCGGAACGCCCTGGTCCAGCCCATCTTCAGGTCCACCGGGGAGGCGTCGCCGATCGGGTACTTCGACCAGAGCCCGACCGTTCCCTCCACGGTGTGGTGCGGGTACGTCCCGGCGAGCCCGGTCTCGTACGCCCGCAGCTGCGAGCCGGCCAGCTCCTGGAGGGCGACGATCTCGGCGCCGGAGGCGATCAGGCCGCGGATGGTGCCCGGCACGTCGGTGTTGCCGGCCTCCACGTTGTGGCTGACCACCGTCCAGTCGCCCTTGCCGCCGCTCTTGTCGGAGACCAGCCCGCCGAACAGGTTGACCCACAGCACGGTGGGCACCAGCAGGGCGATCAGCGCGGTGGCGGAGCGGCGCAGCAGCGCGGGCACCAGCAGCACCGGGACGGCCAGGCCCACCCAGGGCAGGAAGGTCTCCAGCAGGCTGCCGAGGTTGCCGACGGTGTTGGGCACCTCGGCGTGGAAGGCCAGCAGCACCGCGGTGAGCAGGGCCAGCAGGGCGACCAGCAGCCCGCGCCGCCAGGTGTTGCCGCCGCGGGCGTCCCGGCCCCAGTCCCGCAGCCCGAGGAATCCGCCGGTACGGCCGGTCGCCGCGCTCGCACCGGCACGGGCCGTGGTCCGTTCGGTGCTGTCCGCCTGCGCCATGCCGTGGCTCCCGTTCGTTCGTGCCGTCGCCGGTCCGGGGTCCGGCCCGTGGGAGAACGGGCGCGGCGCCGGACCGGTGCCGGTTTGATCGGATTCCCGGCTCAGCCTATGCCGGGACAGACGCGCGGCCCCGGGAGCGGGTTCCGGCGTGGCCCGCTTTGGTGAGCCAGGCCACGTCCGGGCACGAAGGAGTGAACCTCAGCGGGGTGCGACGCCGTCGAGGACGGAGTCGACCAGTCGGCGCGCGAGGTCCGGGTCGTCCAGGTCGGAGTCCTCCGAGAGGATGCTGCGGTAGAGGATCGGCCCCATCAGCAGGTCGCCGAGCAGCTCCACGTCGAGGTCCTCGCGGATCACGCCCTCGGCGACGGCCTGCCGGATCAGGTGCAGCCCGGCGTCCCGGCGGGGCTTGACCACCCGCTCCCGGTAGGCGGCGTGCAGCTCGGGCAGGGTCTGCATCTGCCCGAGCGCGGCCTTGAGCACCCAGCGGGTGCGCTTGGCCAGGCCGCGGCGGCGGATGTAGTCGACCATCGCGATCAGGTCCTCGCGGGCGCCGCCGCCGGTGGGGGCCGGCATCGGCTCCTCCAGCCGGCTGACCACCTCGACCAGCAGGGCCTCCTTGTTGGGCCAGCGCCGGTAGATGGTGGCCTTGCCGACGCCGGCGGCGGTGGCGATGCCCTCGATGGTGAGGTCGGACAGCGTGTTGCCGTCGGCCATCAGGTCCTCGACGGCGGTGAAGATGGCCTGCTCGGCGGCCTCGCTGCGGGGTCTGCCGCGGCGTACCGCCGCGCAGGGCTGCCCGGTGTCGGCGCTCGGCGTGTCCGTCCTCATCCCCGCTGTCTCTCCCTCGGTGGTCCGGGCGCGCGGGCGCCGTCGGTGGTTCCGTCGGTCCGGACGCCGGGGGTCCGCCCCCGCCCGGGCCGGGGCCCCGCCGGCCGGAATCACCGGCCGGCAGGGCCATTGTCGCTCAGTCGACCGCAGGTCAGGCGCCCCCGGTCGAACGGCCGGGGTCAGGCGGCCGCGGACTCCCGGGCCTGGCCCGGCTGCTCGGTGGCCGGCCCGCCCATGGCGCCCGGCTTGCCCGGACCGCCGGGGGCGGCGGTGCGGCGCGGGAGCAGGAACCAGGCGACCAGCGCGCCGACCAGCGAGATGCCGACGGAGAGCGAGGCCACCACGTGCATCGCGTGGATGAAGGCGTCGTTCGCCGGGGCGATCAGCGCCTGCCCCTTGCCGTCCGGGATCCGGCCGGCGATGGCCAGGGTGGCCTCCAGCGACTCGCCCGCCTTGTCGCGCAGGTTCTCCGGCAGACGGGTGAGGGTGTCGGACATGCCGTCGCGGTAGACGGTGGAGAGCACCGCGCCGAGCACGGCGACCCCGAGCGAGCCGCCGACCTGGCGGAAGGTGTTGTTGACGGCCGAGCCGGCGCCAGCCTTCTCCCGGGGCAGCGAGCCCATGATCGCGACGGTCACCGGCGGCATCACGTGCGCCATGCCCGTACCCATCACCAGCCCGAGCACGATCAGCACCCAGATCGGGGTGGTAGCGGTCAACACGGTGTAGCCGACGAAGCCGAGCGCGACCAGCACCATGCCGCCGGCGGCGGTGGCGGCGACGCCGAGGCGGTCGACCACCAGCCGGGCCCGCGGGGCGAACATCAGCTGGGCGACGGCCAGCGGCAGCATCAGCAGACCGGCCTGCAGCGCGCTGTAGCCGCGCACGCTCTGGATGTAGAAGACGCCGAAGAAGGAGACGCCCATCAGCGCGAAGAAGATCACGCCGACCACCACCACGGAGGCGCTGAACACCTTGTTGCGGAACCAGGTGACGTCCAGCGCGGGGAACGGGATGCGGCGCTCGTACACGACGAAGGAGGCCAGGGCGACCACGCCGAGCAGGGTCGGCCCCCAGGCGGCGAAGGAGGTGAAGTCGGCCAGCTCACCGCCCTTGATGATGCCGTAGATCAGCGCGACCAGGCCGATGATGGACAGCAGCACGCCGACCGGGTCGAGGGCGCCCGGATTGGGGTCCTTTGACTCGGGGACCAGGATCGCCATCGCGATCACCGCGACGATCACGATCGGGACGTTGATCAGGAAGACCGAGCCCCACCAGAAGTGCTCGATCAGCACGCCGCCGGTGATCGGGCCGATGGCGATGGCCAGGCCGACCGCGCCGGCCCAGATGCCGATCGCCTTGGGCTGCTCCTCGCGCTCGAAGACGTTCATGATGATCGCCAGCGTGGCGGGCATCGCGAGCGCGGCGCCGACGCCCATCAGGCCGCGGTAGCCGATGAGCTCGCCGGGCGAGCCGGACATCGAGGACAGCAGCGAGGCGATGCCGAAGACCACCATGCCGACCAGCAGCGCGAGCTTGCGGCCGAAGCGGTCGCCGAGCAGGCCCGAAGTGAAGAGCAGCCCGGCGAACACCAGGGTGTAGGAGTTGATCGACCATTCCAGGTCGCTCTGGGTGGCGCCCAGTCCGACCGGGGCCGGGGTCGCGATGGTCTTCATCGCGACGTTGAGGATCGAGTTGTCGAGCACGACGACGAGCAGGGCGAGCACCAGGGTGCAGAGGATCGCCCAGCGCCGGCGGTGGATGGCTTCCGGCACACGGGGTGGCGCGGCTGCGGTGGTCATTGGTCTTCCCGTCCGTGTTGGCGTGGCACTGGCGGGCATTTGCGAGTCGCGGACGTCTCGTAACCCCCCGGGAACAGATTAGCGGCCAATACGATACGAGACGAGCCCGTTTCGTAAAAACGAGGCAAAGCCCGGTGGATGCCCCCGGGAGGTGTGGCGTGGATCGCACCCCGGCGGCGACACCCCTCTTTGCGCTCGCGCCGGGGCGTGCAAGCATGGAGGTGATCCGGGGACGCCGTACGGCGCCACGAGACGACAACCCTTCAGGAGTCCGTTCGATGAACGCTTCTTCGCCTTCGCCTGCCCAGAACCAGGCGTCGACCGCCACCCTCTACGGCGGGGTCACCAACCGCCGCGTCACCGTCCGCGACCTCGCCGGCGCCAAGCAGCGCGGCGAGAAGTGGGCGATGCTCACCGCCTACGACGCCCTCACCGCGGGCGTGTTCGACGAGGCCGGGATCCCCGTCCTGCTCGTCGGCGACTCGGCCGGCAACTGCCACCTCGGCTACGAGACCACCGTGCCGGTGACCATGGATCAGATGGTGATGCTCTCCGCCGCCGTCGTCCGCGGCACCCAGCGCGCCATGATCGTCGCCGACCTGCCGTTCGGCTCGTACCAGGAGTCGCCCGCCCAGGCCATGCACAACGCGGCCCGGCTGATGAAGGAGGCCGGGGTCGGCGCGGTCAAGCTGGAGGGCGGCGAGCGCAGCGCCCGGTCGATCGAGCTGCTGGTCGAGGCCGGCATCCCGGTGATGGCCCACATCGGCCTCACCCCGCAGTCGGTGCACGCCTTCGGCGGCTACCCCGTCCAGGGCCGCGGCGACGAGGCGGCCCACCAGCTGCTCCGCGACGCCAAGGCCGTGCAGCAGGCCGGGGCCTTCTCGGTGGTGCTGGAGGCCGTCCCGGCCGAGCTGGCCGCCCAGGTCACCGAGCAGCTGGCGATCCCGACCGTCGGCATCGGCGGCGGCCCGGAGACCGACGCCCAGGTGCTGGTCTGGACCGACATGGCCGGCATGACCGCCGGTCGGGTGCCCAAGTTCGTCAAGAAGTACGCCAACCTGCGCGGCGTCCTCGGCGACGCGGCCCGCGAGTTCGCGGCGGAGGTCCGCGGCGGTGCCTTCCCGGCGGAGGAGCACAGCTTCCACTGACGGCCCCTGGCCCTCACGGCCCCGTTCCGAGCAGCTCGGAGCGGGGCCGCTGTCATGCCCCGACGGCGCCGGACGACGGGTGACAGCGGCCTGACAGCGGCGCCGCCCCGGCGACAGGGGGCTGGCAGCCGGGGCGGACAACCTGGAGGCATGACAGGAATCGCCACCGCCCCGAACACGCGGGGAACTGCCGGGAACGCCGTCGAGGTGCACGGCATCGTCAAGCACTTCGGCGACACCAAGGCCCTCGACGGCGTCGACCTCACCGTCCGCGAAGGCACCGTCCTCGCCCTGCTCGGCCCCAACGGCGCCGGCAAGACCACCCTGGTCCGCGTGCTCTCCACGCTGATCAAGCCCGACGCGGGCACCGCGTTCGTCGGCGGCTACGACGTCCTGAGCCAGCCCAAGCAGCTGCGCCGCACCATCGGCCTGACCGGGCAGTACGCCTCCGTGGACGAGCTGCTCTCCGGCTACGAGAACCTCTACCTGATCGGCCGGCTGCTCGACCTCTCCCGGCGCGACGCCAAGGCCCGGGCCACCGAGCTGCTGGAGCGCTTCTCGCTCACCGACGCCGCCAAGCGGATCGCCAAGACCTACTCCGGCGGCATGCGCCGGCGCCTCGACCTGGCTGCCAGCATGATGGGCCGCCCCCGGGTGCTCTACCTGGACGAGCCCACCACCGGCCTGGACCCGCGCACCCGCAACGAGGTGTGGGACGAGGTGCAGCGGATGGTCGCCGAAGGCAGCACCGTGCTGCTGACCACCCAGTACATGGAGGAGGCCGAGCAGCTCGCCAACGAGCTGACCGTCATCGACCGGGGCAAGGTGATCGCCAACGGCGGCGTCGCCGAGCTCAAGGCCAAGGTCGGCGGCCAGATCCTCCAGGTCCGCCCGGCCCACCCGGCCGAACTGCCGGAGATGGCCCGCTGCCTCCACGAGGCCGGGATCGGCTCCGCCACCATCTCCCCCGACGAAGGCCTGCTCGCGGTGCCGATCACCGGCGAGGAGCAGCTCACCGCGGTGATCGCGGTGCTCGGCGGCCGCGGCTTCGCGATCGCCGGCATCGACACCAAGGTGCCCAGCCTGGACGAGGTCTTCCTCGCCATCACCGGCAAGCCCACAGCCGACGCGGCCACCGCGTCCGCCGACGCCCTCGTCAAGGAGCCCGTCGCATGACCACCGCCACGCTCACTCCCGCCCGGGCCGACCGCCTCCCGGCCGACGACACCCGGATCGGCCTGGCCGGCACCCTGCGCCACATCGGTGCGCTGACCCGCCGCAACCTGATGCGGATCAAGGCCGACCCGGAGTCGATGTTCGACGCCGTGCTGATGCCGATCATCTTCACCGTGCTGTTCGTCTACGTCTTCGGCGGCGCGATCTTCGCCCAGGACCCGGACCAGTACAAGCAGTTCATGATCCCCGGACTGCTCGGCCAGACCGGCATGACGCTGGCGCTGGCCGTCGGCACCGGCCTGAACACCGACTTCCAGACCGGGGTGATGGACCGCTTCCGCACCCTGCCGATCGGCCGGGCCTCCGTCCTGCTCTCCAAGATCGTCGCCGAGACCCTGCGCGCCCTGCTCTCCTCCGCGATCCTGCTGACCTTCGCGTTCCTCCTCGGCTTCGAGCTGAAGACAGGCCTGCCGGAGCTGCTGGCCACGGTCGGCCTGTCGCTGGTGTTCGGCATGTCGATCGTCTGGATCTCGATGCTGCTCGGCATGTCGCTGAAGAGCGCCCAGGCCGTCCAGGGCGTCTCCATGCTGGTCCTGATGCCGATGCAGTTCGGCAGCTCGATCTTCGCGCCGACCAGCACCATGCCGGGCTGGCTGCAGGCCTTCACCAAGGTCAACCCGCTGTCCGCGCTGGCCGACGCCTCCCGGGCCCTGCTCAACGGCCAGGGAGCGGTCGCCCACCCCGTGATGATCGTGCTGGTCTGGTCCGCCGCCTCGACCGCGATCTTCGCCCCGCTCGCCGTGGCCCGCTTCCGCAAGCGGACCTGAGCGGGCCGGGGGCGAGGACCGGACGGCGGCCGTGGACAGGACGCCGGCCGGTACGCGGGCCGGTCGTACGGGTGACCAGGGGAC
Source organism: Kitasatospora sp. NPDC036934 (assembly GCF_055608425.1). Taxonomy (NCBI): domain Bacteria; kingdom Bacillati; phylum Actinomycetota; class Actinomycetes; order Kitasatosporales; family Streptomycetaceae; genus Kitasatospora; species Kitasatospora sp. NPDC036934. The sequence continues at coordinate 369,809 of NZ_JBVJQR010000004.1, read as the reverse complement.
GGGCACCCGTACGACCGGCCCCTGCGGCGTGTCCCGCGAACCCTGCCGGGCGGGCGACGCCGGGGAGGCCTCAGCCGATCAGCTCCGTCAGCATCTCCTGGGTCTGCCGCTGGGTCAGCTCCTCACCGACCGCGTGCGCCGCCTCGAAGTCGGCACCGCCCAGCAGCTCCTGCAGGACGGCCGCCGAGCGCTCGCGCTCCACCCGGTCGAGGTAGCCGCCCTTCGGGCCGTTCAGCCGCGTGTGCGCGCCGATCAGCACGGCCGCCTGCCGGGCCCGCTCCAGGTCGCCGTCCCGCTGCGCGAACGCCCGCAGCACCCCGACCACGGCCGGCACCACCATGACCGTCATCTGCTCGGCGAACCCGCTCGCGGCCGTCATCGAGACCAGCAGTCGGCGGCCCTCGCGCAGCAGGGCGAGCCCCTCGTCCGGATCCCCCGCCCGGGCGACGATCCAGCCCCGGGCGCTGAGCAGCATCCCGCGCACGATGCCCGGCACGAACCCGGACGAGGTGATCGCGTCGAGCCCCGCCAGCTCCGCCAGGGCCTGCGGGTACTCGCCGCGCTGGGCGTGGATGCCGCAGAGCGTCAGGTGGCCGAACAGCAGGGCGCCGGTGTCGGACTGGTTGAGCCCCGCACCGTCGATGGCGGCCAGCGCCTCCCTGATGATCCGCTCGCCGAGCTCCAGGTCCTGCTCCAGCAGGGCGCTGCCGAGGTTCACCTGGAGCATCGGCACCTCCTGCGGTGCGCCCAGCTCCTCGGCCAGTTCGATCGCCCGCTCGTACGCAGCGGCGGCGCCCACGGCGTCGCCGCGGTTGGCCAGCGACTCGCCGCGGGCCGACAGCGCCTGGGACACCCCCCAGAGGTCGCCGGCCTGCTCGAACAGCTCCAGCGATCGCACGCCGTCCCGGATGCTCTGCTCCTCTCCGCCCGGCCAGTCGTTCAGCATCCTGGCCCGGACCTGGAGGGCGAACGCCAGGTCGTTCGGATCGCCGTGCACCTCGCAGCCGCGCACGGCGTCGTCCATCAGCTCCCGCATCGCCTCCAGCCGGCCGGCCAGGAAGGCGCCGAAAACCCGCATCAGCCCCGGGAAGCGGTAGGCCTGCGGGTGCTCCGGGGTGTAGGCGTCCAGCAGCGCCTCCGCCATCCTGACCGCGTCCGGGTTGCCGAGCACGTCGAGGTTCCCCTCGAACATCCCGATCAGCCGGAACATCGCGACCAACCGGCGGGCCTCCTCGACCACCTCCCGGGGCATCGGGACGCCGTACGCGAGCACGTTGCGCTCCAGCGGCACCGGCCGGGGGGCGTCCGGGCCGAACGGGTCCGGGCCGAGCGCGCCGATCGCGGTGTACCAGCCGCGGGCCTCCATGCCGTAGCCGCGCAGCGACCAGTACCAGCTCATGCCGACGGCGATGACCAGCGCCTGCTCCTCGTCGGCGCGGTCGACCGCGCGGCGCAGCGCGGCCCGGATGTTGTCCTGCTCGCGCTCCAGCACGGTCAGCCAGTGCAACTGCTGCGGGCCGTGAACGTTGAGGTCGGCGGTGGCGACCAGCGCGCGGAAGTGCGCCAGGTGCCGGGCCTCGGTGGCGTCGCGTTCGGCGGCGGACTCGGCGAGGCGCTCGGTGGCGTACTCGTGGATGGTCTCCAGCATCCGGTAGCGCGGCTGGCCGGTGTCGTCGGCGAGGTCGGCCACCAGCAGGGACTTGTCCACCAGGGAGAGCAGCAGGTCGGCGACCTCCGGGGCGACCACCCCGGTGCCGTCGGCGCAGATCGCCTCGGCGTCCTCCAGCTGCCAGCCGCCCGCGAACACCGAGAGCCGGCGCAGCACCGCCCGTTCCCGCTTGCCCAGCAGCTCCCAGCTCCAGTCGACCACCGCGCGCAGCGTCTGCTGGCGCGGCAGCAGGGTGCGGCTGCCGGCGGTGAGCAGGGCGAACCGGCCGTCCAGGCGGTCGGCGATCTGCCGGGCGGTCATCACCCGCAGCCGGGCGGCGGCCAGTTCGATGGCCAGCGGCAGGCCGTCCAGGCGGCGGCAGATCTCGGCGCAGGCCTCCGGATCGCCCTGCGGGTCGAAGCCGGGGCGGGCGGCGGCGGCCCGCTCGGTGAGCAGCCGCAGCGCCACCGGGTCGGGCAGCGGCTCGACCGGCAGCACGGTCTCGCCGGGGACGCCCAGCGGCTCCCGGCTGGTGGCGAGCACGGTCAGCCCTGGGCACTCCGCGAGCAGGGTGTCCACGAGATCGGCGGCGGCCTGGATCAGGTGCTCGCAGTTGTCCAGGACCAGCAGCATCCGGCGGTGGCCGCAGTGTTCGATCAGCCGGCGCACCGGGTCCTCGGCGCGCTTCTCCATCACCTCGGCGACCATGCTGGCGCTGTGCAGCACGATCTCCCGCAGGCCGAGCGCGGAGACCACGGCGGCGGGGACGGCCTCCGGACTCTCCAGCGGGGCGAGTTCGGCCAGCCAGACGCCGTCCGGCCACTGCCCGGCGGACTGTTCGACGCGGCCGGCCTCGACCGACAGCCTGGTCTTGCCGGAGCCGCCGGGGCCGGTCAGGGTGACCAGCCGACGGGCCGTCACCAGCTCGCGCAGGGCGGCGAGATCGCTCTCCCGGCCGACGAAGCTGGTCAGCCGACCGCGCAGGTTGCCGGTGGCGCGCGGGAGTTGGGCGACGGGCGGGGGCGCGACCGGGGCCGGTCGCAACCGCTCCGGGGCCGGCTCCGGCTCCGGAGCGGCTTCCGCTGACTTGAGCAACTCGGCGTGGAACGAACGGAGTTGCCGCCCCGGATCGGCGCCGAGCTCGTCCGCCAGGGCGCGCCTGGTGCGCTCGTAGTGCCGCAGCGCCTCGGCCGTACGGCCGCTCCCGTGCAGGGCCCGCAGCATCAGCAGCTGCAAGGGCTCGTCCAGCGGCTGCCGGTCGCACAGTTCGGCGAGTTCGGCGACCAGCTCCCCGGCCCGGCCGAGCCCGAGGTCGGCGGCTATCCGATGGCGGCGGGCCTCGTCCCGCTGGGACTCCAGCCGGGCGGCCGGCCCACTGCGGTCCGGCAGGTCGGCCAGGGCGGGGCCGCGCCACAACGCCAGGGCGGCGCGCAACCGTTCGGCGGCCAGCGCGTGGTCACCGGCGTCGAGGGCGCGGCGGCCCTCGGTGCTCAGCCGCTGGAAGTCGGCGAGGTCGGTGGCCGGGTCGGTCAGCCAGTACCCGGCCGGGCCGGAGCCGATCCGCTCCCGCCCGATGGTGCGGCGCAGCCGGCCGACCAGGGTCTGCAGGGCGGCCGAGGAGTCCTGCGGCGGCTCGGCCTCCCACACCTCGTCCACCAGCAGGTCGGCCGGGACCGGTCGGCCCTGCCGAAGGGCCAGCGCGGTGAGCAGCGCCCGCAGCCTGGCGCCGCCGAGCGGGACCGGCGTGCCGTCGTCGTGGTGGGCCGTGGTGGTTCCGAGGATGCCGTAGTGCACCGGTCCATTCTGGTCGATCGGCGGCTGCGAGGGCGCACAATTGTGCTGGCACCCACCGGGCACCGCCGCCCGACGGAACCGGGCACCACCCCTCGGACGTTCCCCCTGGGCGGCTTGTCCGGCCCCCGCCCGCCCGGCATGATCGGTCCCAGCCGGTAGTCCCCCGTCCCTCTGTTCACGGAGCCCCCACAGATGACCTTCGCCGCCACGCCGCGTTCCCGCAGCGAGGACCGCCGGATCAGCCCGGTGTTCTGGGTGCTCCTCGCCACCCTCGGCACCTCCGCCTGGGCGGTGTACTCGGGATACGGCAACGCCCGGTTCGGAGTGTTCCTGTTCGTGGTGTCGGGCTGGATGGTCTCGCTATGCCTGCACGAGTACGCCCACGCGCGCACCGCACTGCACGGCGGCGACATCACCGTCGGCGCCAAGGGCTACCTCACGCTCAACCCGCTGAAGTACACCAATGTGCTGCTCAGCTTCGTCCTGCCGATCGTCTTCGTGATCCTCGGCGGCATCGGCCTTCCCGGTGGCTCGGTGTGGATCGAGCGCAGCCGGATCCAGGGGCGCCTCAAGCACAGCCTGATCTCGGCGGCCGGGCCGCTGGTGAACGTGGTGTTCGCGGCGGCGCTGCTGATCCCGGTCGGCGCGGGCTGGCTGGACGACTCCGACCTGCACGCCTCGTACTACGGCTACGAGCTGCCCGTCTCCCCGTTCGCCTGCGCCCTCGGCTTCCTCGGCCTGCTGCAGCTCAGCGCGGCCCTGCTCAACCTGCTGCCGGTGCCCGGCCTGGACGGCTACGGGATCATCGAGCCCTGGCTGTCGGCCAAGACCCGGCGCTCGGTCGAGCCCTTCGCCCCGTACGGGATGCTCGCGGTGTTCGCGCTGCTGTGGCAGCCCGAGGTGAACTCGTTCTTCTTCGGGATCGTCCACGACCTGATGAGCCTGTTCGGCGTGGACACCGACTACGCGACGGTCGGCCGGTACCTGTTCAGCTTCTGGAAGAGCTAGCCCTGCTGGGCGGCGGCCGCCGCTTCGGCGATCTTCGCCTTGCGGCGGTTCATCCACAGCACGTTGCTCGCCACACCGGCGAGCGGGAGCCAGATCAGCCCGATCCAGAAGCCCTCGATCATCGAGACCACGGCGGCCGCCAGCGCGAGGACGACGACGAGCAGGGCGAAGAGGGACGTGCGAGGCATGGGGCGAGGCTCCTAGGACCGGGTACGGACGGCCGGGTTGCGGCCGGCCCCCATTGTCGCCGACCTCACCTCCGGGCTCGGCCCAGGGGGCCTGTCGTCAGGATCGCGTCGTCCGTCCGGAGGACGGCAGACGGAATCCTGAGCACAGGCCCCCCGAGGTGGGCCGACACGACGCCGGTCATCGGTCGGTCACTACACGTCGGTGACCCGCAGGCCCGCGTGGGCCTTGTAGCGGCGGTTGACCGAGATCAGGTTGGCCACCAGCGCCTCGACCTGGTGGGCGTTGCGCAGCCGGCCCGAGTAGATGCCGCGCATGCCCGGGATCAGGCTCGCCAGCGCCCGCACCACGTCGGTGGCGGGCCGGTCGTCGCCGAGCACCATGACGTCGGTGTCGATCCGCTCGACCGACTCGTCCTGCAGCAGCACCGCCGAGAGGTGGTGGAAGGCGGCGGTCACCCGGGAGTCCGGGAGCAGTGCGGCGGCCTGCTCGGCGGCGCTGCCCTCCTCCGGCTTGAGCGCGTAGGCACCCTGCTTGTCGAAGCCGAGCGGGTTGACGCAGTCGACGACGATCTTTCCGGCCAGGTCCCCGCGCAGCGCGGTCAGGGTCGCGGCGTGGCCGTCCCACGGGACCGCGACGATCACCACGTCGCTCTCCCGGGCGACGGTGGCGTTGTCGGCGCCGCGCACGCCGAGGCCCAGCTCGGCGGCCGAGGCCTCGGCCCGGGCGGCGTCGCGGGAGCCGATGATCACCTGCTGGCCGGCCTTGGCCAGCCGCAGGGCGAGGCCGCGCCCCTGGTCGCCGGTGCCGCCGAGGACGCCGACCACCAACTGCGAGACGTCCGGCAGCTCGTGGGCCGGGTTTGTCGCTGATTCGAGGGAAGTCATGGGCCGATCTTCCCAAATCGCCGACCCGGCGCGACATCCTGGCCCGCATGGACACGGTGAGAGTTTCGGCACTCCGGGAGCGGCTCGCGGGCACCGGCTGGCTGGAGGCGGTCGGCGGCTTCGCCGGCTCGCTGCGGCGCTCGGTGGAACGGCGCGGGGCGGGCCAGCTGCTCCTGGTCGGCACCGAGGCGTACGAGCCCTGGCACCTGGCCGCCCACCTGGAGGACGAGGCCGCGTGGTCGGCCGTCCCCCGGCTGGCACCCACCCTGCTGCGGCACCGGCCGCCCGCCGCCGCCCCGGCCCACCTGGCGCACGACCTGCGGCGGCTGACCGAGGCCGGGCGCGGCGCCACCGTGCTGGTGGTGGCCCCGGGGGCCGCCGGCGTCCCCCTGCTGGAGCGGGTGCAGGACGCCCGCCGGCACGGCGCGACGGTGCTGGCGCTGGACGGCACCGCTTCCGCCACCGGCGACCTCGCCGGTCTCGCGCACGAGCGGCTCGGCGTCGGCACCGCCGCCGAGGAGCCCTTCGACCTCGCCCAGCACCTGGTCAGCGCCGCCGCCGGGCAGCCGCCGGGCCGCCGCTCCGCGCTGGACCGGCTGGCCGGACTCGCCGGGCGGCTGACCGCGGGGCCCGCGATCAACCGCTGGTGAAAAACCCGTTGCGGGCGCGGAACCGACCGTCCGAGGATGGTGGTTCGTGAACGACGACGAACCACCGCATACCGGTCGGCCGCGCGGCCTGCTGCGCTCGCTGACACCCGATCTGACGCCGTGGCGCGCCTCCCGCGACTTCCGCTACCTGTGGACGAGCGGCTGCGTCACCAGCTTCGGCAGCTTCCTGACGTACGTCGCCGTGCCGATGCAGATCAAGGAACTCACCGGCTCCTCCTTCGCGGTGGGCCTGATCGGCGCCGTCGAACTCGTTCCGCTGATCGTCTTCGGCCTCTGGGGCGGCGCCCTCGCCGACGCCCTGGACCGCCGACGGCTGGTGCTGCGCTCCGAGACCGCACTCGGCCTGCTCGCCGGGCTGCTGCTGCTCAACGCCCTGCTGCCGCACCCGCTGCTCTGGCCGATCTACCTGGTCGCCGCACTGGTCGCGGCCTGCGACGGCCTGCAGCGCCCGGCCCTCGATTCGCTGCTGCCGCGGATCGTGGCGCACCAGCACCTGACGGCCGCCTTCGCCCTCAAGTCGCTGTACCACAACGTCGCTTCGGTGGCCGGGCCGGCGCTGGCCGGTGTCGTGGTGGCGTTCTCGGGGGTGCAGACCGCGTACGCGCTGGACGTGCTGACCTTCGCCGTCTCGTTGCTGCTGCTCGTCCGGATCAAGGCGGTGCCGCCGACCACCGGCGCCGAACGCCCTTCTGTACGGGCGGTGTTGACGGGCGTGCGGTACGCGTGGAGCCGCAAGGACCTGCTGGGCACCTACGCGATCGACGTCTGCGCCATGCTGTTCGCCTTCCCGGTGGCCGTCTTCCCGTTCCTGGCCTCGGAGTTGGGCGCGGAGTGGGCACTCGGCCCGATGTACGCGGCCTCCGCCGTCGGCGCCCTGCTGGTCGGCGCGACCAGCGGCTGGGCGTCCCGGGTGCACCGGCACGGGCGGCTGCTGGTGGCCGCCGCGGTCGGCTGGGGCGCGGCCATGACGCTGGCCGGGCTGTCCGGGAACGTCTGGGTGGTGCTGCTCGGACTGGCGCTGGCCGGCGGCGCGGACGAGATCAGCGGGCTCGCCCGCTCCACCATGTGGAACCAGTCCATCCCGGACGCGGTCCGCGGCCGGATGGCCGGCGTCGAACTGCTCAGCTTCTCCGTCGGCCCCCAGCTCGGCCAGGTCCGGGCCGGCACCATGGCCGGCCTGCTCGGAGCCCGCGCCGCCGTCTGGACCGGCGGCCTGGCCTGCGTCGCCGCCGTCCTCGCCGTCGCCGCCGCCCTGCCCCGCCTGCTCGCCTACGACGACCGCACCGACCCGCACACCGCGGCCGTCCGCGCCGAGCACGAACGCACGGAACAGCAGACCGCAGCCCCGGCGTGACCGGTCGCCGTGCTACTGACCGCCCTCGTCCTTCGGCCGGTCGCTCCAGCGCGGGTCGTTCTGCCACTCGCGGTTGCGCTCGTCGGCGATCTGCAGGGCGTGGGCGGCCTCGTCGGGGGTGGCGTACGGGCCGAGGCGGTCCTTGGCCGGGCACTCGGGGCCCTCCTCGACCTTGCCGTGCTTGATGCAGTAGAACCACTCGCCGGGCTTGCCGGTCGGCTTGCGGTTGAATCCGAGGGGCATGGTGTTCTCCTGTCCGGACACAAGGGTCGGTACCGATCATTCCCCGGGCCGGGCCGCCCTGCACACCGCGGGGGGAGCCGCCGGGCCGGGGCGGGGGCGGGGGCGGCGACTAGACTCGCCGCCATGGCTCTCGTACCCGGCATCCAGTCCCCCACCCGCAAGGTCCCGGCGCACATCGCGCGCCCCGAGTACGTCGGGAAGCCCGCCCCGACGCCGTACACCGGGCCCGAGGTGCAGACCGCCGAGACGATCGAGAAGATGCGGATCGCCGGCGGGATCGCCGCCCGGGCAATGGAGGAGGCGGCCAAGCTGATCGCCCCCGGTGTCACCACCGACGAGCTGGACGCCGTCGCCCACGCGTACATGTGCGACCACGGGGCCTACCCCTCCGACCTCGGCTACCGCGGCTTCCCCAAGTCCGTCTGCACCTCCATCAACGAGGTGATCTGCCACGGCATCCCGGACTCGACCGTGCTGCAGGACGGCGACATCGTCAACATCGACGCCACCGCGTACATCCACGGGGTGCACGGCGACCTCAACGCCACCTACCTGGTCGGCGACGTGGACGAGGAGTCCCGGCTGCTGGTCGAGCGCACCCGGGAGTCCCTCGACCGGGCGATCAAGGCGGTCAAGCCGGGCCGTCAGGTCAACGTCATCGGACGGGTCATCGAGTCCTACGCCAAGCGCTTCGGCTACGGCGTGGTGCGGGACTTCACCGGACACGGCATCAACACGTCGTTCCACTCCGGCCTGATCATCCCGCACTACGACAGCGAGCGGGCCACCGAGGTCATCAAGCCCGGCATGACCTTCACCATCGAGCCGATGCTCACCCTGGGCACCTACGACTACGAGATCTGGCCGGACGGCTGGACGGTCGTCACCAAGGACCGCAAGCGCACCGCCCAGTTCGAGCACACCCTGGTGGTCACGGCGGACGGCGCGGAGATCCTCACCCTGCCGTAAGCCCTGGCGTAAGCCCTGCGGCGAGTCCTGCGGCGAGTCCTGCCGCACGCTTCTCCGCAAGCCCCGCCGTGACCCCGACCGGTGGGCGTCCTAGCCGATCAGCCACTGCTCCTCGGCGACGGCGCCCACCTCGGTGCAGGCGTCGGTGAGCACGTCCAGGACGCGCAGCGGGTCCGGCAGCGGCAGTTCGGGCCCGCGCAGCCACCGCACCTCGGAGCCGTCCGGCAGCGCGGCCGGCGGGAGCAGGGTGTACGAGCCGCGGCAGTGCCAGCGCAGACCGGGGTGCTCGGACATGGTGTCCGGGGTGGAGTCCAGCGCGCTGTCCCACCACTCGTCCTCGTCCTGGGGGGTGCCCCGGGTGGCGGTGAAGAACAGGTAGCGGTCCTCGCCGACGGCGGCGACCGGGCCCTCGACGCCCAGCGCGGTGAGCCGCTCCAGGGCGAGCCGGCCGGCCTCGGCCGGAACGTCCAGCACGTCGTGCACCCGGCCGGTGGCGGTGACGAAGTTGGCCAGGGGGTCGCGGGAGAGCCAGCGGGAGAGCTGCTCGGGGTCGGTGGTGGCCTGGGTCTGCCAGGCGAAGGAGACCGGGTGCTGGGCCGGGGCCGGGCAGGCCACCCGGTCGCAGGAGCACCGGTAGCCGGCCGGGTGGGCGGCGGGTGCGAGGGGGAATCCGGCGCGTACCGCGCCGAGCAGTTGATCGAGTCTGGCGGCCGGGTCCGCGCCTCCCGGGCGGTCCCGCTGTCGGTCACGCTTCTGCCACCAGGTCGTCCACCTGCCGCCGGCTTCCATCGGGCCCCTTCCGCGCAACTGCCGTGCCTGGTGCGACACAGCGTTCGACGTACCACTCCGACGCAACGCACGGCGCCCCCCGCTGCTTCCCCGGGGTGGTGCTCGGCCCTGCTGTCCGCGCCCCGCCGACCGCGGCCCGGGGTCACCGGACGGCCGACGCCGGGTCTCGGTACGCCTGTCGCGGCAGCACGCTGTCCGCGCCGGTGACGGCCGGAGGGCGCGCTGACACGCGCCCCGCCCGGCCCGTACGGGCCCGCTGACCCGGGGCGGACCCCGAGGGCGTAACAGGAAGGATAAGGGTGCGCGGGGCCTCCGGATGACCGGGGGCGGTGCCTCTCCGGTCACACTCCGGGCACTCCGTGCTCACCGGGCCTCCGCCCCGGGGTGCTCCCGCCGTGGCCACCGCGTGGAGGTGAGACCCTGGAGGGGTGAAGAGCGCGGACACCGAATTCGTCGGCGGGCCCCTGGACGGGCGGATCCTCCCGATCCCGCTGGGGCCGATGCTCGGCGTGCCCAAGAAGTACAAGGTCCCGGTCCCCGCGCACGGCGACGCCGCCGCGCGCACACTGGTGTACGTCCGGAGCAAGCAGACGCGGGGGCTCAGCTGGTTCTGGCGCTACGAGTACGACGAGGCGGCCTCCACCGGACCCTCGGACTGACCGGCCGCCCGCTCCCCTTCCCCTCCCCGGGAGGTCGGCATGGCCAGGACGGCACGGCACCCCGTACGGCGCTCCAGGAGCCGCGCGCAGGCGGCCGCCCACCACAACCGGCAGGTCGCCGGGGTGACGGGGGTGCTGCTGCTGGTGGTCTGCCTCTACAGCGTGACGATCGGCCCGGACGGCTGGCTCTGGTTCGGCTGGGCGGTGCTGCTGCTCGCCTGCGTGGCCCTGTTCGTGGTCCGCCCCTGAGCAGCCGGCCGACCCGCGCAATGATCGGTCCCTCAGGAGTGCTCCACCCCTGAGGAGCGATCGACCCCTGGGCCATGGTCGGCCCTTGAGCAGACATCGACCCTTGGGCAGCGGTCGACCCTTGAGCAGCGGCACCGCCCGTGTCGCCGGCTGCCGCCGGGACCGGCCCCCCGCACCGGTCAGTCATCCTCGGCGAGGATGAGGTAGAGCTTCTTGCGGGCCTCGGTCAGCACCGCCAGGCCCTTGACGCGCTGCGCCTCGGTGCCCGTCCGCATGACCTGCTGGACCGCCTGCTCGACCGCGGCGAGCGCCTGGCCGACCTCCTGGACGGCCTCCCAGTCGACCTCCCGGCCGGCTTCGGCCCACGGCTCGGCGGGACCGGCCTCGGCCTCTGCGCGGCCCTTCTCGGTGAGCGAGACCAGCCGCTTGCCACCGACCTCCTCCGCCGTGATCATGCCCTCCTCCTCCAGCAGTTGGAGGTTCGGGTAGATCGACCCCGGGCTGGGCCGCCAGGCCCCGTTGGTCCGCTCGGTGATCTCGGCGATCATCTCGTAGCCGTGCATCGGCCGCTCCTTGAGCAGCGCCAGCAGCGAGGCCCGGACGTCGCCGCGCCGGGCCCGGCCGCCGCGCCGCCCGTGCGGGCCACCGCGCCGGCCGCCGTGGCCGCCGAAGCCGTGCCCGAACGGGCCGCCCACCGACCGGCCGGGGCCACCGTCGCCGAACGGCGGGCCGAAGCCGCCGAAGACCTCCCGCCCCTCGAAGCCGTCCCCGGGCATCCCCCGGAACTCCGGGCCCGGCCCACGGCGTCGCCCGCCGCCGCGCGGGCCCTCCCCGCGAAATCGCATTCCTGAGCGCATGGCGCCCACCTCCTGAAGGTTTTGATCTGACACATCCGAGACAGTCGAGTAACTATCTCGATAGTTCGACGATATATCGGTGACTGTCGCTCGTCAACGGATACCGACACGGCTCCGCTGTCCCGTGCCACTGGACCTTGACCGATTGCCACTGAACGTCGACCGACGTGCGTTTCTGCCGCTGAATCTTGACCGCCCTGCTCAACAGGCATCCACCGGGCGTGCGGCGACAGGCACAGGGCTTCACGAACCGCGCGGCCGTCGGTCAGGATGATCACCATGAACGATGGCCTCATCCAGTTCGTGCGAGCGAAACTCGACGCGGACGAGCACAACGTCGTGATGATCACGTCGCTTGCTCCCCCCGACACGGACGTGCACCTCGACAGCACGATCCCAATGATCGACATGGTTCGCGCGGTCACAGATCTCTACGCACCGGTCGCACACCTCGACATGCCAGCTTTGGCCGCCACCAGCAAAGACTTCGACGCCGGCTGGGCCGCCGGTCTTGGAGCGGCGGTCAGACTCCTTGCCCAGATCTACCACGATGCCCCCGACTACCGTGAGGAGTGGCGTCCTCAGGCACTGCCCTAGGAAGCCCCGCCCGTCCCAAGTCCTGGCCGCACGAACCGGGGAACTGGCGAAGCCGTCAACGTTTCGCCGGCACGAACTGGGGCAGCGGTCAAACTTCAGTGGCAATCGGTCAAGGTCCAGTGGCACAGGACATCCGCCAGCGGCCCACGGAGTCCGGCAGACTCCCGACGGCTTGTTGATCGCACGTCCACCGGGCGCCGACAGCATTCGGGCCCATGAACAGACGATCACGCGTCGGCACCTGGCTGGGCCTGTTGGCCCTGGCCGTCCGCGCCACGCTCGCAGCTCCCTCGACCCCCGCGCGGGCCGTCACCACGGTCACCGACCAGGCATTCACGATCACCTTCGGCAACAGCAAGTGCCTTGAGGCGGACGGGAGTTCCACGGCGAACGACGCGCAGGGCCAGGGCTACGACTGCAACGGCTCCGGCGCCCAGAGGTGGATCTCACGCGAATACCCCGACGGGCGTCCCGGCGCGGCGCGTTCTACAACGCCGTCTCCGGCAAGTGCCTGGACCTGGACCTGGAGGACAACAACCACACCGACGGCGCCAGGATCCGGCTGTGGCGGCAGCCACGGCGGCCGGCAACTCGGCCGCGTCACGGCGTTCGCCCTCGACGACAGCGGCAACTCCACCAACTGCATGGCGTCCCTGCTGTCGCAGACCGGCATCGACGGCACATTCTCGGGCGCGACGTGGACGACTGCCAGGACGATTCCACGACCTGAGGCGCGCTGGCGCGCACTTCGCCGACTGGATCACCCGGCACCCGAATCAGGTGCGCATGGCCACCGACCGGGACGCCATCTTCGGCTGATCGGGAAGCGCGACCGGACGATCCGGTGAGCCGAGCGACAGGACATCCGCCGGACGGCACCGGCCCGGACGAACCGATACGGTGACGGGTATGGCCGGTGAACGAGACCTTGCGACCCTGCTCCGCGGGATGCGCCCGCAGCTCAACCCGGGGCGGTACGTCTACTGCACCCTCCCTGCGAAGGTGCCCGCCGGGATGCGGCCGGTGGTGACCGTGGCCGAACCCGAAGGGGTCACGGTGGTGGTCGCCCAGGACGAGGCGGACGCGCTCGGACTGCGCTACGAGTTCGTGGCAGCCTGGATCACCCTGCAGATCCACTCCGCGCTGGAGGCCGTCGGACTGACCGCGGCCGTCGCCGGGCGGCTCGCCGAGCGGGGCATCAGTTGCAACGTGGTGGCCGGCTTCCACCACGACCACCTGTTCGTCGCCGCCGACGACGCCGACCGCGCCGTCCGGGCCCTGGAGGAGCTCTCCGCCGGCTCCGTCTGACGCTCCCGCCCGGGTCCCGCCTGACGGCCCCGCCCGACGCCGCCTGCCTCCGCCCTGCGCCGCCCGGCCGGTCCCGCCGGACGGGCCCACCGGGTGGCCGCCGCCCGCCGGTCCTTCGACACTGGAAGGAGCCGCCCCGCCAGGGCCGGCCCCCACCGGAAGGAGACGGCCGCCATGGCCATCTGCGTCACCTGCGGCAACGACTACTGGCTCGCCTTCGAGATCAAGACGGTCACCGGCGACACCTACACCTTCGACAGCTTCGAGTGCGCGATGGAGAAACTCGCCCCACGCTGCGAACAGTGCCACGTGCGCATCGTCGGCCACGGCGTCGAGGTGGCCGGCATGTTCTTCTGCTGCGCCAACTGCGCCCGCGTCAACGGCGGCCTCGGCGAACAGATCCGCGACGCCGTCGGCTCCCGCCCGGCCTGAGTCGGGACGGGACGCACGGAGGCCCTCCGGCCGGCGCCACGCGCGCGGGCCGGAGGGCCTCCGACGTTCAGGGGGCGGAAGAGTCGGCCTGTCCGCCGGGAACAGTCTCCGCACCAGCAGCCACCTGCGGAAACGTTCTTCCCGGCGGCCCGATCGCCACCTGATCGCCACACCCTCGGCGACCGCCACTCAGCTGCCGAAGGACACTCTGCGTCACATGACTCGCAGCATGGAGATCGTGGTCTTCGATTCGTTGCAGTTCGATCGGCGCCCGTCAGGCCGCAATCGTCACTTCGCTCACGGCCACGGTCTCCGGCGTTCGGCCGGATGAGCTGCCGGGACCACCAGGTTCCGATCGCGGCGGCACTTCTGTACGCGCAATCGTCGCGACCGTGGTGTGGCGGGGCCCTCGGGGTCCGAGGGCCCCGCCACACCCGCACCACCTCAGCGGGCGATCAGCTTTCGGACCGCGTCGCTCACCTCGGGCAATTCGCCCGGGAGTGCCCACTGATGGGCGTCGTGCTCGGTGAGGACGACCGGTTCGGTCTTCTCCACCCTGACGGCGAAGTTGAACTGGCGGGTCGTACCGCCGCGGCTGTTCTGGTAGTCGAAGTGACCGATGTAGTCGGTGACCTGATCGATGGTCAGGCCGGTCTCCTCGGCGGTCTCCCGGTAGAGGGCGTCCAGGATCGTCTCCCCGGTCTCGACCGTGCCGGAGGGGATCTCCCACATCCCGCCCATGTAGTCGTCGGGGTTGCGCCGTACGAGCAGGGTGCGGCCGTCGTGGTTGATCACGGCGGCGGCGACGAAGCCGGTGATTCCGGCGGCTTCGGCGTCTGCCGCCAGGCCGGCCACGAACTCGGGGGAGGTGACGGTCATTGCAGCTCCTCGTGATGGTCGCTGATCTTGATGGCCGCGCGGACGTACTGCTCGGCCAGTTCGAGATCCTGCTCACGATGCCAGACGGGGAGCTTGATCGTGTGGGCGTGGGCGTGCTCGGCGACGGGGAAGTCCCCGGCCTGGTACCGGCGGTGGGAGTGCGGGTGGCCCGGGAACAGCGGGGTGGGCTGCCGGTACAGCGGCAGCTGGTTCATCGGGCAGGTGGAGCCGGGCCGGTCGAACTCGGTGGCGCCCTCGGCGATCAGCGCCTGGTGGAACCGCTCGATCGGCAGGCCGCCGAGCTCGTCGGGCCGGTAGGTGAGCGTCAACCCGTACCAGGACGGGATCACCCCGTCGGGCATCTCGGTGACCTCCAGACTGGGTATCCGGGCGAGCTCGCCGGTGAGGAAGCGGGCGATCTCCGCGCGGCCGGCGAGGTAGCCGTCGAGGCGGGCGAGCTGGTCGTGGGCGATTCGGTGACCCCGGTCTTGATGACCACGGCCAGGGGCCTCCGGCGACCTCGGTTGGGCCCGACGCGCAGTGGACGACGTGCGGAGTCTGGCGGAGCGCCTGGATGGTGCCGAGGCGGCTGACACCTGGTTCGGCCACCCCGAGCAGAAGCGCTCACGGATTCTCCGTCGGTGATGGTGCACGCCCTGCTGGCAGTGGACACCACCGTATGCCTGCGCGTCGACGGCGACCCGAGGTGCTGCCGAAATGGCGTCCGGGGGGTGGGAGCGGCTGCCAGCTGCCTACCGAGAGGGTCTCATCCGATCCCGCGCCGAGACGCTGCATCGCCAGCTCACCGGTCGGCCATACATGCTACTCGGGGAGGCGCCGGCCAGCTGAGTCGCGCGAGCACAGCGAGCGCTGTCGTGACCGGCGCATGGACCTCGGAGGGTTGTTTCGACAGTTCTCACCGCCACGCGATCGCCACGGCACACCCGGAAAGAGGCCGCAATCGGCACGAAGGTCAGCAAGTGACTACACGTCTTCGAGACATGAAAAGGCCCCCTGACCTGCTGTTTCGCAGGCCCGGGGGCCTTCCCCCAAGTCGGCGGCGGAAGAGTCGGCCTGTACGCCGGGTTCTGTCACCCGGGTTGCTTGCGCGGCCCGGGGAGACGGCCATCCATCTAGGGCTGCCGTTGCCGACAGCCTCGTGCGGTCTACCCGCGAGCTCGGGCGAGCAGCCCTCGAACACTCGCGCACGGCGCCCGAAGGCACCGATCTTGACCTTGCTCCAGGTGGGGTTTACCTAGCCGGCCGGGTCACCCCGGTCGCTGGTGGTCTCTTACACCACCGTTTCACCCTTACCCACGCGCCGAAGCGGTGGGCGGTCTGTTTTCTGTGGCACTGTCCCGCGGGTCACCCCGGGTGGGCGTTACCCACCACCCTGCTCTGTGGAGCCCGGACGTTCCTCGGCGGGTCTGGGACCCGTCGCGACCGCCCGGCCGGCTCTTCCGCCGTAGTGGTCATGGTAGCCGCTCGGGCGGGGCCTCCCGCACCCCGGTCCGGACCACCGGCGCCTCCGCACCGAGGCGGGCCGCCACCCGGGCGGCCGTACCCGTCGCCCAGGCGCCCGTGGTGAGCACCCCGAGGACGACGACCGCCCCGCCGAGACCGACCAGGATCCACCAGCCGGCGTGGCTGGCCGGGGCGAAGCCGGTCGCCATCGGGCCCACCACCGCCGAGGTGACGACCGTACCGATCACCGCTACCCCCAGCGACTGGCCGACCTGGCGGCTGGTCGAGGCCACGGCCGCGGCCACACCCGCTTGGGCCCGCGGCATCCCGGAGACGGCCGCGTTGGTGATCGGCGCGTTCACCAGGCCGAAGCCGAAACCGAACAGCGCGTAGGCGACCAGCAGTAGCGCCGCCGGGGAGTCCGCGGTCAGCCGGGTCAGCAGCAGTCCGCTGGCGGCCAGTCCCAGCCCGGCCACCACCAGCGGCAGCCGCGGGCCCCGGCTGCCGACGATCCGTCCGGACAGCGGCGCGCAGACCAGCATCAGCCCGGCCATCGGCAGCGTCCACATGCCCGCCTCGACCGGGGTGTAGTGCCTCACGTCCTGCAGGTAGAGGGTGTTGAGGAAGAGGAAGCCGCCGAGCGCGGCGAACGCGCAGACCGCGGTGACGGTCGCCCCGGTGAACGGCGCGCTGGCGAAGAACCGCGGGTCCACCAGCGGCTCGGCGACCCGCCGCTCCCACAGCGGGAAGGCGATCAGCGCGGCCACCGCGGCCGAGGCCAGGGCCAGGATCAGCGGGGACGTCCAGCCGCTGCCCGGGCCCTCGATGATCGCCGCGGTGCCGCAGCCCAGCAGGACGACCATCAGCGACTGCCCCACCGGGTCCAGCCGGCGCGGCCTGGGCGCGCGCGACTCGGGGACGTAGCGGACCGTCAGCAGTATCGCCAGCAGCGCCACCGGGACGTTGATCAGGAAGATCGACGGCCAGCCGGCGCCGTCCACCAGGAAGCCGCCGAGCAGCGGGCCGAGCGCCATCGAGATGCCGACCACACCGCCCCAGACGCCGATCGCCCGGGCCCGCTCCTTGGGATCGGTGAAGGTGTTGGTGATGATCGACATCGCCACCGGGTTCAGCATCGAACCGCCCACCGCCTGCAGCGCCCGGAACGCCACCAGCCACTCCAGGCTCGGCGCCAGACTGCACAGCAGTGAGCCCAGCGCGAAGCAGGTCAGGCCGATCTGGAACACCCGGCGGCGGCCGAAGCGGTCGGCCACCGAGCCGAACAGCATCAGCAGCGAGGCCAGCACCAGGGTGTAGGCGTCGATGATCCACTGCAGGCCGGAGGCCGGGGCGTCCAGGTCCTTCTGGATCACCGGGAGCGCGATGTTCACCACGGTGTTGTCCAGGCCGACGATGAACAGGCTCAGGCAGCAGATCGCGAGGACGAGCAGCCGGCGGCGGCGCCCGGCGTCTGGGACGGGCCCGGCGGGTCCGGGGGCGAGGGTGGGGAGCTGGGGATCGGGCACGGACCGATCCTCCCACCCCCGGGCCGGGGTCGGAGGACTCAGAGCGCCTCGAAGCGGACCGTCCGGGTGGCCGGGTCCGCCCTGGTGAGCCGGACGTCGATCTCCCGGCCCAGCGGCAGCCCGGCGGGAGCCCCGGCCGGCGAGCCGTTCACGGCCGCGTCGCAGCGGGCCCGGACGGCGGGCTCGCGCAGCTGGACGGTCCCCGAGCCGGGGCGCTTGCCGTCCACCCCGATGACCACCGCCGAGAAGTCCTCGCCCTCCCGGCCGACCAGCAGCTCCGCCTCCACCAGGTCCACGCAGGCCCGTTCGACCTCGGCCGCCCGCCGGTCCCCGCTCGCCATCAGCGCCGGCACGGCCGGCAGCGCCTCCCGCGCCCAGCCCGGTACGTCCTCCCCCGCCGCCACCGCCGCGCACACCTCCTGGGTGAAGCGGTCGCCGAGCCGGCGCAGCGGCGCGGTGCAGTGCGCGTACGGGGCGGCCAGCGCGGCGTGCCCCGGCTCGACGGGGGCCGGCAGGCCACGGGACTCGTCGAAGGCGTGGTAGCCCGCGCCGCGCAGCAGACCCGTGCAGGCGTTCAGGAAGGCGGCGTTCAACGGCACCTCCGGATCCAGCGACCGGATCAGCTCCGGGTACGGGACGGCCTGCGGCCAGTCCACGTCCAGCGCGCCGGCGATCCGGCGCAGCCGCTCGTACGCGGCGGCGGGCGCCGCCGGCAGGGTGCGCAGCAGGCCGACGCCCGCGTCCAGCATCAGCTCGGCCGCGGCCATGCCGGTGAGCAGCGAGATCTGGGCGTTCCAGCCGTCGGCCGGGCCGGCCGCGCGGTAGCCGAGCACGTAGCCGTGCAGGGTCTCGGTGACCTCCTGCTCGGGCACCGGCAGGCTGATCCCGCCCCGGGCCCGCTCCTGCTCCTCGCGCAGCCGGCCGACGGTGGCGAGCAGCGCGAGCTGCTCGTCGGCGCCGCCGAGGTCCACGGCCCGCTGGACGGCCGCGTAGTCCAGGCGGCGGTGCGAACGCACCAGGGCCCGGCGGACATCCGCCAGCACCACGGCGCCGTCGGCGTCCAGGTCCAGTTGCCAGAGCAGGGCCGGGCGGGGTTCGCCGGGCAGCAGGCTGGCGGCGTCCTCGGAGATCCGGGCCGGGTGCAGCGGGACGCGGTGGTCCGGGAAGTAGAGGGTCTCCACCCGGCGGCGGGCCTCGGTGTCGATGGCGCCGCCCGGGCGGACGAAGGCGGCGACGTCGGCGATCGCGTAGTGCACCCGGTAGCCGCCGCCCGGACGGTGGGTCAGGTGCATGGCCTGGTCGAGGTCGCGGGAGCCGGGCGGGTCGACGGTGAACAGCGGCAGGTCGGTGGCGTCGTACTCCGGCAGCCGGGGGCTCCCGGCCGCCTCCTCCGCCTCGGCGAGCACCGCCTCGGGCCACTCGGTGTGGATCTCCAGGCGGGTGCGGAGCTCGGTCAGCTCGGTGTTGATCCGGGCGGAGTCGACGGCCCTGACGTGCAGTTTTCGGCGAGGCATGCAGGTCAGCGTAGGGCGAATCGGGTGATTCCGGACGGAGGCCTGGACGCTCGGCGCGGTTCCGGCGGCTGAACGTCCGGTACTACTCGCCCCTGTGCGTGGCGCTGGGGGGCGGAGCGGCCGCAGTAGGGTGGCGGGGTTCGTCCGCCACAAACTGTTGAGGAGTCCGCTGTGCTGGTGCTGTTGCCGCCCTCGGAGGGCAAGGCCGCGTCCGGGGACGGCGAGCCGGTCGCGCTCGACCGGCTGTCGCTGCCGGGGCTGGCGGCGGCGCGCGGTGCGGTGCTGGACGCGCTGGTCGGCCTCTGCCGGGGCGACCAGGACACCGCCGCCGAGGTGCTCGGGCTGACCCCCGGGCTGCGCGGCGAGATCGCCAAGAACGCCGCCCTGCCGACCGCCGGGGCCCGTCCGGCGGCCGAGGTGTACACCGGGGTGCTGTTCGACAACCTGGGCCTGGCCACCCTGGACGCCGCCGCGTACGCCCGCGCCGAGCGCTCGCTGCTGGTGTTCTCCGGCCTGTGGGGCGCGGTGCGGATCTCCGACCGGATCCCGTCCTACCGCTGCTCGATGGGCGTGAAACTCCCGGAGCTGGGGGCGCTCGGCGCGTACTGGCGGGGCGCCACGGCCGCAGTGCTCCCGGAGGTGGCGGACGGGCTGGTGCTGGACCTGCGCAGTTCCGCGTACGCGGCGGCCTGGAAGCCGGCCGGCGAGGTGGCCTCCCGTACGGCGACCGTCCGGGTGCTGCAGGAGCGGAACGGCAAGCGCACGGTGGTCAGCCACTTCAACAAGGCGACCAAGGGGCGGCTGGTGCGGGACCTGCTGGTCGCCGGGGCGGAGCCGAAGACGCCGGGCGAGCTGATGGACGCGCTGATGGAGCTGGGCCACCGGGTCGAGCTGGCGGCGGAGGGCACCGCGCGCAAGCCGTGGCAGCTGGACGTGGTGGTCACCGAGGTGCACTGACCCCCGGTCCAGCGGGGTCAGTGCAGGTGGGAGCCGTCGTTGAGCAGCCGCAGCGAGGCGTTTCCGTCCGCGTAGTACTGGACGGCGCAGATCGAGGCGGCGGAGAGCTCCATCCGGTACATCGAGTCCGGCGGGGCGCCGAGCGCGAGGCGGACCAGCGTCTTGATCGGGCTGACGTGCGAGACCACCAGCACCGTCTTCCCCGCGTACCGGGCGAGGATCTTGTCCCGGGCGACGCCGGCCCGGTGGGTGAGGGTGGTGAAGCTCTCGCCGCTGCCGGTCGGCTTGGCCTTGGCGGAGCCCAGCCAGGCCGACAGGTCGTCCGGGTAGCGCTCCTGCACCTCGGCGAAGGTCAGGCCCTCCCAGTCGCCGAAGTCGACCTCGCGCAGCCCGTCCTCGTACCGGACCTCCAGGCCGAGCCGGGCGGCGACGATCTCGGCGGTCTGCCGGGTGCGGCGCATCGGGGAGGCGACGACCGCCTGGATGCTGCCGCGCGCGGCCAGCGCCTCGGCGGCCCGCTCGGCCTGCCAGCGGCCCTTGTCGGACAGCTCCGGGTCGGTGCCGCCGCTGCCGGAGAAGCGCTTCTCCGGGGTGAGCGGGGTCTCGCCGTGGCGCAGCAGGACGAAGGTGGTCGGGGTGCCGAGGTCGGCGGGCGCGGCCCAGCCGGCCTTGGGGGCGGGCGGGCTCGGCAGCGGCTCGATGACCTCCTGGACGGACTTCCGGGGCTCCCACCGGCGCCCGTCGCGGCCGGCGTCCATCGCCTCGTTGGCCAGCCGGTCGGCGTCCTTGTTCCGCTCGCGCGGGATCCAGGTGTACGTGACCCGGCCGCGCGGGAAGACGGTGCGCGCCTCGGCGGCGAGCGGCTGCATGTCGGGGTGCTTGATCTTCCAGCGCCCGGACATCTGCTCGACGACCAGCTTGGAGTCCATCCGGACGTCCACCGAGGCGTCCGGGTCGAGCTCGCGGGCCGCCTTCAGCCCGGCGATCAGGCCCCGGTACTCGGCCACGTTGTTGGTGGCGTGGCCGATGAACTCGGCGGTCTCGGCGACGAGCTGCCCGGTGTCGCCGTCCCGGACCACCGCGCCGTAGCCGGCCGGCCCCGGGTTGCCCCGGGACCCGCCGTCCGCTTCGACGACGAAGCGCGCCGCCATCGGCTCAGACGCCCGAGTCGGCGGTGCGGACCAGGATCCGCGAGCAGTTCTCGCAGCGGACCACCTTGTCGGCCGGCTCGGCCTTGATGGCGTTCAGCTCGGTGATCGAGAACTCGGTGCGGCAGCCCTCGCAGCGGCGCTGGTAGAGGCGGGCCGCGCCGACGCCGCCCTGGGTCTCGCGCAGCTTGGCGTACACCTTGAGCAGGTCGGCCGGGATGACGGCGGCGACGGCCTCGCGGTCGCGCTTGACCTTGTCGGCCTCGCCGTCGATCTCGGCGAAGGCGGCGTCGCGGCGGGCCTCGGCCTCCTTGAGCACGACGGTGGAGTGCTCCAGGCGGGCGGACAGCTCCTCGACCCGGCTCTGGGCGCTCTCCTGGCGCTCCATGATCTCCAGCACGACCTCTTCCAGGTCGCCCTGGCGCTTGGCCAGCGAGCCGATCTCGTGCTGGAGGTTCTCCAGGTCCTTCGGCGAGGTGATCGCACCGGAGTCCAGGCGCTGCTGGTTGCGGGCGGCCCGGGCGCGGACCTGCTCGACGTCCTGCTCGGCCTTGGTCAGCTCGCGGGCGGTGTCGCCCTTCTGGGCCTCGGCGGCGACGACGAGGTCCTTGAGCGCGGTGTGGTCGGCGGTGGCCTTGTCGATCTCGGCGTGCTCGGGCAGGCCCCGGCGCCGGTGGGCCAGCTGGTCGAGCTTCGAGTCGATGGCCTGGAGGTCGAGCAGGCGGATCTGGTCGGCGGGCGCGGCGTTCAAGGGGAAAGCTCCTGTGAATCGGGTCAGGCGGTGAAGGACATGGGGGCGTGCGCGGTCCACGGGTCGGTGACCCGGTGGGAGACCTTGGTCTCCACGGCCCAGCCGTGCTGGCCGGCGACGGCCCGCAGGGCGCGCTCGGCCAGGCCGAGCCAGGGCCATTCGGTGGCCCAGTGGGCGGCGTCGACCAGTGCGACCGGCGCGGCCTCGGTGGCCTCGGTGGCCTCGGAGGCCGGGTGGTGGCGCAGGTCGGCGGTCACGTAGGCGTCCACGCCGGCCGCCCGTACGTCGGCGAGGAAGCCGTCGCCCGAGCCGCCGCACACCGCCACCCGGCTCACCAGGCGGTCCGGGTCGCCGGAGACGCGCACGCCGGCGGCGGTCGCGGGCAGGCCCGCGGCGACCTGCGCGGCGAAGGCCGACAGCGGCAGCGGGGGCTCCAGCAGACCGATCCGGCCGGTGCCGCGACGGCCCAGCGGGTCGGTCGGGTCCGGCACCAGCGGGCCGGTGACCTTGAGGCCGACCGCCTCGGCCAGCGCGTCCGAGACACCGGGGTCGGCGTGGTCGGCGTTGGTGTGGGCGACGTGCAGCGCGATGCCGTTGCTGATCAGCGTGTGCACCACCCGGCCCTTGAAGGTGGTGGCGGCGACGCTGGTGGTGCCGCGCAGGTACAGCGGGTGGTGGGTGACCACGAGGTCGGCGCCCCACTCCACGGCTTCGTCGACGACCGCCTGGACGGGGTCGACGGCGAAGAGCACGCGGCTGACCTCGGCCTGAGGGTCCCCGCAGACCAGGCCGACGGCGTCCCAGGACTCCGCCCACTGCGGGGGGTAGACCTCTTCGAGCGCGGTGATGACGTCGGACAGTTTCGGCACCTGTCGAGACTACCGTGCGCGCGGGGGCGGTCGGGCCTCGGTCGATCGGGGGACGGGGGCGGGGGCGGGCTGCGGACGGGGGCGGGGGCGGGCTGCGGACGGCGGCGGGTGGGGTCCCGGACGGGGCCGGGTGAGGTCGCGGACGGGAGTGCTGCCGCCGTACAGATGCACGTCAACCTGCGGATGGGGCGTCCGAACCCCCCGACGGGGCGCCCCGTTCGGGCTCGCGCGCACCGTACGCGCCCGTGCGCCGGGCGCCCGCTACTCACAGCAGTGTTCTCGTACGAATTCGAAACCGCCTCCCGATCACCCTTACGAGTGAAGTGACCGGCTCTGCGTTGAGGCTTCGGTTTTCTCGAAACTAACTTCAGTCCTGCGAACGGGAGTTGCCCCGGCCACCCCGACCACCGGTCGGCGGCCCGGTTGAGGGCTCCCGTCCCGGAGCGGCACTCCCGCTCCTTCCGAGAAACCGATCAGGCCCGGCCGTCGCGCCGCGGATGCCGAGCAGGGGCACCCGCGGCCGCCGGCGGCCGAGACGAAGGGATGTGGCGGCGGATGAGGGCGAGCGCATCCCTTCGTACGGCCGGGGGCCGGGGATCGGCGGACCATGGACCGGACGCGGCCGGTACGTGGCCCGGGACGACGCGGGCGGCGCTGGCCGGTGCCGGAGGCCGGGGAGGCGGCGGTGACTGGGAGGTCACCGTCGGGGGCTTCTGGTGCACGGCCAGGCCGTCCGCGTCCGCGCCCTTACCGGACCAGGGGTGGAAGCTGCACGTCAGCGCGGCCTCGGTGGCGGGCGGGGAGGTGCTCGCGGCCGTGACCCGGGTGCTCGCCGCGGACCCGTGCGACTTCAAGTTCGCCGCCACGGAGGAACGGCTGCGCAAGCTCAACTCCCGCAACAGCGAACGGGGTTCGGCGGGCAAGTTCATCACCGTCTACCCGGCGGACGACGCGCAGTTCCAGCGGCTGGCGGCCGAGCTGGACCGGGCCACCGCCGGACTGCCAGGGCCGGTGGTGCTCTCCGACCGCCCGTACCGGCCCGGCAGCCGGGTGCACTACCGCTACGGCGCGTTCGCGGCGCGGGCGGAGCTGGGCAACGACGGGGAGTACCGCTCGGTGCTGCGCGGGCCGGGCGGGGAGCGGGCCGAGGACGTGCGCGGGGGGTCTTACCGGGCGCCGGGGTGGGTACGGGATCCGTTCGCGGCCCCTGTTCCTTCGGGTGGACCTTCGGGTGCTCCTTCGGGTGGCCCTTCGAGCGGCAGGAGCCGAGGGGGTCGTGGGGTCCTGCTGGCCGGGCGCTACGCGGTGACCGCCGCCGTACGGCACGGCGCCAAGGGGGGCGTGTTCCTCGGGCGGGAGGCGGCGAGCGGCGCGGAGGTCGTGGTCAAGCAGGCCCGGGCGCACATCGAGGTCGACCGCGCCGGAACGGACGCCCGCGACGCGCTGCGGCACGAGGCCGACATGCTCGCCCGGCTGGACGGACAGGGACTCGCACCACGCGCCGTCGAACTGATCGAGCAGGACGACTCCGTCTTCCTGGTGCAGGAACGAATCGCCGGACAGCCGCTGGGCACCTGGGTCGCCGGCCGGCTGCGGCGCGACGGCACCCCGGACGTCGACTGGGCCGAGGCCGGCCCGGTGGTGCACGGGCTGCTCGACCTGGTCGAGCGGGTGCACGGCCAGGGGCTGGTCCTGCGCGACCTCTCCCCCGGCAATGTGATGGTCCGCCCGGACGGCAGCCTGCGACTGGTCGACCTCGAACTCGCCGCCGAGACCGGCCGCCCCGCCGGAACGGCCGGCACCCCCGGCTACCGCGCCCCCGAACAGGGCCGGCTCGCCCTCGCGGGCTCCTGCGTCGCCGATCCGACCGTCGACCTGTACGCCCTCGGCGGGCTGCTCTTCCTGCTCGCCACCGGACACGACCCCCTGCTGCCGGAAGACCTGCCGAACGCCCGCCCGGTCGCCGAACGCCTCGGC
Source organism: Kitasatospora sp. NPDC036934 (assembly GCF_055608425.1). NCBI lineage: Bacteria > Bacillati > Actinomycetota > Actinomycetes > Kitasatosporales > Streptomycetaceae > Kitasatospora > Kitasatospora sp. NPDC036934. Next base: position 345,073 of record NZ_JBVJQR010000004.1, on the reverse strand, counting down.
CGCTGGCTCACCCTCGCGGCCCGCTCCGGCGCGACCGCGCGGCGGCTGGCGCCGGTGGTGCTGGGGCTGCGGGCGGAGGAGCCGGAGCTGCGGTGGGGGGTGGCGCGGGTTCGGGAGACGCTGGTCGGCGCGGGCGGTGCCGTCGACCGTTCCGTGCACCGGCCGGACGGCGCCGCGTCCGCCGTCGTCGCTCCGCTGTGGCATGTCGCCGCCCGGCCCGGCGCGGTCCCCGTTCCGGCCCGGTCCGGCGCGGGCGCGGGCGCGGCTCGCCCTGGCGTGGGCCTGGCTCGCCCCGACGCGCCGCAGGAGGCCGGCGCCGACGAACCGTCCCTCGACCGCCTGCTGTGCGACGGCCTGCGGCACCTCGCCCTCAGCGCTACGCCCGAGCGGTCCGACCGGCTGTGGCCCGTGGTGCCCGCCGGGGAGCGGACGGACCCGTGCAATGTGCAGCACGGCGCCGCAGGTGTGCTCGCCGTGCTGGCGCGGGCGGCCTCGGCCGAGGCTCTGCCGGCCGAGGTGCGGGCGGAGGCGGCGCGCACGGCCCGTACCGCCGCCGGGTGGATCGAGCGGCGGGTGGCCGCCGAGCCGACGGTGCTGCCCGGGCTGCACTTCGGGCGGTCGGGGACGGCCTGGGCACTGCTGGATGCCGCCCGCGTCCTGGGCGACGCCGACGCGGCCGAGCGGGCCGCCACGCTCGCCCGTCGGATCCCCGTCGAGTGGCCCAACCCCGATGTGTGCCACGGCGCGGCCGGCGCCGGGTTCACCCAACTCCGCTTTGCCTCCGACGATCTCACCGACAGCACCGACGGCCTCGGCCACGGCCCCGGCGACGACTTCGGGCAAGGCTTCGCCGGGCGGGCCGACCGCTGCGCCCGCTCCCTGCTCGCCGCCGCGCGGCGGGAGCCGTACGGGGCGGTCTGGCCGGTGCCGACCGACTTCGACTCGGCGCTCGCCGGAGCCACCCACCTCGGCTTCGCCCACGGCGTGGCGGGCGTGGGCGCCTTCCTCCTCGCCGCCGCCGCAGCGACCGGCGACCGGGCCCTGCGGGACGCCTGCACCACGGCCGCGATCGAGGCCGGCCGGACGCTCGGCGCGACCGTACGGTGGGGTCCGGCCGACGGGGCCACCGGCCCGGCCATCGACCGGGCCGCCGACCGGAGCGCCGCCCGGACCGCCGACCGGAGCACCGCCTGGTGGCCGCAGAGCGCGGGCGATCCGGAGCACATCCGGCTCTCCCACTGGTGCAGCGGCTCCTCCGGCGCGGGCAGCTTCCTGCTGCGGCTGTGGCGGGCCACCGGCGACCCCGACGCGCTCGCCCTCGCCCGGGCCGCCGGGCGGGCCGTGCTGACCGGCCGCTGGCACAGCGGAGTGAGCGCCTGCCACGGCCTGGCCGGTGACGGCGAGTACCTACTGGATCTCGCCGAGGCCACCGATGATCCGGCATTCCTCACGGGGGCCAGGGAGTTGGGCCGACTGATCGCCGCCCGCGCCGCCCTGCGCGGCGGCCTGCTGACCCTCCCCGACGAGACGGGCACGGGCTGCGCCGCCGCCTACGGCACCGGCACCGCAGGGCCGTTGGCCTTCCTGCTCCGGCTCCGTCACGGCGGCCCCCGGCTCTGGCTGGACCCGCTCTCCCCCGCTGGCCATCAACTCCCGTGCGAGACGACCGGGGTGAGCGAGGAATGAACGTGGCCACCCGCACCACCACCCTGGCCCTGCGCCGACTGAGCTTCTCCTTCTCCGCCGACGGAAGCCACGCGGCCTGCCTGGCCGCCGCCGCCGACAGCGGCTGGTACGTGGAGAGTTGGCGGCTCCCCGCCGACGGCGCACCGGCCTCCCCGGCCGCGCTGCCGCTGTCCGGCAACCGCTCCGAGCACCTGCGCTCACAGCTGGTCGCACTGCCCGACGGCTCGGTGCTGGTCTGCCGGCACGACGGCGAACGACATGACCTGGTCCGCCTCTCGTACGGCGAGAACGGCACCGTGGAAAAGGAGTTGGCCTCGCTCCGGATGCCCGGACTGCGGCTGCTGCCGCTCCCGGTACCGCCCGGCGCCGACCCGCACACCCCGGTGGCGATCGCCCTCGGCACCGACACCCGGCCGGCGACCACCGCATGGCTGGTCCGGGCGGACGGCAGCGAGCCCGTCAAGGTCGCCGAGATCCCCGGCCTGCACGGCGGCGGCGCCTGGCTGGACCACGCGGGCGCACTGCTCGCGCTGGACCGGGTGGCCGGCGGGCTCGTCCGCACCGTCGTCCTGGACCTACGCAGCGGCACCACCAGCCCACTGCTGGAGATCGGCGAGCACAGCAACGACCGGCTGGTGCTGTTCGACCCCGACAGCCGCTTCGCGATGGTGCGCAGCGACGCACCCGGCACCGACCGGCTCGGCTGGGGCGTGCTGGGCGGCGGGGAGCCACTGCGCTTCCCGGAATGCCTGCACGCCACGGGCACGGTCCTGCGCCCGGTCGCGCTGCGGCAGGCGGCGGACGGCCCCCGGGTCGCGGTGCAGATCGACCACGGCGCCGGGTCCGCGCTCGCCCTGTGGCGGCCCGCCGTCGGCCGACTGGACCCGCTGCCCGTCCCGCCCGGACGGCTCGGCGCGGTCGGCCACTGGGACGGGGCGGGGCTGCGCCTCCCGTACTCCTCGCCCGACCACCCGGCGGCACTGGCCACCCTGGACGTGGACGCCCTGCTGGCGCACGGCCCCGCCCCGACCGGGTCCGCCCCGATCCCGCTGCCGCTCCAGCTCGCGCCCCTGGGATCGGGGCTGCCCGGCCCGTGGCGGGACACCGTCCCGCCCTGGCAGCCCGGCGCGCAGCGCGTCGTCCGCACCGAGCCCGCCGGCTGGCGGCTGGACGGCAGCACCCCGCCCGGCGACGGCGGCCATTGGCATCCCGCCCAGAGCCTCGAACTCGCGGGCCCGGCAGGCCCGTTGGAGGCCGTGGTGTACGGCGGGGACGCCTGGCTGAGCAGCCCGCACCTGGTGCTCGCCCTGCACGGCGGCCCGGCCGACGCCTGGCGGCTGGAGTTCGACCCGGCCCTGCAACGGATGGCCGCCGAGGGCCTGGCCGTGGTCGCCCCCAACCAGCGCGGCTCCACCGGCTACGGAGTGCCGCACGCCCTGGCCATCCGGGGCGCCTGGGGCGGGCCCGACCTGGACGACGTGCTGTACCTGCTGGAGGGCATCGCCGGCCAACGGGCCGCTCTCGGCCTGGAACCGCCCGCCCTGTTCGGGGTCAGCTACGGCGCGTTCCTGGCGCTGCTGGCGGCCGCGCACGCGCCGGCCGAGCAGGTCGCCCGCTGCGCGGTGGTCGCACCGTTCCTGTCCGGCGGCCGGCTGCTGGCCGAAGCCGCGCCCCCCGTAAGGGCGTTGACCACCCGGCTGGGCGGTGGCGACCAGATCCTGGACGCCCGCGGCCCGCGCGACGTGCTCCAGCTGGCCCACCGGCTGAGCGCACCACTGCTGGTGGTGCACGGCAACCGGGACGAGGTCGTTCCCGTGAGCCAATCCCGTTCGCTGCGGCACGAGTTGCTGCGGATCGGGCGGGTCGAGGGCACGGACTTCCGGTACGTGGAGGCGGCCGGCTCCGGGCACGAGGTGCTGGCCGAGGAGGGCGCCGCCGTGCTGCACGAACTGCTGGCCGCCTTCCTGCGGACCGGCCGACCGGGCTGACCCGCCCGACGCCCCAGCACTTCAGACTCCCGGGCCCGTCGCGGCCCGGGGCACCACCCCCGGCGCGGCGGATGGAGGCCGCCCGGGGCGCAACACCCGACGCCCGCAGGCAGATCGCGGCGGGCGCACCTCAAGGGGAGGACCCACAACATGGAGAACATGGTGGACTTCGAGACCGACCTCGCGGCCCTGCAGGACCTGCCGGAGACCGAGTCCGTCGAGCTGACCGGCCACGGCAGCGGGTGCCAGTACACCTGCCTCATCCTGACCTGCCTGATCTTCACCAACAGCTGAGCCACCGGCCGAGCCGTCGGCCGACCAGGTTCGACCAAGGGTGCCGTCCCCGCCTGTCCGGACAGGCGGGGACGGCACCCTTCTCTTCTCCCACCCCTTTCAACCCATGGACGGGAGCCAGGACTTGCCCCGCCGCCCCACCGGATGGACCCTCGCGCTCGGCATCGCCCTGCCCGTCGAGGCCGCCACCACCCTCGCCCTGCCCGCCGTACTCGCCGGCGCCGTCGACACCGTCCTCGCCCACCGGGCCGGGACCTCCCCCGGCCTGCCGGCCCTCGTCCTGCCCGCCGTCATGCTGCCCGCCGTCGTCCTCGGCGCGGCAGCCGCCGCCAACGCCGTCGCCGCGGCGGCCGCGCCCGCCTGCTCGGCCGAAGCCACCGCCGCCCTGCGCGGGCGCCTGGTCCGCCACCTGCTCGCCCTCGGACCGGGCGGCCGACTTCACGGCGGCCCGCCACCCGGTGACCTCGCCGCCCGACTGCTGGGCTCGGCGGGCGACGCTGGCGCTCGACTGCCCGCCGTGCTCGGCGCGGCCACCGCCCTGCTCACCTCGGTCGGCGCACTGCTCGGGCTCGCCGTGCTGTCGCCGTGGCTGGCCCTCGCCTTCTTCGCGGGCGTGGTGCCCGGCGTGCTGCTGATCCGGCTCTTCCTGCGCCAGGCCGGCCCGGTGTTCGCCCGCTACCAGGAGGTACAGGCCGAGATCGCCGCCCGGCTCAGCGGCGCCCTCACCGGACTGCGCAGCATCCACGCGGCACACGCCGAACAGCGCGAGGCCGCACGAGTGTTGGCGCCACTGCCGGAACTCGCCACGGCCGGACACGCGCTCTGGGCCGCACAGCGACGCACCGCCTGGCAGGCCACCCTGCTGATCGCCATGGTCGAGGTCGCGGTGCTCACCACCACCGGGGCCCTGCTCGCCGACGGCGCCCTCGCCCCAGGCGCACTCGCCGCGGCGGCGGGTTGGGCGGCGCTCGGCGCGGGGCTGTTCGAGCAGGTCGAGTCGCTGGTCGGGGTCGCGCACGCCCGCGCCGGGCAGGCCCGGGTGGACGAACTGCTCGCCCTCGCACCCGCCCCCACCGGCACGGCGGCCCTCCCGGCGGGCGGACCCGGGGAGGTCTCGCTGCGGGGCGTGGTGGTGCGGGACGGCGAACGGGTCCTGCTCGGTCCGCTCGACCTCACCGTCCCCGGTGGTCGGACGGTCGCCGTGGTCGGGCGTTCCGGCTCCGGCAAGTCCCTGCTGGCCGCACTGCCCGGGCGGCTGCGCGACCCCGACGAGGGCACCGTACTGATCGACGGTGTCCCGGTGAACGCCCTGTCAGCCACCGAACTGCGGCACGCCGTCGGCTACGCCTTCGCCCGGCCGGCCCTGGTCGGCCGCACGCTCCGCGACGCACTCGCCGGCGCCGGCCCCGCCGAGGCTGCCGCCGCCCGCGCCGACGGCTTCCTGGCCCGGCTCCCCCAAGGCTGGGACACCCCGCTCGACGACCTCCACCTCTCCGGCGGCGAACTCCAACGCCTCGGCCTCACCCGGCTACTGGCCCGGCCCACCCGGGTCGTCGTCCTGGACGACGCCACCTCCGGCCTGGACCTCGCCACCGAGTACCAGGTCACCGAGGCCCTCGACCGCGCCACCCGCGGCCGCACCCGCCTGGTGATCGCCCACCGCACCACCATCGCCGCCCGCGCCGACCTCGTCGCCTGGCTCGACGCCGGCCACCTCCGCGCCCTCGCGCCCCACACCACCCTCCTCGCCCACCCCGACTACCGCGCCACCCTCTCCGACACCGCCCTGCGGACACCATGACCGCCTGCACCAGAGGTCGGCCCCACCGACTTCTCCTCTGCCGTCCCTCCTCATGTCCCTCACGCAGAAAGTCAGCCGGATCGGTTTCCCATGCAACTGACCTCAAGCCACGCAAGCGCCGGCACAGAAAGTCGGCGGGGCCGACTTCCCATGCGATCCCGACCCCGACCGCCACACCCGCAGAGCCGGACGAATCACCGGGCGGGCCGGCGGCGTCGGCGGCGGGGCTCGGTGGTGGGGGCGGCGGGGTGGGGGTTGCTGTTCCGGCAGTTGCGGGTGACCCGCGGGGCGTTGCTGCGGCTGCTCGGGTGGTCCGGGGTGGAGGCGTTGCCGCCGCTGGTGTCCGGGTTGTTCGTCTCGGCCGCGGTCGATCAGGGGTTCCTGGCCGGGCGGCCCGGAGTCGGGGTGGCCTGGCTGGGTGGGTTCGGGGCGGCCATGGGGCTCCGGGCGTACGCTGCGCGGGCCGGATTCCCGCACCTCGCGGGGGTGGTGGAGCCGCTGCGGGACGCACTGGTCGAGCGGGTGGTCCACAGTGCGCTCGCGCGGCCCACGGCGGACCCTGCCGAGGTCGCGCGGCTCACCGAGCAGGTCGAGTCCGCACGGCAGTTGACCGCGACGCTGCTCCGCACCCTGCGCGGGGTCGGGGTCACCCTGGCTGCCGCGCTGATCGGCCTGACGCTGCTGGCACCGGCCGTCCTGCCACTGGTGCTGCTGCCGCTGCTGGCGGCCGGGCTGCTCTTCGTACGGCTGCTGCGTCCGATGGCGGCTCGGCGGCAGGCGGTCGTCCTGGCCGAGGAACGGCTGGCGGCCGAGGCCGGACGCGCCCTGCACGGGCTGCGCGACGTACAGGCGTCGGGCACCGGGGACGTGGTCGCCGACGCGCTGGCCGGGGCGGCGCGGGAGAGCGCCGATGCCTCCCGTGCGCTGGGCCGGGCATCGGCCCTGCGTGCGCTGGTGGTGGCGCTCGGCGGGCGGCTGCCGGTCCTGGCCGTCCTCGTGACGGCCCCCTGGCTGCTCGCGCACGGCGCGCTGACGGCCGGTGAGCTGCTCGGCGTCGCCACCTATCTGCTCCAGCAACTCGACCCGGCGGTACGGACGTTGGCCGGTACGGTCGGCGGCTGGCTGCTCAACCTCGCCGTGGTACTGGACCGCCTGGCGGCGGTCACGGTCAGCCCCGCCGAGGCCACAGGCACAGGCACAGGCACACCAGATCGAGGTACGGCCGTGGGCGGGCAACGCCCGGGGGAGGGCGGCGCGTGGCAGCCCGCAGCGACAGGGGTCGGTTGCCCGCCCGCCCAGCAGGGCCCGCGCCCCGGGGTGGGGGTTCCGGTCGGGGAGGTGCGGCTGGTCGGGGTCGGGTTCGCCCATCGGGGCGGGGCGGCGCCCGTGCTGGAGGGGCTCGATGCGGTGGTCGGGGCCGGGGAGCACGTGGCGGTGGTGGGGGCGAGTGGGGTGGGGAAGTCGACGTTGGCGGGGCTGGTGGCGGGGGTGGTGGTGCCGACGGCGGGGCTGGTGTCCGTGGGTGGCGGGGCGGGCGGGGTGGTACTGCTGCCGCAGGAGGCGTACGTGTTCCCGGGGTCGGTGTGGGACAACCTGGCCTGGCTCGCTCCGGACGTGTCGGAGCGGGAGTTGGCGGCGGCCGTCGAGCGCTTGGGGGCCGGCGCAGTGGTGGCGCGGCTGGGCGGGTTGGCGGGTGCGCTGCGCGATCCGGGGGAACTGTCGGCCGGTGAGCGCCAGTTGTTGGCGCTGGTGCGGGCGTATGTGGCGGGTGCGCCGGTCGTGGTGCTGGACGAGGCGACCTGCCACCTGGATGCCGCGGCGGAGGAGCGGGTGGAGCGGGCGTTCGCGGGTCGGCCGGGGACGCTGGTGGTGGTCGCGCACCGGATCGGTTCGGCGTTGCGGGCGGACCGGGTGCTGCTGTTGGACGGCGGACGTGGACTGTCGGCCCGGCACGGCGATCTGCAGGTGCTGTCGCCGTTCTACCGCGAACTGGTCGGCCACTGGTTGGCTTCGGCGCCACCGGGCAGGGCGGGACTCGCCTCATGAGGTCGATAGGATCTCGTCCGTCCCGGCCGTTATGGTGGCCGGGGCACGGGCCGCGATCACCGGCTGTGGGCGCGTACCGGGCGCCCGATCGGGGACCCGACCGTGTGCCGCAGGCGCCGGACGGGCGCCGATGACCTGCACCCTCGCACGGAAGACGATTCTCATGTCCGACACCCTCACCGACACCACCGGACCCGCGCTCAACGGGACCGACGCCGACGAGAAGACGGCCGGGGACGCCGCGTCGCACGGTCGCCACCGGGGTGGCTCCGCCGCGAACGACACCCCTGGGTCGGACCCGCACGGCCGCCACCGCGCGGCCGGCGCCCAGGGCTGAGTCCAGGGCCGGCCCCGGAGCCGGTCCGAAAGGATCAACCGCACACTGCGTCAACTGCACATCGCGAGGGCCCGCCGGGGCACACACCCGGCGGGCCCTCGCACGTCACCGGTCCGACCGGTCCAGCGAGACCACCGTCCGCAGCGCCTCGCCGCTGAGCATCTGCTCGATGGCCCGGTTCACGTCGGCGAGCCCGACCCGGTGGGTGATCATGCCGTCGAGGTCGATCCGCCCGGCCCGCCACAGGTCGACGACGAGGCCGATGGTGCGCGCCACCGGCGCCCCGCCGTACAGCGAGGGCAGCAGCCGCTTCTCGTTGAAGAACAGTTCCCCCATGGTGAACCGGGCGAGGTCGTCCTGGGCGCCGGCGCCGATGACGACGACCGCGCCGCCGCGCCGGGCCGCGTCGTAGCCGGCCCTGACGGTGGCCGCCCGGCCGACCGCTTCGAAGACGTAGTCGAAGCCGCCGCCGGGCAGCCCCTTGGCGAAGGGCTTGAGTTCCTCGGGGGCGAGCGCCTCGGTGGCGCCGAAGGCGAGCGCCCGTTCGCGGCGCGAGGCGACCGGGTCGACGACGGTGATCCGGGCGGCGCCGCAGACCCGGGCGCCCTGGACGGCGGCCACACCGACCCCGCCCGCGCCGATCACCGCGACCGAGGAACCGGGCTCGACCCGGGCGGTGTTGACGGCGGCGCCGATGCCGGTGGTGACGCCGCAGCCGATGAGTGCGGCGGCCTCGTACGGCAGGTCGGCCGGCACCTTGATCACGGCGTCGGCGGTGACCACCACCTCCTCGGCGAACGCGCCGGTGCCGTAGAACCCGGAGGCCTCGGTGCCGTCGTCGGCCAGCCGGAAGCCGGGCGCGCCGAGCCGTCGCAGGCTGGCGACGCACAGGTGGCCGCGGCCCTGCTCGCAGTGGGCGCAGCGGCCGCAGGGGGCCATCCAGCAGAGCACCACGCGGTCCCCGGGCTGGACGCCGGTCACGCCCTCGCCGACCTCGACGACGTCGCCGGCGCCCTCGTGCCCGGGGACGAACGGTGCGGGCTGCGGCAGCACGCCGCTCATCGCGGAGAGGTCCGAGTGGCACAGGCTGGCAGCGCGCATCCGGACCCGTACGGTGCCCGGTCCGAAGCCGACCGCCGTGACGTCCGCGCGGACGTCGAGGGTGTCCTGGCCGGTCTTGTGCAGGACGGCTGCGCGCATGGGGCTGCTCCCGGTGTGCCTCGGGTCATGGGTCGGGGCGATTCTGGCACGGCCCTCGGCGGCCGACTAGAACGCGTTCCAGAACGGTCGTGCGGGCGGTGCCGTGCGGGCGGAGCGGGAGGGGGCGGCTGGTGCGGCGCTACCGTCGAGTAGGGTCCCGAGCACGTCCCGTCCGTCGTCCGAGCCCGAGGAGCACCGCATGTCCGACCTGCTGGAGGGCGCCCGACCGGCGCCGGAGGTACTGGCGGCGTTCGAAGCGGCCACCGGGTTCATGCCGGTGGACGAGGGCCTCGCGCTGTACGCGGCGGCGGTGGCGGCGGCCCGGCGCACCGGGCTGCCGGTGCTGGAGATCGGCACCTACTGCGGGCGCTCGGCCGTGCTGCTGGCCGCCGCGGCCCGGGAGGCCGGGACGGTGGCGCTGACGGTGGACCACCACCGCGGCTCGGAGGAGCAGCAGCCGGGCTGGGAGTACCACGACCCGACCCTGGTGGACCCCGAGGTCGGGCGGATGGACACCCTGCCCCGGTTCCGCCGCACCCTGCACGCGGCCGGGCTGGAGGAGCACGTGGTGGCACTGGTCGGCCGCTCGCCGCAGATCGCCGCGCTGTGGGGCCGGCCGCTGGCCCTGGTCTTCATCGACGGCGGGCACACCGACGAGCACGCCACCGGTGACTACGAGGGTTGGGCGCCGCACCTGGCGCCGGAGGGCCTGCTGGTGGTGCACGACGTGTTCCCGGATCCGGCGGACGGCGGCCAGGCCCCGTACCGGGTGTACCTGCGGGCGCTGGCCGAGGGCTTCGAGGAGGTCTCGGTGACCGGCTCGCTGCGGGTCCTGCGCCGGACCGCCGCGTAGGGAAGGACCGCCACCCGACGGACCGGGCAGCCGCGGGATCGCCCCCACGGCCCGGCCCGGATGCTCTAACGTCGTGCCGGGACCGTCGGGCGGAGCCCGAACGGTACGGTGTCCGCGCGGCTCCAGGCAGTGCGCGGAACCACGCACGGCACCAGGCGGAGCACAGGGCATCGGCGGACGGTGGGGGCTAGCGGCACATGACGGACCAGCACAACACCGCTCCGGCGGTCTGGGACCCGACCGCGCGCGGCGGCGCCGGCGGCTGGGTGCGCAATCCGCAGCGCCCGGACGCCGAGTCCGCCCCCGCCACACCCCCCGCACCCCCCACCGCGGGCGCGGTCGGCGACCAGGGCCCGCCGCTGGGCGGCCGCCCGTACCTGTCCACCGCCCCGGGCTTCGGCCCGCCGCCGGACATGTCGGCGCCGGAGCCCGGACCGGCCGCTGGCCCCGGGGCGCCGACCACGGCCCTCCCCCGGATCACCCCGCCGCCGGACGCGCCGCCGACGGCCGCGCCGTTCCCCTCCCACGCGACCCCGCAGGAGCGGGGCCCCCAGGGCGGACCGCTCCCCGGCCCGGGGTACGTCTACCCGCCGCCGCCCCAGGCCGGCCCGTACCCGCAGGGCGACCCGCAGGCCCCGCACCCGCAGGGCGGCTACGGCTACCCCCCGCCCCCGCCCCCGTACCCGGCCCAGCCGGCCCAGCCGGACTACCCGACCGCCCACCCCGGCGGGCGCGCGGACGACGAGGACCGCCCGGCCAACCGCAAGGCCCCGCTGCTGATCGGCTTCGCGGTGCTGCTGGTGCTCGCGGTCGGCGGCGGCCTGCTGTACGCGACCCAGGGCGGCGGCAAGAACGACCAGGCCGCGCCCGCCCCTTCGGCCGCCACCGCGACCGGCTCCGGCAATCCGCAGCCCGCCCCGGCACCCAGCGGTACGGACGCCGCGCCGAGCGGCGCCGCCACGCCCACCGACTCGCCCTCCCCGAGCGCGACCACCGCCGGCCCCGACGCCAAGGCCCAGGCGCAGGCCCTGGACGCGCTGCTGACCGAGGGCGGGAACGCCAGGACGCAGATAGGCAACGCGGTCGCCAAGGTGTCCAGTTGCCCCGCGAAGGCCGACATCGACAGCGCGGTGCAGGTCTTCGACAGCGGCGCCAAGCAGCGCGACGGCCTGCTGGCCAAGCTCGCCAAGCTGAGCGTCACCGACCTGCCGGGCGGCGCGGACGCGGTGAACTCCCTCAAGTCCGCCTGGCAGCTGTCCGCCGACATCGACCGGGCGTACGCGAGCTGGGGCCGCGCGGTCGCCACCCAGGGCTGCTCCGGCACCGCGCCCTCCACCGCGGACAAGAAGCACGCGGACGAGCTCAACCCGCAGGCCACCCAGGCGAAGAACGACTTCCTCACCAAGTGGAAGCCGATCGCCACGACGTACGGTCTCACCTCGCCCACCTCGGACAGGATCTGAACCACCCGTGACCGGCCCGACCTCCCGCACCCCCCGCCGTTCCGCCCTGCTGCGCGCCGCCACCGCGGTGGCCGTGGCCGTTCCGCTCTGCACGGCGGGCTGGTTGGGGTGGCACGCCCTGGACGACTCCGGCCCGGTGGGCGCCGCGACCTCCGCCTCGCCCGCCGCCCAGTCCACCGCGGCCCGGTCCACCACCGCGGAGCCCGCCCAGCCGACCCGGCCCACCACCCGGGCCCCGGCCGTCCCGGAGGCCCCGCCGACCAGCGGCGCCCCCACCGGCAGTACCCCCACCGGCGGCACCCCGCAGAGCCCGGCCGCCGACCTCACCGGCCGCACCGTCGTGATCGACCCCGGCCACAACCCCGGCAACTTCGCCCACCCCACCGAGATCAACCGCCAGGTGGACGTCGGCAACGGCCACAAGGAGTGCGACACCACCGGCACCGAGACCGACGCGGGCTACACCGAGGCCGACTACACCCTGGACGTCAGCCGCAGGGCCCGGGCCCTGCTGACCGCCCGGGGCGCCAAGGTGGTGCTGGTCCAGGACGGCGACCGCCCCTGGGGCCCGTGCGTCGACGAGCGCGCCCGGGCGGGCGCGGACGCGCACGCCGACGTGGCGGTCTCGGTGCACGGCGACGGCGGCCCGGCGAGCGGCAGCGGTTTCCACGTGATCATGCCCGCCAAGGTGGTGGCCGGTAAGGCGGACAACTCGGCGATCGTCGAACCCTCGCACCGGCTGGGCCTGCTGCTGCGCGACCGCTTCCACACCGCGACCGGCGAACCGTACGCCGACTACATCGCGAACGACGGCCTGGACACCCGCTCCGACCTGGGCGGCCTCAACCTCTCCGCGGTTCCCAAGGTGTTCATCGAGTGCGGTAACATGCGCAACTCCGCGGACGCCCGACGGATGACGGACCCTCAGTGGCGCCAGCAGGCCGCCCAGGGGATCGCCGATGCGCTGGCGGCCTTCCTGACCACTCACTGAGTCGGCTGGGCAAGGGAGTTGGGGCGTACGAGCCCGGTGGACGACACCCCACCGCGGTCGCACGGTTTGCAACGACTTCGACCCATTGCCGAGCCCGCCGTGCACCGGCGGGACGGTTGGGCCTAGGCTTCTGGTCCGTTCGGGAGTTTCGGCCGGTCGGCCCGACCGCACGAAGCACCGTCCACGACACGTCAACGAGGGGAACGTAAGTGAATCTGCGCGCTCTCACCAGGGGAGACGCCGCCGTCGCAGGCGGGGCCGTCCTGCTTTTCATCGCCTCCTTCCTGCCCTACTGGACCGTCGACTGCAGCGGCCGGTACTGCGGGAACACCTCGCAGAACGCGTGGAGCACCGAGCTGTTCCCCATCCTGCCCTCGATCTACCTGCTGGGCATCGCCGCCGCCGCACTGATCCTGGTGCAGCGCTTCCAGGGCCCGGCCGCCGCCAACCGCCAGGTGCTCGGCCTGCGGCTGGACCAGTGGGGCATCGCGTTCGCCGTGGCGGCGCTGTGGACCTCGCTCTGGTCGCTGGGCGGCGGCCCGTCCGCCGGCAGCATCAGCCACGGCTTCGGCGCCTGGCTCGGCCTGATCTCGCTGATCGTGCTGGCGGGCGCGGCCGCGGCCGCCCCGCTGGTGCCGGCACTGAAGGCCCCGCTGGTCAGCGACCGCCCGGCGGCCGTCCCCTACCAGGGCGGCTACCCGATGCCGGGTCAGCCCGGTCAGCCCGGCCCCGGCCAGTACGGCTACCCGGGCCAGGCCCACGACCCGGCCTTCGGCGCCCAGCCGGCCGGTGGCTACGGCTACCCGGCCGCCGGCCAGCCGCAGCCCGGCCAGCCGGTGCAGCCGCAGGACGCCGGTGTCCCGGCCCCGCAGCCGACCCCGGCCGTCCAGCAGCCGGCGGCGCCGGCGGCGGACTTCCAGCCGTTCTGGTTCGCCGTCCCGTCCCCGCGCCAGCTGGCGCCGAAGGACAACCCGGTCGGCGCCCCGGTCGGCGAGGTCGTGCCGGGCACCTGGTACCTGGCCGTCGAGCAGCGCGGCGCGGCCCTGGTCGCCCAGCTGCCGGACGGCACCCAGGGCGTGCTGGCCGACACCGCGGGCATCCAGCGCGGCTGACGTCTGCCGCACACGACGAAGGGGCGGGACCGGTGATCCGGTTCCGCCCCTTCGTCATGCCTCCGCAGGCCCCTCCGCGGACCCGCTCAGCAGCAGTCCTGGACCACCAGTCCGGCGGGCAGCTGCTCCCCGCCGAACACCGCGACGGTCGCAGGGTCCCCGCCGAGCGCGGCCACCGCGAGGAGCAGCGCCCCGGCCGTCCAGGTGGTGCGCTCCTCGGGCCAGATCGCGTCGTCCTCGAAGACGTACCCGGTCCAGTACGAGCCGTCCTCGTGCCGCAGGTGCCGCTGGATCCAGCGCAGGATCTCCACCGCGCGGTCGGACTGGCCGATCGCCCAGAGCGCGAGGGCCAGTTCGGCGCTCTCGCCGCCGGTCACCCACGGGCGGTCGCTGACGCAGCGCACGCCGAGGCCGGGGACGACGAAGCGCTCCCAGTCCCGCTCGATCCGCTGCACCGCCGCGTCGCCGCGCAGGCCGGTCCCGAGCACCGGGTAGTACCAGTCCATCGAGTAGCGGCCCTTGTCGAGGAACCGCTCGGGGTGGTGGGCGACGGCGTGCCGCAGCCGACCGGCCGCGAGCTCCCAGTCGGGCTGCGGCTCCTCCAGGTAGTCGGCGACGGCCAGCCCGCAGCGCAGCGCGTGCAGGATGCTGGACGAGCCGGTGAGCAGCGCCTCGTCGGTGGCGGCACCCTCCTCGTCGACCCGCCAGGCGATCGGGCCGCCGGGCAGCCGCAGGCCGACGATGAAGTCCAGCGCCCGCCGGACCACCGGCCAGATCCACTCCAGGAAGGCGTCGTCGCCGGTGCTGAGGTGGTGGTGCCAGACCCCGACCGCGATGTAGGCGCAGAAGTTGCTCTCCTTGGCGCGGTCGGTGACCTCGCCGTCGGTGTACCCGGCGTACCAGGAGCCGTCCGGGTTCTGCCGGGCGGCCAGCCAGCGGTAGGCGGCCTCGGCGGCGGCGTGCTCGCCGGCGGTGTCGAGGGCCATCGCGGCCTCGGTGTGGTCCCACGGGTCGAGGTGGTGTCCGGCGAACCAGGGGATGGCGCCGTCGGGGCGCTGCTCGGCCAGGATGCTGCGGACGGTGTCGGCCGCCTGCTCGGCGTCCAGCACCCCGTCGAGCAGCAGCACCTCGGGGACGGCGGCGGTCATGCGCCCGCCCGACCGGACTCGGCGCGGTGCGGCTTGGCGGCGTACGCCACGAAGCTCTTGCCGATGAGCGGGTTGAGCGCCTTCTCGGCGGCCTTGGTGATCGAGCTGATCACCGGGGTGCCGACGATGTCCCAGACCAGCAGCTGGTGGTACGCCTTGACCGGCAGCGCCTTGTCGTTGTCGACGCCGACGGCGCACTTGATCCACCAGTACGGCGAGTGCAGCGCGTGCGCGTGGTGGGTGCCGTACGGCTCCAGGCCGGCGTCCTTGAGCTTGCCGACCAGCTCGTCGCCCCGGTAGATCCGGATGTGGCCGCCCTCGACCTCGTGGTACTCGTCGGACAGCGCCCAGCAGATCTTCTCCGGCAGCCAGCGCGGCACGGTCACGGCGAGCAGGCCGCCCGGCTTGAGGACCCGGAACATCTCGTTGAGCACGCCCTTGTCATCGGGTATGTGCTCCATCACCTCGGAGATGATGATCTTGTCGAAGTAGTCGTCCTCGAACGGCAGCGCCAGCGCGTTGCCCTCCATCGCGACCGCCGACGCGCCCTCGGGGGCCTCGCCGGCCAGCTCCATCGCGGCGAACCACTTCTTGACCTCGGCGATCTCCTCGGCGTTCTGGTCGAGGGCGATCACATTGGCGCCGCGGCGGTAGCACTCGAACGCGTGCCGGCCCCCGCCGCAGCCCAGGTCGAGCACCCGGTCGCCGGGGGCGAGCGGGAAGCGCGAGAAATCGACGGTCAGCACTGCAGGGCTCCCATTCCTATTGCTACCAAGCGGTCCTGACGCTTCGTCAGACCATTTCGTCAGGTCAACGCTCCGCCGGTCCGGCGCCTCGGCGCCGGGCTCGGGGCGCGTACCGCCGAGTTCGGCGGACGAACCGCCGCGCTCGGGATACGCACCGCCGGGCTCGGAGCACGTACCGCCGGCTCGGCGGACGCACCGCCGGGCTCAGGGCACGTACCGCCAGCCCGGCCCGGAGCGGGCCCGGGCGCCGGCGCCGGTGGCGATCGCCGCGCGGTACGCCTCGGCGGTCAGCTCGGCGGCCCGCGCCCAGGTGAACCGGGCCAGCACCCGCTCCCGGCCGGCCGCGCCGAGGGCCGCGCGCAACTCCGGGTCGTCCAGCAGCCGGCCGAGCGCGGCGGCCAGCGCGTCCGCCTCCCCCGGCGGCACCGCCAGGCAGGTCTCGCCGTCCGGCCCGGCCACCTCGGGGATCGCCCCGCCGGTGGTCGCGACCAGCGGGGTGCCGGTGGCCATCGCCTCGGCGGCGGGCAGCGAGAAGCCCTCGTACAGCGACGGGACGCAGGCCACCTCGGCCGAGCGGTAGAGGTCGACCAGCTCCCGGTCGCTCAGGCCGGTGCGGAACTCGATGTGCTCCGCCAGTCCGAAGCGGCGCACCGCCTCGGCCACCGGCCCGTCCTCCTTCTGCGGCTTGCCGACCACCACCAGGTGGGCGTCCCGCTCGGTACGGACCTTGGCCAGCGCCTCGACCAGGAACACCAGGCCCTTGAGCGGCACGTCCGCGCTGGAGGTGGTGACGATCCGGCCGGGGACCCGCCCGATCTCCTCGGAGGGCGACCAGAGCCGGGTGTCGGCGCCGATCGGCACCACCGAGATCGCGGCCGGGGCGGCGCCCAGGTGCTCCGCGATCTCGCGCTGCGAGGTGCCGGAGACGGTGATCACGTGGTCCAGCCGGGCCGCGACCCGGCGCTGCATCCGGGTGAAGGCGTACCAGCGGCGCAGCGAGAGCCGCTTGCCCCGGGTGGTGGCCGCGTCCAGCTCCAACTGCCGGTCCACGGTGATCGGGTGGTGGATCGTGGTGACCAGCGGGAAGCCGTGCCGGGCCAGACCGAGCAGTCCGTAGCCGAGGGTCTGGTTGTCGTGCACCACGTCGTAGCGGCCCTTGTGCCGGGCCAGGTACCGGCGGGCGCGCAGCGAGAAGGTGAGCGGCTCGGGGAAGCCACCGGTGCGCATGGTGGCGAACTCCAGCACGTCCACCGGCCCGCGGAACTCGCCGCGGGCGGGCGTGCGGAACGGGTCGTCGGCGCGGTAGAGGTCCAGGCTGGGCAGCTCCACCAGGCGGACCGAGCCGGGGCCGTCGACCTCGTCCAGCACGGGGTAGGGCTGGGCCCCGATCACGTCCACGTGGTGGCCGAGCCGGGCCAGCTCGCGGGAGAGGTGCCGGACGTACACGCCCTGACCGCCGCAGAACGGGTCCCCGCGGTATGACAGCAGGGCAATCCGCAGCGGCTGCGCGGTCATCCTCGGCCCTCATCTCTGGCTGCTATCGGTGCGAGCGGCGCCAACGGTGGTGCCGGTCGCTAAAGTAGATCAGGTTTCAGTGGCTGTGGAACTCGTCATCGACCGTGTGAACAATGAGAGACCTCGAAGATACCGGCCCGTAGCTTTCGCTCAGGAGCCAGGGCTGGTGATTCCCGCCACGCCGGGCCCGACCGACCGCGACCGACCGCCGGAAGCTTCGGGTCGACCTTTCTGGAGCACGCCGCCACCCACGCGCCCCCGGGAGCACCCTTGCCGTCGCCGACCACGTCCGTGAGCCCCGCCTCCCCCGCCCCGGGCGAGCCGACGCTGTCCGCGCGCCAGGCCGAGCGACGCCGGCGCATCCTGCGCGCCGCCACCGCGCTGGCCGCCCGGGGCGGGTACGAGGCGGTGCAGATGCGGGAGGTCGCGGAGAGCGCGCAGGTCGCCCTCGGGACGCTGTACCGGTACTTCCCGTCCAAGGTCCACCTGCTGGTCGCGGTCATGCTGGAGCAGCTCCAGGGGCTCCAGGAGCACATCCGGCGGCACCCGCCGACCGACCCGGAGCCGGCCCTGCGGGTCGCCGACGCCCTCACCCGGGCCTTCCACGCGCTGCAGCGCGAGCCGCTGCTGGCCGAGGCGATGGTCCGGGCGCTCAGCTTCGCGGACCGCTCGGTCGGCACCGAGGTGGACCAGGTCAGCGCCGCCACCGGACAGCTCATCCTGGACGCGATCGGGCAGTCCGGCCCGCCCAGCGACAGCCAGCGCGCGGCCGTCCGGGTGATCGAGCACACCTGGCACTCGGCGCTGGTCGCCTGGCTCTCCGGGCGCGCCTCGATCGCCGAGGTCCGGGCCGACCTGCACACCGCCGCCCGGCTGCTCACCCTGCCCTGAGCCCTCAGGACCCGAGGCCGGTCCCGCCCCGGCCCCGCCCCCATCCCGCCCCCCGATCCGGCCCGGCGGGGCCCGGCCGACGGGCCGATTACTGGAACCTGTTCCTGCTCCGGCCCGCTCCCGCCGACCCGCCCGCCGCGACCCGGCGGTTAGAGTCGACGGGTCGCACAACTCCATCCCGCTCCTCCCCCGGGGAAAGCCGGTGCGAATCCGGCGCTGACCCGCAACCGTGAACCCGGCCGCGCCCCCGCGCGCCGGGCGAGCCGGAGCACCCGGGGAGGGACGAGCGGCGAGCCGGACGCCCCGCGCGCCCGGCACCCGTCGAGGACTACGGACGGCCCGCCCGGGCCCCCACCGCTCACCGAAAGGCACACCCGCACCATGCCGACCGCCGCCCGCCTGGGTGCCGCCACCCTGTCCGCCGCGCTGCTGGCCGGCCTCGCCGCCGGACCGGCCCTCGCCGACACCGCCCCGCCCGCCACCCCGGACGGCCTGTACGGCAAGAGCGACCCGACGTACGACGGCGTCTGGCGGCAGTCCCTCGCGCTCACCGCGCTGACGGCGGCCAAGATCACCCCCGCCGACTCCGCCGTCGGCTGGCTCACCGGGCAGCAGTGCGAGGACGGCGGCTGGCCCTCCTACCGGGCCGCCGGCGCCGCCTGCGACCCCAAGTCCGAGGACAGCAACGCCACCGCCGTCGCCGTCCAGGCCCTGGTCGCCCTCGGCGGGCACCAGCCCGCCGTCGACAAGGGCGTCCAGTGGCTCAAGGCCAACCAGAACGCCGACGGCAGCTGGCCCTACAACCCCGGCAACCCCGGCGACGCCAACTCCACCGGGCTGGTCGTCAACGCCCTGTTCGCCGCCCGCACCGACCCGGCCGGCGTCGCCAGGCCCGGCAACGGCGGCGCGGCCGGCAAGAACGCCTTCGACGGCCTCGCCCGCTTCCAGCTCGGCTGCACCGCCCCCGCCGACCAGCGCGGCGCCTTCGCCTACCAGCCCGACCCGGCCGCCGGCACCCTCACCCCCAACACCCTGGCCAGCGCCCAGGCCGCCCTCGCCGCCGCCGGCGGACACCTGCCGGTCGTCGGCTCGGTGCGCGCCGACGCCACCGCCGCGCCGCTCACCTGCGCCGACGGCTCCGCGCCCGCCACCATCCCGCACGCCGAGGCCGGCGAGGCCGTCGGCGCCTACCTCGCCACCCAGCTCGAAACCGGCGACGGCCACCTCACCCTCACCATGCCGGGCGCCGACCCCAAGCCCGACTACACCGCCACCGCCTGGGCCGCCCTCGCCCTCACCCAGAGCGGCCACCCCGACCAGGCCACCGGCGCCGTCGACTGGCTGGACGCCCAGGGCTCCACCTGGACCAAGAACGGCACCGACGCGGCCGCCACCGCCACCCTCCTCCTGGTCTCCCAGGCCGCCCACCGCAGCGACACCGCCCTCACCGAGCAGCTCACCGCGCTCGGCCCCGCCCCCAAGGCCAGCGCCGCCACCACGGACGCCGTCCCGGCGAAGAAGAAGGACGGGGGCTTCGGCAAGGTCTGGCTGATCATCGTCGGCGCCCTCATCGGCATCGGCGGCGGCCTGCTCCTCAGCCTCCAGCGCAAGCGCAACCCCAACCTCTGATGGGGCGCCTCCCCCCCGCCCTACGTCCCGGACCGGGCCTGGACCCCGGTGGCGTGACCCGCCGCCCCGCGCGGCGCGCGGTGGCCGCCGTGCTGCTGCCGCTGCTCGGGGTGCTGGTGCCGCTGGCCTCCGCGGCGCCCGCCGAGGCGGCCGGGTACCGGTACTGGTCGTTCTGGCGCGGGGGCGGCGGCGGGGCGTGGGCGTACCAGCAGCAGGGGCCGGCGGTCGCCGTGCCGCCGGACGGCTCGGTGGACGGGTGGCGGTTCGCCGTCAGCCCGGACGGCGGGCAGGACGCCGCCAAGCCGCGTGCGGCGGCCCGGTTCGACGAGATCTGCGCCGCCACGCCCGCCCAGGACGGCCGCAAGCGGGTCGCCGTGGTGCTGGACTTCGGGACGGCCGAGGACGCCGGGGCATCCGCCGCGCAGCCGCCCGGGCAGCGGACCGCCTGCGCCACGCTCGCCCCGCGCGCCACCTCGGCCGAGGCGCTGGCCGCCGTCGCCCCGCCGCTGCGCTACGACTCCAACGGCCTGCTGTGCGCCATCGCCGGCTACCCCGAGGCGGGCTGCGGCGACCAGATCGGCGCACCCGCCGCCGCCCGGCCGGACGGCGCGAAGGGCCCGAAGGGCTCGTCCGACGGTGGCCCGGACATCGGCCTGGTCGCCGGCGGCGCGCTGGTCGTCGTCCTCGCCGGTGGCGCCGTCTGGCAGGCGCGCCGCCGCCGTCACTCCTAACCCGTTCCAGGACAGATCCGTGAACAGCCCCGCCCGTAGCACCCGCCCACCCGTCGGCCCGCGCCAACTGCACCCCGGCGCCTGGTGGCTGTGGGCGCTCGGGCTGGGCGCGGCGGCGACCCGCACCACCAATCCGGTGATCCTGCTGCTGCTCGCCGCGACCGCCGGGTACGTGGTCGCGGCGCGCCGCGGCGATGCGCCCTGGTCGCGTTCGTACGGGGCGTTCCTGCGCCTCGGCCTGCTGGTGCTCGGCGTCCGGCTGGTCTTCGCGGTGCTGCTGGGTTCGCCGATCCCCGGCACCCATGTGCTGTTCACCCTGCCCGAAGTCCCGCTGCCCGTCTGGGCGCAGGGGGTGCGGATCGGTGGGCGGGTGACGCTCGAAGGGCTGCTCGCGGCGCTGTACGACGGCCTGCGGCTGGCCACCCTGCTGGTCTGCGTCGGTGCCGCCAACTCGCTGGCCAGCCCGGCCCGGCTGCTGCGGGCCCTGCCGGGCGCGCTCTACGAGGCGGGCGTGGCCGTGGTGGTGGCGATGACCTTCGCGCCGAACCTGGTCGCCGACGTCCGCCGGCTGCGCGCCGCCCGGCGGCTGCGGGGCCGTACCGACAAGGGCGTCGCGGCCGTGCTGAGCGTCGGACTCCCCGTCCTGGAGGGCGCGTTGGAGCGGTCGATCGCACTGGCGGCGGCGATGGACACCCGCGGATTCGGCCGCACCGCCGACGTCCCGCGCCGGCTGGCCCGGGCCACCGCCGCGCTCACCCTGGCCGGACTGCTCGGAGTCTGCCTGGCCGCGTACGGACTGCTGACCGCCGGGGGCGCCGGCTGGGCGCTGCCGGTGCTGCTGCTCGGCCTGGCCGCCGCCTTCGCCGGACTGCTGCTCGGTAACCGACGGGCCGTCAGATCCCGCTACCGGCCTGATCCTTGGGCAGTTCCCGAGTGGCTGACCGCCGGTTCCGGAGCCGCCGTGGCCGCCCTCGTCACCTACCTCGCCGCGCGGGATCCCGCCGCCTTCGCCCCCACCGTCGTCCCGCCGACCGTCCCCGCGCTGCCGCTGGCCGCCGTCCTGGCCGTACTCCTCGGCCTGGTACCGGCGTTCGCCGCCCCGACCCCGCCCCGGAGGGCCTCGTGATCACCTTCGAGCAGGTCTCCGTCCGGTACGCGGACTCCGCCGAACCCGTACTGAACGGGGTCGACCTCACCGTCCCCGAGGGTGAGCTCTGCCTGCTGGTGGGCCCGTCGGGCTCCGGCAAGTCCACCCTGCTGGGCACGGTCAGCGGGCTGGTGCCGCACTTCACCGGCGGGGTGCTGCACGGCCGGGTCACCGTCGGCGGCCGGGACACCCGCGAGCACCGGCCGCGCGAACTCGCCGACCTGGTCGGCACGGTGGGCCAGGACCCGCTGGCGCACTTCGTCACCGACACCGTCGAGGACGAACTCGCCTACGGCATGGAGTCCCTGGGCCTGCCGGGCGACGTCATGCGGCGCCGGGTCGAGGAGACCCTCGACCTGCTCGGCCTCGCCGACCTGCGTGACCGCGCCCTCGGCTCGCTCTCCGGCGGCCAGCAGCAGCGCGTCGCCATCGGCTCGGTGCTCACCGTGCACCCGCGCGTACTGGTCCTGGACGAGCCCACCTCGGCCCTCGACCCGGGCGCGGCCGAGGAGGTACTGGCCGTACTGCAGCGGCTGGTGCACGACCTGGGCACCACCGTGCTGATGGCCGAGCACCGGCTGGAGCGGGTCGTCCAGTACGCCGACCAGGTGCTGCTGCTCACCCCGGGCGGGGACCCGGTGCTCGGCGAACCGGCCGAGGTGATGGCCCACTCCCCGGTGCACCCGCCGGTGGTCGGACTCGGCCGGCTCGCGGGCTGGCGGCCGTTGCCGCTGTCCGTCCGCGACGCCCGGCGCAAGGCCGCACCGCTGCGCACCGAGTTGGACGGGCGGGCGCCGGCCGCCGTCGCCGCCCCCGACGGCGCACCGATCGCCACCGGCGACCGCCTCGCCGTCCGGCGCGGCCCCGTCCACGCCCTGCGCGGGGTCGACCTCGCGCTGCGCCCCGGCGAGATCGCCGCCCTGATGGGCCGCAACGGCGCCGGCAAGTCCACCCTGCTCGGCAGCCTGGTCGGCCTGCACGCCCCCGCCTCCGGCACCGTCACCGTCGGCGGCCGCACCCCGCACCGCACCCGCCCGGCCGAACTGATCCGCCACGTCGGCCTCGTCCCCCAGGACCCGCGCGACCTGCTGTACGGCGAGAGCGTCACCGCCGAGTGCGCCGCGGCCGACTCGGACGCGGGCGCCGCCGCCGGCACCTGCCGCGCCCTGGTCGAACGCCTGCTGCCCGGCATCGCCGACACCGCCCACCCCCGCGACCTCTCCGAGGGCCAGCGGCTCACCCTCGCCCTCGCCGTCGTCCTCACCGCCCGGCCCCCGCTGCTGCTCCTGGACGAGCCGACCCGCGGCCTGGACTACGCCGCCAAGGCCCGGCTGGTCGAGATCCTGCGCACGCTGGCGACGGAGGGGCACGCCGTCCTGCTGGCCACCCATGACGTCGAGCTGGCCGCCGAACTCGCCCACCGCACCCTGATCCTGGCCGAGGGGGAGATCGTCGCGGACGGCCCGACGGCGGAGGTGGTGGTCTCCTCCCCGGCCTTCGCGCCGCAGGTCGCCAAGGTGCTGGCGCCGGGGCCGTGGCTCACCGTCCGGCAGGTCGCGGAGGCGATGGGCGCATGAGCAGCCGTCCCGTTCCGCTCGGCCGTCGATCCGTCACGGCCCTGCTGCTGGTGTCGTTCGTCGGCGTGACGGCCTTCGGCTGGCCGCTGCTCGCCTCCACCGAGTCGGCCCTGGTCGGCCACTCCGCCGACGCGCCCTGGCTGTTCGCGCTGCTGCTGCCACTGCTGCTGGCAGTGGTCATCGCCCAGATCTCCGAGGGCCGTACGGCGGGCGGCGGCGCACCCGGACTGGACGCCAAGTCCGTGGCCCTGCTGGGGGTGCTGGCGGCCGCCGGTGCGGCGCTCCGTCCGCTGGGCGCGGGCACGGCGGGCTTGGAGCCGATGTTCTTCCTGATGGTGCTGTCCGGGCGGGTGCTGGGCCCCGGCTTCGGTTTCGTCCTCGGCTCGCTGTCGATGTTCGCGTCCGCGCTGCTCACCGGCGGGGTCGGGCCGTGGCTGCCGTTCCAGATGCTCGCCATGGGCTGGGTCTGCCTCGGCGCGGGGCTGCTGCCGGGGTCGGCCACCTTGCGCGGGCGCCGTGAACTGCTGCTGCTGGCGGGGTACGGCGCCGTTTCCTCCGTCCTGTACGGCACGATCATGAACCTCCAGGGCTGGCCGTACATCGGCGGGCTGGCCGGCTCCATCTCCTTCGTCCCCGGCGACCCGCTGCCCGCCAACCTGGTCCGGTTCACCGCCTACTGCCTGACCACGTCCCTGGGCTGGGACCTCCCCCGGGCCGCCCTCACCGTCGTGCTGTGCCTCACCCTCGGCACCCCGGTGCTGCGCGCCCTGCGCCGCACCACCCGCCGGGCGGCCTTCGACGTGCCCGTCGACTTCCGACCGCCGCCGGCCGGGTGAACCCGCCGCGCCACCCCCCGCCTGGTCCGCGACTACGAAGCCCTGCCCGGGAGCCCGCGAGATCGAACGCCCTCTAAGGTGAATGTTCGATCCGCGCACCAGAACGGGAGCCCACCGAAGTGTCCGACGAACCCCTCGACAGCGACATCGACATCGACGAGGAGGACGAGGACGATCCCTGGATCGTCGCGAGCTGCCCCGTCTCCCCCGAACTGGCCGCGCAGATCGCCGGGATGACGGAACTCGACTGGACGGACGGCGACACCGGCCGACAGGCGATGACCGACGCCGGCTGGCGCTCGACCGGCGACTACCTGGGCGACCTCAATGAGAAGGCCTACACGCCCGCAGGTCACTTCGCCTACGGCGACGAATGCCTCTTCGTGCCGTTCGCGTACGAGTACTACCTGCACCCCGATGGCGCGATGGCCGAGGACTTCTGGGGCACCCTCCCCGGCTGGCAGAGCACCGCCGATCCGCCGGCCGGCACCTTCGAGGACCAACTCGACGCAGTAGCAGCTCAGTTCACCACACTACTGGGCCCGCCCGACCACGACATCACCCACGAGCGGCGACCGCACTCGAGCTACGTGTGGCGGTACCGCATCTGGCGCCGGGGGGACAACGCCCTGGTGGTGGCCCCTGGAATGGACCCCTTCTCGTACTCCCAGTTCGAGCACGCCTTCATCCAGATCCGCCCCCTCCCGGCGGACGCCCCGTTGCCGCCCGCCGACGAGCTGCCCGACTTCTTCAACTGGTAACCGTCCTTGCACGGGAAGTCGGCCGGGCCGGCTTCCCGTGCAGCGGCAACGCACACAGGTCAGATGAGGCCCTTGGCCGGGTCGCCGGCCGGGAAGGCGTCGAGGACGGCGACGTCGGCGGGCTCGGCGAGGGCGGCGGCGAGGACGGGGCCGAGGGCGGCGAGCGGGGCGCCGGCGCTGTGGGCGTCCAGGGCGGCCTGGTCGGCCCACTTCTCGACGACGGTGATGCGGTCGGGGCCGGCGTTCACGGCGTAGAGCTCGCAGCCGGGTTCGGCGTGGATGGCCGGGGCGTGCTGCTCGAAGGCGGCGAGGACTTCGTCGCGTCGGCCGGGCTTGGTCCTGAGCGTGGCGATGACGACGGGCATGTGGATCTCCAATGACGGTGAGACGGGCATGTTATCGACCCATCAAGGAGCCCTCATTGAGCCGGGGCCGCCGTCGACCTCACCCTCGTCGACGCCGACGGCCGTGAGCTGGACCTCGGCACCAGGGCCGACGCCAGCCCGGAGGAGAGCGCCGGGGCCTGCCTCACCGACACCGAGGGCATCTCCACCCAGGCCCGTACCAACCGGCGGCTGCTCAGCGGCGCCCTGACCGCCGCCGGGCTGGTCCACTACCCGACGGAGTGGTGGCACCGGTCGTACGGCGACCGCTACTGGGTGCTGGCCACCGGCGCGCCCACCGCGCCCTACGGGCCCGACGGGCGGTAGCGACTCACCAGTCCAGGGCCGACCTGGCGAGGGCCCCGAGGCCGAGGGCGGCCGGGAGTTCGACGAGGAGGGCCATCGCCAGGGCGGTGTACCAGGCGCCGCCGCCGTCGGCGGTCATCACGTCGAACCAGGCGTCGAGCAGGAGCAGGGTGGCGGACGCGGCGGCGGCCAGGGCGGTCAGGCGGGAGCGCCGGACGAGCAGTCGGCCGGTGGCGAGCAGCCCGGCGACCTGGAGGACGTCCATGCCGACCCAGGCCGTGGACCAGTTCCGGACTTCGGCCTGCCCCCGGGTGATCGATCCGAGGACCAGCAGCCAGCCGAAGAGCAGGACCGCGACGACGAGCAGCCCTGCGGCGAGGAGTCGGCGGGTGCGCTCCGCCGCCGGGTGTTCCGTTCCCAAGCGGTCGAGCGCCTCGCGCAGCGGTCCACCGTCCCCCGTTGGTGTTCTCATGATCCAAAATCTACCCACTGCCCCTGCGGCACGCGGCGACTGGTGCCCCGACGGCCGGGCACGCGGGCGCGGATGACGCCCGACACCGGACGAACACCAGTGGAGGACGGCGGCGTGACCCAGCCGAGCGCCGACCGGCACCTCCCCGGCATCGCCGTGGCGATCGTCGTCCAGGACGGCCGGGTGTCGATGGTCCGCCGACGGGCCGCCGAGGGCGGGCTCTCCTGGCAGTTCCCGGCCGGGCGGGTCGAACCCGGCGAGTCGGCGGAGCGGGCCGCCGTCCGCGAGACCGCCCTCCCGAGGCCGTCGAGGTCCGCACGGCCAACGCCGCCGCCCGGCACGAACGCTTCGGCGAGGGCCGCCCGAAGAGGTGGGCCGCGCAACGGGCCGTGGCGGCGCTGAGCCGACCCTGCGCCGCCGCCGCAGGAACGGCTTCAACCGACCGGTGTGCCCCGAACGCACCCGATACGCCCCGGCACGCCACCTGCCGTCCTGGGTCGAACCGTCGTAGATTTGACAGATCGTCAGTTCATCGGACCTACCTGACCAGCTACGACTCCGTCGATCGGTGGTGGTTGCCATGCGACGTCCCCCCCTGCGACCCCTGCGCACGCGGATCCTCCGTCTCGGCCTCGGCGCCTGCCTCCTCACCGCCGTCACCACCGGCAACGCCGTCGCCGCCCCTCAGGCGCCGACGGACGGCGGGCAGGAGCAGCGCATCGAGCACCTGCTCTCCCAGCTCACCACCGACGAGAAGGTCACCCTCCTGCGCGGCCTGGACGCCCCGCCCGGCGTGCACTCCGTCGGCTACGTCGCGGGCGTGCCCCGGCTCGGCATCCCGCCTCTGCTGCTCTCCGACGGCCCGGCCGGTGTACGGGACGGCCGACCGGCGACGGCCCTGCCCGCGCCGGTCGCGCTGGCCGCCTCCTTCGACCCCGCGCTCGCGACGGCGTACGGCGACGTGCTGGGCCGGGAGGCGCGGGCGCGCGGCTACCAGGTGCTGTACGGGCCGATGGTGAACATCGTCCGGATCCCGCAGGGCGGCAGGGACTTCGAGACGCTGGGCGAGGACCCGTACCTCGCCGGGCAGCTCGCCGCCGCCGAGGTGCGCGGCATCCAGGCCCAGCACGTCGCCGCGCAGGTCAAGCACTACGCGGCCAACAACCAGGAGGACAACCGCCAGTCGTACAGCTCGGACGTGGACGAGCGCACGCTGGCCGAGATCGAGCTGCCCGCCTTCCGGGCGGCCGTCCGGGACGGCCGGGCCTGGTCGGCGATGTGCGGCTACAACCCGGTCAACGGCATCTGGGCGTGCGAGAACTTCCCGCTGCTGCGCGACGTGCTGAAGGGCCGCTGGGGGTTCGACGGGGTGGTCGGCTCCGACTACCCGGCGACCCATTCCTCCGTCAACGCCGCGGCGGGCGGCCTGGACCAGGAGTTCGGCGGTTCGACGTACTTCGCCGAACTGCCCGCGGCGGCGGCCGACGGCCGGCTCGCCCCGGCCGTGCTGGACGACCAGGTCCGACGGGTGCTGCGGCTGATGGCGCGCACGGGGGCGCTCGACGGCGCCGCCGCGCCCGCCTCCGATCCGGCCGCCGGAGCGCGCGACGCCCGGACGGCCGCTGCCGCCGGAACCGTGCTGCTGCGCAACGAGAACGCCGCCCTGCCGCTCGACGCCACCGGGATGAAGTCCGTCGCGGTGATCGGCCCCTGGGCGGACCACGCGTACACCGGCGGTGGCGGCTCCTCGCACGTCACCCCGTACCCCGAGCACACGGTCACGCCCCGACAAGGCATCGCGGCCCGGGTCGGTGGGAGCACCGAGGTGCGCTACCACCCGGGCGACGACCCGACCGCAGCGGCCGCGGTGGCCGCAGGGGCGGACGCCGCGGTGGTGGTGGTCGGTGACCAGGAGACCGAGGGCGCCGACCGCGGCTCCCTCGACCTGGCCGCGGCCGACGACGCACTGATCCGGGCCGTCGCCAGGGCGAACCCGCGCACCGTGGTGGTGCTCGACACCGGCGGGCCGGTCACCATGCCGTGGCTGGACGCGGTACCTGCCGTGGTCGAGGCCTGGTACCCGGGCGAGCAGAGCGGCACCGCGCTCGCCGACGTGCTGTTCGGCGACACCGACCCGGCCGGGCGGCTGCCCGTCACCTTCCCGACCTCCGCGAACGCGACCCCCGTCCAGGACGCCGGCCAGTACCCGGGCACCGACGGCGCCTACCACTACACCGAACGCCTCGGCACCGGCTACCGCTGGTACGACGCCAGCGGCACCGTCCCGCTGTTCCCCTTCGGCCACGGCCTCTCCTACACCACCTTCGACTACAGCGGCCTCACCGTGGCCGGCCCTGACCAGGCCGGCCGGGTGCGCGTCGGCTTCGACCTCGCCAACCGGGGCACCCGGACCGGCACCGAGGTGCCCCAGCTGTACCTGGCCTTCCCGTCGGCGGCCGGCGAGCCGCCGCAACAGCTCAAGGCCTTCGACAAGGTCACGCTGGCGCCAGGTGGTTCGACCCACATGGAACTGCGGCTGGACCGCTCCGCCTTCGCCGTCTGGGACGCGGGCGTCCACGGCTGGGCCGTGCCCGGCGGGCAGTACGACCTGATGGTCGGCTCCTCCTCCCGTGCACCCCGGCTGCGGGGCACGGTGAACGCGGCGGGCTCCCCCGCCGTCTCCACCTGGTCCGGGCGGATCACCGGCGCCGACGGCTCCTGCCTGGACGCGACGGACGCCGACTCGCCGGTACAGCTCACGAGTTGCGCCGCCACCGCGGCCCAGGACGCCACGGTGGGCTCGGGCGGCAGCATCGGCCTCCTCGGCCGCTGCCTCACCCCCGACGGCCCGGCGGACGGCGCCGCCGTCCGGCTGCAGGACTGCACGGGCGCCACCGAGCAGGTCTGGCAGCAGCCTTCGGACGCCTCCATCCTGCACCCCGCCTCCGGCCGCTGCCTCGCTGCCGCCGAAGGCCACCTGCTGCTGCGGAACTGCACGGGCGCCGCGGAACAGCACTGGGCCACCCCCCGCCCGAGCGGCCCACTGACCGGCATCGCCGGACAGTGCGTGGACGTCGCCCGGGCCTCGACCGTCAACGGCGCCGCCGTCCAGCTCTACCGCTGCAACTCCACCGGCGCCCAGGACTGGTCCGTCCAACAGGACGGCTCGCTACGGGCCTTCGGCAAGTGCCTGGACGTCACCAACGGCTGGACCGACGCCGGCACACCCGCCCAGCTCTACGACTGCAACGGCACCGGCGCCCAACACTGGCTGCCCCGCCCCGACGGCACCCTCCTCAACCCCGTCTCCAACCGCTGTCTGGACGCCCGCGACGGCAGCAGCGCCGACTGGACCAGGCTCCAGATCCAGGACTGCCAAGCAAGCGCCAACCAGCTCTGGAAACTGCCCAGTTGAACAATCCCGGCGATCACCTGAGGCCTCCAGGGGCCCGATGAGGGGTGGGGGAAGGCCGCCCACGCTGCGCCTCCCCCGAAATCCGTCCCACCGGTGATTCCTCGCGAACCGTTCGGAACACCCGAACGCAGCCGTACGCTGTCGCGCAACACCGGCAGCACCATCGCGAACACAACAACGCAGCACCGTACTGGCCCTGCTGAAAGGCCGGGACAATCTGGCCGACCTGCCGGAATGGGCTCGCTTCGTCGCCACCGGCCTTCTGGTGGGGGCGTTCGCCCTGCTCGTCACCGGCTCGCTCCTGGCGATGCGAGCGGCCCACGGGGCCCCTGAGCCGGAGATACTGCTCGGCGGACTTGGCACTACGCCGGTGGAACGAGCGGGAGGCGTCCCGGGCGACCAGGGCGCCGACCCGGGCGTCAGCCTGTTCCGTGCTCGGCCTGGTGCTGATCGTGGGCGCCGTTGCCGTCGCCTGGACGACCACCCAGGCCAAGGCCTCGAACCCCGTCAGGGTCACGACTCCCTCCGGCGGGTCGTGCGGTGAACTGGTATCAGCGGATCAGCACCAGGTTCTGATCCGCCCGACCGCACTCGTCACCGGAGTGTCGTCCATACCGACGGCGACTCTGCTCAGTATGTATCCCGTCGCATCGTGCTGACCGTCACCCGCCGCGGCGTCCGCCCGGAGCATACGAACTCCGGGCGGACGGTTCGCTCTTCGCCGGTTCAGGCCTTCGGGCCGGCCGACTGGACGACCTCGAAGGACCAGAGCGTGGAGCCCGAGGCGGCCGGCCGCTTCGGGGCCTCGCCACCCTCGCCGCCGCCCTGGTGGGCGGACTTCATCGGGCCCTCCATCCAGGCCTTGAAGGACTCCTCGTCACGCCAGCGGGTGTAGACCAGGTACTGGTCGGTCCCCTCGACCGGGCGCAGCAGCTCGAACCACTCGAAGCCGTCGGAGTTCTCCACCGCGCCG
The DNA here is from genome assembly GCF_055608425.1 of Kitasatospora sp. NPDC036934. Classification (NCBI taxonomy): domain Bacteria; kingdom Bacillati; phylum Actinomycetota; class Actinomycetes; order Kitasatosporales; family Streptomycetaceae; genus Kitasatospora; species Kitasatospora sp. NPDC036934. The sequence goes on along the minus strand of NZ_JBVJQR010000004.1, from coordinate 314,772 downwards.
GCCCGCGAGGCGAAGCGCTGCTCCAGCACCTCGCGCTGCTCGGCGGGCACCGTCAGTACGTTGATCTTGACAACGGACATGCCGCTCCTCAGTGAACTGGTCCGCCGGGGCCCGTACGGCCGCCGGCTCGGTTGCTCCCTACGAGCAGCAGTCTGCTACACCTCACACGCCGCCGGTTCAGGCGATCCATGCCGGGAGGAGGCGTTCCGCGTCGCGCGGGGCGAGAGCGCAGGCGCCGTCGGGGGTGCGGGCGTCCGGGTTGTAGGCGTGGGACGGGGAAGGGGAGGCGACCAGGGCGGTGAAGCCTTCGGCGGTGGTGATGCGGCGGGGCGCGTCGGCGGGGAGGACGAGGGTGTCGCCGGCGCCGATGGTCAGGGTTTCGCCGGACAGGGCCACGGTGGCCGAGCCGGCGAGCAGGGTCCAGATCTGCTCGGTGTCCATGGCGTGCAGCGGGCCCTGCCGGTCGGCGGGCATCTCGACCCGCCACTGGGCGAGGGCGGTCGCGCCCTGGGTGGGCGAGGCGAGGGTGGTCATGACGGCGTTCGGGGTCTCGGTGCGGCGGGCGTCGGCGGAGCGGATCACGGGCATGGCGAAGGAACCCCTTAAGATGGACAATATCGTTGTCTATATGGTCAATGAGGTTGTCTATCGTGTCAAGTGACCCCGCCCCGCCCGGCTTCGAGCTCCCGCTGCGCCTGCTGCTCGCGTTCCGGACGATCATCGACGAACTGCACGAACGCATCGCCCGCGAGGGCCACCCCGGCCTGCGCCCGATGTACGGCTTCGTCTTCCAGGCGATCGGCCCCCACGGCACCACCGCCGTCGAACTCGGCCGCCGGCTCGGCGTCTCCAAGCAGGCCGCGGGAAAGACCGTCGAGAACCTGGAGCAGCTCGGCTACGTCGAGCGCGGCAGCGACCCGGCCGACGCCCGGCGCAAGGTGGTCCGGCTCACCGACCGGGGCGTGGACTGCCTGGTCCGCTCCGCCCGGATCTTCGACGAGCTGCGCGCCGAGTGGTCCGCCACCCTCGGCGAGGAGCAGCTGCGCCGGATCGAGGACGGGCTGCGGCAGCTCGCCCCCGGGGACCCGTTCCGGCTCGACACCCCGCGCTGGTTCGGCGGCCCGTGAACCCGCGAGGAGGCCTCAGAACGACCGACCCTCCCCCCGGTACGGCGGCTGGGGGTCGAGCGGCGGGTCGGGCCGGTCGCGCCGGTCGGCGCAGAGCGCGGAGCTGAGTCGGGTGAGCAGGGCGGCGAGGTCGTCGTACTCCTTCTCGTCCCAGTCCCCCAGCAGTTCGGCGAGCTGGGTGCGCCGGGCCTCGACCAGGCGCAGCGCCGCCTCCTCCCCCGGTTCGGTGAGCCGCAGCGGCAGCCCGCCGGAGCGGGCGGCGAGGCCGCGGCCCTCCACCTCCCGGACGGCCTCCTCGACGACCGAGACCGGGACGATCCGCCGCTCGGCCAGCTCGGCGGGCTCCACCGAGCCGTGGTGGTGCATCTGCAGCAGCAGCCAGCTGGAGGCGGGCAGCAGGTCGAGTCCGGCGGTGGCGGTGATCCGGCGGAAGAGGTCGCGCCGGGCCTCCCGGGTGCTCAGTACGGACAGCGCGCGGGCGATCTCGTCCAGGGAGGAGCGTTCGACCGGGTTGATCCCGATGGACTCGCTCAGGTCGGGCGCGGTCACCGTGGAGCGCAGCTTCTGCTCGCGCAGGAACAGCGACAGCACGAAGGCGACCACCGCGACGGGCACCGCGTAGAGGAACACCCGGGTGATCGACTCGGCGTACGCGTGGTGGACGCCGGCCTGCGCGGCGGCGGGCAGCCGGGTGATCAGGCGGGGGTCGGCGGTGATCGCCTCCACCCGGAAGCCCGGTGGCAGCGGCTGCCCGGCCAGGGCGTCGGCGAGTCGGGAGCGCAGACCGCTGGCGAAGATCGTCCCGAAGATGGAGACGCCGAAGGAGGCGCCGATGGAGCGGAAGAAGGTGGCGCCGGCGGTGGCCACCCCGAGGTCCTGGTAGCCGACCGAGTTCTGCACGATCAGCACCAGCACCTGCATCACCAGGCCCAGCCCGAGGCCGAAGACCAGGAAGTAGAGGCTCATCTCGGCCGTGCTGCTGTGCTCGTCCAGCCGGGAGAGCAGCAGCAGGCCGACCGTGGTGACGGCCGTCCCGGCGATCGGGAAGATCCGGTAGTGGCCGGTGCGGGCGACGACCTGGCCGGAGCCGATCGAGGTGAGCAGCATGCCGAGCACCATCGGCAGCATGTGGATGCCGGACATGGTGGGCGAGACCTGCTGGACCACCTGGAGGAAGGTCGGCAGGTAGGTGAGGGCGCCGAACATCGCGAACCCGACCACGAAGGAGATCACCGCGACCAGACTGAAGGTCCGCGAGCGGAACAACCGCAGCGGCAGGACGGGCTCGGCGGCCGCCCGCTCCACCTGGACGAAGACCAGCAGCAGCGCCAGACCGAGCACCCCCAGGCCGACGACCTGCCAGGAGCTCCAGGCCCAGGTGGTGCCGCCGAGCGAGGTCATCAGCACCAGGCAGGTGGCGACGGCGGCGATCAGCGCGGTGCCCAGGTAGTCGATCCGGTGCTCGCGCCGGACCTCCAGGCCGTGCAGCACCGCGGCGATCACCACCAGGGCGACGACGCCGATCGGCAGGTTGACGTAGAAGACCCAGCGCCAGCTGAGGTGGTCGACGAACAGGCCGCCGAGCAGCGGTCCGAGGACGCTGGTGACGCCGAAGACGGCACCGAAGACGCCCTGGTACTTGCCGCGGTCCCGAGGGGCGACGAGGTCCCCGACGATCGCCTGGGAGAGCACCATCAACCCGCCGCCGCCGAGCCCCTGGAGCGCCCGAAAGGCGATCAACTCGCCCATGTTCTGGGCGAGTCCGCAGAGCACCGAGCCGACCAGGAAGATAACGATGGAGGCCTGGAAGAACCGCTTCCGACCGTACATGTCGCCGAGCTTGCCCCAGAGCGGGGTGGCGGCGGTGGAGGCCAGCAGGTAGGCGGTGACCACCCAGGACAGGTGGTCCAGGCCGCCGAGGTCGCTGACGATGGTGGGCAGCGCGGTGGAGACGATGGTCTGGTCGAGGGCGGCGAGCAGCATCGCCAGCAGCAGGGCGCCGATGGGCACCCACAGGTTGGGGACGGTGACCTCCGGCGGGCCGGGCTCGGCCGCCGGGCTCCGGTCGGACGCGGCACGGGGGTACCCGCGGCCGGAGGTCGGGGGAGGGTCCGTCATGGCGTCTCCGTAGGGTCGCGGGGTGGCGGGGCCGACCACCGGACGCCCGGTGGATGATCACTCCCGGTTCTCCATGCTGGCAGATTCGTCCCGTTTTGCGCCCCCCGGTTGAGCCGAACGTAAGCACCCGGGCCATCCCACGCGCCCCGGCGGTTTCCCCCGGGGCCAACCACCACCAACCGGCACAACACCCCCGCCGGGGGCCGGACGCCCCTGTCCACCCTCCGGGACGTCCTGCATAATCAGGCGCGATCGCGAGACCCGAGAACCGAGGAGGACCGGCCGATGCCGGACCAGCACTGCCCGACGTGCGGCACCGCCCGCTCCACCGGGTGCGGCTGCCTCCCGGACCGGAGCCTCGACGAGACCGCCGTCCTCCCGCACCTGGAGGGCCCGCCGCTGGTCCGCCCGTACGTGCCGCAGGCGCCGGACCAGGTCGCGGACGAGCCGCCGCTGACCACCGACCCGTTCGCGACCACCATCCTGCCGCCGGTCCAGCCGGGCCGACCGGTCCAGCCGGGTCAGCCGGGTCTCCAGGGCAGAGCGGGCACGCCACCGCTCGGGCCGGACGCGGACGCCTACGCGACGACCGTGCTGCCGCCCGTCCCGGGCCCCGCGCCGGACGCGTACGCGACCAGCGTCCTGCCGCCGATCCAGCCGGGGCCGCCCGCCCCGCCCGGCGGCGGGGACGACCTCGGCTACTTCCCCTTCGACAACGGCGCACCCGAACCCGGCGCCGCCCCCGGCGGACGGGCCGCGCGCCGGGCAGCCGAGCAGGCCGAGCGCAGCCCGTTCGCCGGGCGCAAGGGACTGATCGCGGGCATCGGCGCCGGACTGCTGGCGCTCACCGTGGGCCTCGCGTACGCCGTGACGCCCTCCTCCGAGCCGACCCGCCGGGCCGCACCGGCGCCCAGCACCTCGCTCGCCCCCGCCCCGGTGGACCCGCCGACCCTGGCCGCCCCGCCCACCGACTCCGCGACACCGACCACCGAGGCGCCGAGCCCGACCCCCACGCCCACCCGCAAGCCGAGCCCGACCAGGACGCCGACCCCGACGCCCACCCCCACCCCCGCGCCGACACCGACCCCCACCCCGACACCGACACCGACCCCGACGCCCACCCCCACACCGACGGCCACGCAGACCCCGCGGGTGCTCCAGATGGGCATGAGCGGACCGGACGTCAAGGCGATGCAGCAGCTGCTCTACCACGCCGAGTGCGGCTACGTCGACAAGTCGATCATCACCGGCACCTTCGACTGGTGGACCCAGTCGGCGCTGAAGGACTACCAGGGCCAGAACCGCATCAAGGGCGAGAACGGCGTCTACGGTCCCAAGACCCAGGCCGTCCTCACCGCCGACCCGGGCTGCTGACCCCGGCCAGCACCACCGCCGGGCCGCTGCCCCCGCCGGGACATCGCCCCCCGCCGTCGGCCCGCGCCGACCGGCGCGGGCGGTCACCGTCAGCCGGTGATCGCCCCGAAGATGCTGACCCCGGCCAGCACCACCATGATCGCCGCCGCCACCCGGATGATCAGCTTCATCGGCACGTGCTTGAGCAGCTTCTGCCCGCCCACGATGGCGATCCCGCCGACCGCGCACAGCGCCAGCCAGGAGCCGAGGCCGACCGCCAGCGGATCGGCGTACTTGGCGGCCAGGTTGGCGGTCATGATCTGGGTCAGGTCGCCGAACTCGGCGACCGCGACGACCAGGAAGCTGGTCCCGGCCACCTTCCAGAAGCGGTTCGAGGACGGCTCCTTGGCGGCGTGCTCGTCCTCGTCCTCCCCGCCGTGGAACAGCAGCATCGCCGCGCCGACCAGGAACAGCACGCCGGTGATGCCCTCCACCCACCGGTGCGGCAGCAGCGAGAGCAGGTGCCCGGCGACCAGTGCCAGCACCACCTGGACCAGCATCGCGGCGGCGACACCCGCGAAGACGTAGCTCGCCCGGTACTTGGTGCCGAGCACCAGACTGGCCAGCGCGGTCTTGTCCGGCAGTTCGGCCAGGAAGATGATGCCGAACGTCAACGCGGCAACGGTCAAACTCATCGGAGGAATCCCTCGGTCGGGCTGCCCGGCCTCGGCGGGTCCGTCAGGGGACGCTTCGGCCCGACAGCACTGGAAACGGTCACAGCACTGCGGCCGAAGGTCTCGCCGGCAGCCGCCAACCGCGCGGTGCCCCGGGCGCCGGGCCCGTGAGGGCCAGTATGTCGACGGTCCGGTAGAGGGCTACTCCCCTTCAACGCGCCCCAGCCTACCCGACGCCGTCGAACACCCCACCGCGACCGCCGAGCACCGCGAGCGTCAGATCCAGCTGGTGAACCACATCCGGTCCTGCCAGGACGACATCGGGATCACCTCGCCCGTGTACAGCGGGTAGAAGAAGGCGAAGCAGCCGACGATCGCGAGCACGATCAGCCCGGCCGCCGCCGCGCCGTACCGGCGGCGCCGGGGGCTGCAGCCCACCGGGCCGAGGATCGCGCCGAGCATCTGGGCGACGGCCAGGCACAGGAACGGCACCAGCACGACCATGTAGAAGGAGAAGATCGTCCGCTCCTGGTACTGGAACCAGGGCAGGTAGATCCCGGCGACCGCGCACAGCACGGCGCCCGAGCGCCAGTCCCGGCGGAAGAACCAGCGCCACAGCAGGTAGACCAGCGCGAAGCAGGCCGCCCACCAGAGGAACGGGGTGCCCAGACCGAGGATCTGGGCCGCGCAGCCGCCGGAGGAGGTGCAGCCGCGGGTCCCGCCCTGGGCCGGCTCCCAGTACATGGAGACCGGGCGGCCGTCGACCAGCCAGGAGAAGGGGTTGGACTGGTAGGTGTGCGGGGTGCTCAGGCCGGTGTTGAAGTCGTACATCTGCGAGTGGTAATGCCACAGACTGCGCAGCGGCCCGGGCACCCAGCTCATCGAGACCTGCGGCAGCGGGATGCCGAAGGCGTGGTCCGGGGAGAGCCCGGCGCGGCCGTCGGCCCAGTGCCGGTCGTAGCCGCCCTCGCCGTTCGCGCCACTGGCCAGCCAGCCGCTCCAGGCGCCGACGTACACCACCACGGCGGAGCCGACCATGGCGAGGAAGGCGGGCACGGCGTCCCGGCGCAGCATGGAGCGCCAGGGGTGGCGGGCCCCGGCGCCGCGGCGGCCGGACTGGTCCCAGAGCACGGTCAGCAGGCCGAAGGCGGCCAGGATCGGGGCGCCGTTCCACTTGACCGCGCAGGCCGCGCCGATGAGCACTCCGGCGGCGATCCGCCAGGGGCGCAGACCGAGCCGGACGGTGTCGCCGTCGGTGGCCGCCGCCAGCCGGGCGCGGGCGTGGTCGCGGTCGACCAGTAGGGCGCCGAAGGAGGCGAGAACGAAGAACATCTGGATGCCGTCGAGCAGGCCGACCCGGCTCATCACCAGCTGGAGGCCGTCGACGGACATCAGCAGGGCGGCGGTGCAGCCGATCAGGGTGGAGCCGAAGAGCCGGCGGCCGATCCGGGCCAGCATCAGCACCGCCAGGGTACCGAGCAGGGCGGTCATGAACCGCCAGCCGAAGGGATGCAGTCCGAACAGCTGTTCGCCGATCGCCATCACCCATTTGCCGAGCGGCGGGTGGGCGATGAACTCTGGCGCGGAGGTGAGCGGGACGGACTGCGGGACGGCCAGGATGTCGGCGTTGGCGTGGTCGGGCCAGGTGCCCTCGTAGCCCTGCTGGAGCAGGGACCAGGCGTCCTTGGGGTAGTACGTCTCGTCGAAGACGAAGGCGTTGGGGTAGCCGAGGTTCCAGAACCGCAGCAGGCCCGCGAAGACCGCGACGCCGATCGGGCCGAGCCAGCCGGAGTGGTCGGCCGCCCAGCGGAGCAGACCTCCGCGCGGGGCCGGTGCCGGATCCGGGCCGGCGGTGGCCCGGGCCGCCGGGGGGTGCGTGAGCGCCGCTTGCGTCATAGCCTCGCCGATTCGCCTGTCTGCGGGAGCCGCGACTGCTGCGCCGGGCCCGGGTCTGCTGCCCTGGCCGGGGCCGGGCGGTCAACAGCCACTGACACTATGTGGCGGTGCCCGGGAAGCCAAGCGCGACCGGCGCCGACCAGGTGACCTGGCCGGCGCCCGCCTCGAACACCCTTGCGCGACTGGGGCGCACGCCCTTGCGCGGCTGCGGCACGCGGGCCCGTGGCCCGTCAGGCGGCCGTCTGCAGCTCCCGGACCGGGGCCGGGGTGCGGACCACGGCCGGGGCCGCGTTGTCCTGCTCGGCCGTGAGGTACGGGCGCAGCCGCAGCGCCAGCAGGACGATCAGCAGCGTCGAGCCCGCCATGGCCGCGAGGTAGAGCGGCCAGGTGCCGGAGCCGACCAGCAGCACGCCGACGGCCGGGCCGACCGCGATCGCGATCTGCTTCACCAGGGCGTACCCGGAGTTGTAGGTGCCGAGCAGCCGGGCCGGGGCGAGGTCCGCGACCATCGGGCCCATGGTGGGCGCGAGCAGCGACTCCCCGACGCCGAACAGGGCGTAGATCGAGACGATGGCGACCGTGGCGGCCATGGTCTCGGTCCGGATCAGGCCGGCCACCAGGGCCATCGCCCAGGCACCGAGCCAGACCACGCCGGCCGCGGCCATCGCGGTGGTGCGGCGGCGGCGCGCGGTGATCCGCACCATGAACATCTGCAGCACCACGATGGTCACCGCGTTGGCGCCGATCGCGAGGCCCAGGGTGGACGGCGCGGTGCCGACGGTGTCGGTGGCGAAGGCCGCGACGCCGGACTCGAACTGGCCGTAGCAGGTGAAGAAGATCAGCCCGGCGAGGATGCTGAGCCGCACCATCGCCTTGTCGGCGAGCAGGGCGCGCAGGCCCGTCGGGCCGTCGCCCTGCTGCTGGACGACGCTCAGCTGGGCCTTGGGCATCCGTGCGGTGCCGGTGACCAGGGCCAGGCCGAGGAAGGTGATCGCCTCGATGGTGAACAGCCGGGTGAGGCTGGCCGGGTCGGCGACGTTCACGATCTGCCCGCCGACCAGCGCGCCGATGCCCATGCCCAGGTTGACCAGGGTGAACTGCAGCGCGAAGGCGTGCGAGCGGGTCGCCGCCGTGGAGCAGCGGACGATCATCGTGGCGAGCGCCGGCTGGCAGGTGGTGACACCCGCGCCGAACAGGAAGGAGGAGACCAGCAGGGCCGGGGTGCCGGTGGCGTGGCCGAAGGCGAACGCGCCGGTGGAGGCCAGTGCCGCACCCACCAGCAGCACCGGACGGGGACCGTAGCGGTCGATGCCGCGCCCGGTGAACGGGAGCACGGCCAGCGCCGCCAGCGCGAAGACGGTGAAAACCATCCCGGCGGCCAGCGAACCCAGCCCGCGCACCTGGTCCACGTACACGAACATGTACGGCATCGTGAACCCGCTGCCGAACGCACTGAGCGCGTTGCCGATCTGGACGCGGCGCAGCGGGCCGCCCGCCCCGCGCTGCTGCCTCTGCTGCTTCACCGTGCCGGTCACCGTGCACATCCCTTCTCTGTTTCGACTGGAACTCTTAAGCCCGGAAGATTTCAGACCTAAACTGTGACGAGATAAAGTCTTAGCACCGGAAGACTGCGGAGTCAAAGGCTTAAGGAGTGCACGCCCGTGCGACACTGGTCCGCATGACTACGGACAAGCCGTCGCCGGCTGCCGACAAACCGCCGCGGAGCACTCCCCTGGAGCTCGGCATCGCCGAGCAAGTGGCCCTCTACCAGCGGGAGTTCCCCACCGTCGACCCTCAGGTCGAGACGATCGTGCAGACCCTCAACCGGGTCTCCCGGCGGATGGGCGTCGCGTACGACCGGCAGCTGACTGTGCTCGGAATCACCTCCGCCGAGTGGGAGGTGCTCAAGGCGCTGGTGGTGAGCGGCAGCCCGTACCAGCTGGGGCCGGGCGAGCTGGCCAAGCGGCTGGGGCTCACCCCGGCCGCGATGACCCACCGGATCGACCGGATGGTGGCCGAGGACCTGGTCACCCGGGAGCGGGACGAGTCCAACCGGGTGCGGGTGATCATCGAGCTGACCGAGAACGGCCGCGACAAGTGGCTGGAGTCGATGCGGATGGCGGCGGTGTTCGAGGAGGAGCTGCTCCAGGACATCGCGGGCGAGGAGCGCACCGCGCTCTCCGCCCTGCTGGCCCGGATGCTGCGGCGGATCGAGGAGAGCCAGCCGGACGCGCTCGGGCGCACGGCCGACCTGGCCCCGTGACGCCGGTCCGGCGCAGACACGTGAGTCCGGCCCGCCGGGGGTGCTCCCCCGGCGGGCCGGACTCGTTCCAGGTCAGTACCGCTCAGCCGCTCAGCAGGGACCGTTGTCGGTCCAGACGCCCCACTGGCCGCTCTGGCTCGGGTCGTCGCCCTTGGTCCACCACTTGTTGGTGTAGTAGTGGCCCTTCCAGGAGACCTTGGTGCCGCCGGCCGCGTAGGTGGCGTTCGGGTCCCAGCTCGGGGCGGCCGGGCAGGTCGCCGGCGAGGACGGGGTGCCGGTCGGGGTACCGGTGGGCGTGCCGGTCGGGGTCCCGGTCGGCGTGCCCGTGGGGGTACCGGTCGGAGTCGGGGTCGGGGTCGGGGTGCCGGTCGGCGGGGCCGGGCAGCCGGCCGCGGAGCCGTTGGTGGCGTTCACCATCGTGTCGAACAGGGTGGTGTTGGTACCCAGGTCGTACAGCGAGAAGGCGAAGGAGCCGCCGAGGCCGTTGCAGTGCGCGTAGTCGAGCTTGGCCTGGACGGACTTGGCGTTCTCACCGCTCCAGAAGGTGTTGCCGTCGTAGAAGTAGGCGGCCTTGGCGTCGTCGTCCCAGTAGGTCTTGGACGGGTTGTCGACGAAGCCGGCCAGCTCCTTGTACATCTGGATGCCCGGGACGTTGCCGGACATCGCGGCGCCGGCCGCCGGGGCGGTGGCGGGCTGGAAGAGGCCGTTCTTGCCGTTGTTCTGGACGCCGGTCCAGCCGCGGTAGTAGAACGGCACACCCATGTTGATCTTGTTGGCCGGGAAGCCGCCGGGGATGCCGTACTGGGCGTCGCCGGCCGTCCAGGCCTTGATGGCGTTGTCGATCGAGTACTTGCCGTTGCCCGGCTTGGCCGGGGTCGACGGGTCGTTCGGGCCGGAGTACAGCGGGGCCTGGTGGTTGGTCGGCCCCTGGGGGTCCCAACCGCCGTGCATGTCGTAGGTCATGACGTCGAGGAAGGTCAGGTACTGACCGATCTTGTCGGTCTCGACGTTCATGATCTTGTCCTGGCCGGCGCCCACCGCCGCCGACAGGGCGTAGGTCTTGCTGTCGGCCTTGCCCTGGGCGTCCAGCTGGTTGCGGAACTCCTGCAGCAGCAGGGTGAAGTTCTGCTTGTCGGCCGGGCTGGAGATGTTGCCGGTGTGGCCGCCGCCGCCCGGGTACTCCCAGTCGATGTCGATGCCGTCGAAGATGCCCTTGCCCGTACCCGGACCGCCGTAGCCGGCGTCGGACGGGAGGTTGCCCTTGATGAACATGTCGATGCAGGACGAGACCAGGTGCTTGCGCGAGGCGTCCGTGGCGGCCGCCGACGAGAAGTACTTGGAGTAGGTCCAACCGCCGATCGAGAGCAGGATCTTGAGGTTGGGGTTCTTCGCCTTCAGCTTCTTCAGCTGGTTGAAGTTGCCCGCGATCGGCTGGTTCCAGACGTCGCCGACGCCGTCCACCGAGATGTCCGCGCCGAAGCTCTTCTGGTAGTCCGCGAAGGCGTCGGCCGCGCCGTCACCGGCATTGGGGTTGTTGTCGTTGGTGTCGGCGGCCTTGGTCGCCTCGAAACAGCCCAGGTCGGTCGGGGAGATGTTGGCGAAGTCGTAGATCAGGTAGTCCAGCTTCCCGGCCACGCCGGTGTCCTGGATCGTCTTCGGGTAGTACGCGTTGGCGTAGACCGACCACTGGTCGTAGTAGGCGACCTTGATGCCGCCGCTGGTGGCGGGCGCGCCGGTGGAGTTGGTGGTCGCGGCGTTGGCCGCGCCGCCGCCGGTCAGCGCGAGGCCCGCGCCGAGCAGCAGGGAGGCGGTGGTGCCGGCCGCGATGGCGGCCAGGCTCTTCGGGCGGCGCCGGCGGGGCCCGTCCGGAGCCGGGGTCCCGGCCCTTTCAATGCGTGAGCGCAGCATGGGTGCGTGACTCCTGGGTGTGGGGGTTCCGTCGCCCGGTGGGGTGGCACATCCGGGGTGGGGCCGGACGACCGGGACATGACAGACGAGGGGTGGGAATCGAGCGGGCAGGCCTTTGACGGACACCGGGATGTGCCGAACCGGCGCCCCCGGCACGAGGCCGGTGACGCCGGTTCAGGGGCTCCCTGCACCTGGGCAATAAAAATGGACTAGACCAACTCGCCCGTCAAGGGGTGCTGTTGGCCCTTGAGACCCGCTTAAGGTTCCGCCCCGCGCCGACCGCGGCCGCACACCGGGCCTGAGCTGCGGCGGTTCAGTAGCGGACGGCGTTGGCCACCTCGGCCTTGACCGTGCCGGAGAGGTCCCGGTTGGCGTGCGCGGTCGCCTGGGCGCTCCCGCCCGCGGCCACGTCGTCGACCGTCACCGCGGTCGCGTCCAGCAGCTTGCCGCTCCCGTCGGTGAAGTTCACCTGGATCACGTACCGGTATGACTGCTGCCCGTGGTTGGTGACGGTCAGCTGCACCTGCGGCTTGCCGTCCGAACCGGTCGACACCGACCCGACCGAGACGTCCCCCTTGGCGTCCAGGCCGCCCTTGATCCCGGCGACCGCCGAGGAGGCCGCGGAGATCGCCGACGAGGCCTCCGCCTCCGCCGAGGAGATCGCCCCGCCCACCCCGCCGGCCGCCGAGGCCAGTGCCGAGGCGGCGGAGGCCGCGGCGCTCGCCAGCTTCTGCGCCTCCCCGGCCGCCGAGGAGGCCGAGCTGCTCGCACTCTTGCCGGAGGAGCAGCCGGCCAGCACCGCCGAACCCAGCACCGTGGCGGCCAACATCCCCGCGGCGAGCCTGTGTTGACGTTTCACCGGTAGGGCCGGGCGCGGCCCGGAGACGGCTCGGACGGGCGGCCGACGGTCCGTGCGGTCCATGGAATCCTCGTTCCTTCCCGGCGCCGGGCTGCCCGGCACACTCCCCACCCACCCTCCGAGGCGCCCGTCACCCCCGCCAGCAGGGGTGCTGCCTCCGGGTGACGCCCGGGCCGCGCCCCGGAGCGGGTCCGACACTTCCCACCGGGCGCGCGGCGCCGAACGCCAACCGCCGATCGCCGGACGGGATCCGCCGGACGCGAGGCGCCGAACGCGAAGCACCGAACGGGAACCGGCGGAGCGGCCCTACGACAGCCCGGAGCCCTCCTGCTCGTCCGCCTCCACGGCCGCCCGCTCCTCGCGCAGCCGCACCAGGTGACGGCGCCGCGCCACCACCCCGTACGCGCCGACCGCGCTCGCCACGAAGGCCAGCGCACCGACCCACGGCCGGTCGAAGACGTGCCCGGTGACGTGGTCCAGCGAGTACCGCCCCGGGCCGGCCAGGCCGATCGCCAGCCCGGTCGCGCCGAGGAACGCCGGGTACTCGTAGCCGCCGCCGGTCATGAAGAAGCCCGCCGGGGCGTGCACCGCCACGGCTCCGGCCATCGTCCCGGCCACCACCGCGCCGGCCGCCGGGGTGGCCAGCCCGGCCACCAGCAGCGCGCCGCCGCCCGCCTCGCCGAGGCCCGCCGCGATGGCGCTCTCCCGGGCCGGGTGGAAGCCCATGTGGTCCATCGCCTGGGTGGTCCCCTCCAGGCCGGCGCCACCGAACCAGCCGAACAGCTTCTGGGTGCCGTGCGCGATCAGCACCCCGCCGACCGCACTGCGCAGGGCCAGCAGGCCCAGGTCCTTACGGTTCAGGCACATGTCGCATCCTCGTTTCCGCCGAGGAGTGGTCGTACCGCCGGGGAGCGGTCGCACCCACCTCCGTGGCACCTACCTCCATGGCACCCGAGAGCGCTCGCCCGTTCGAGCCGGGACCGCCATCCGGGCGAATCCACCCACTGCACGGAATGAACCGCGAACGGGGAGATTCGCGCCACGCCCGACTGCGGGGCATGGCGTGGCGGACCGGTCGCACCAGGCACCGCGGTCATGCTGGGCCCATGTTCGTCTTCAACCTGAGCAGCGCGTTCATCACCTTCTTCGCCGTGGTCGGCCCGCCCAAGACCCTGCTGGCCTTCGCCCACCTGGCCGCCGACCGGAGCGACCCGGAACTGCGCCGGCTGGCGGCCTGGAGCACGGTGATCTCGGCGCTGATCGGCCTGGTGCTCGGCTTCGGGGCGGACGCGGTCACCACGCTTTTCCACATCAGCGACGTGTCGCTGCGGCTCGCGGGCGGGGCGATCTTCTTCGTCTACGCGGTCGCACTGGTCCTCGGCATCCACCTCGGCCGGGACGGCGACGACGAGGAGCATCTGGCGAACCCGCTGGTCGAGGGCATCCGCGAACTGCTGCTGCCGTACATCGCCAGCCCGCTCGCGGTCAGCGCCGTCCTGGTCGCCTCGCTGAACCGGGACGACTTGGGCTGGAAGGCGGCCGTCGCCGGGGCGTACGTGGCCGTGGTGGCGCTCAACTACGTCTGCGTGGCCGTCCTCGCACCGCTGATGCGGCGCACCCACAGCACCTCGCTGGAGGTGCTGTCCCGGCTGCTCGGCCTGCTGCTGGCGGCGGTCGGCGTCGAGCTGTTCCTGGAGGGCCTGGCCGGGCTCGGGGTGCACCTGCCGGCGGCACACTGACCGCGGCGGCTCAGCCGGCCGCCAGGCGGGCCAGCACCTCGCCGATCCGCCCGCGCACCGCCGGGTCGGCGACCAGCCCGTCCCGGCCGACCGCGCCGCGCTCCAGCGGGATCCGGACGCAGGCCTCCGCCAGCACCGCCGCGCCGGTGTAGCCGAGCACCGTGCCCAGGGTGGCCGCGGCGCCCCCGCCGCGGCCCGGGCCGGCGCAGTTGATCCAGGCCGCGGGCTTGTCCGAGATCTCGGTCCCGCCGACCGTCCAGTCCAGCAGGTTCTTGAAGGCCCCCGGCAACGTCCCGGCGTACTCGGGGGTGCAGACCAGCAGCGCGTCGGCCGCCCCGATCGCCGCCCGCAGCGCGGCCACCGGCTCCGGCAGCGGGTCGGTGTCGTGGTCCGGGTTGAAGTGCGGCAGTCCGGCCAGGCCCGGGTAGTACGTGGTCCGGAGGCCCGGCAGGGCGTCGGCCACCGCGGCGGCGGTGCGCAGCACGGCCTCGTTGGCGGAGCCGGCCCGCAGGCTCCCGGACAGCAGCAGGATGTGGCGCTCGTTCGGCATGCCGAGGAACCTACTCCCTGACGTCGACGTCAACGCGCGGCCGGCGGTGCCGCACCGCCAGCGGTGCCGCGCGGCCGTCAGTTCGGCAGCAGCGGGCGCCAGGGCACCGGGCTGGAGAGGATCATCGAGCTGGCGGGCGGCCCGTACCCGCCGAGCCGGTCGCAGAGCGCCTCGAACCCGGCCATCGTCGCCACCGCGACCAGCAGCACGCAGCACGCCCCGCCGGTGACCCGGTGCAGCTGCAGCACCTCCGGCCAGGTCGCCACCTCGGGGTCGCGCAGCACGCAGCGCGGGCCGTAGCACTGGACCTGGACCAGTGCGGTGATCGGCAGCCCGGCCCGGGTGGGGTCGACGTGGGCGTGGTAGCCGCTGATCACCCCGTCCGCCTCCAGGCGGCGGACCCGTTCGGCCACCGCGGGTGCGGACAGGCTCACCCGGCGGGAGAGTTCGTTGTACGAGAGCCTGGCGTCGGCCTGCAGTTCGGCCAGCAGGCGGCGGTCGACGGTGTCCATGACGGCTCCTGGGATGCGTTGCGATCAGCGGTTTTACATTCATTAAGCAGATCGACCGAACGCCTCGCGAACGACAACCCGAAGCACGGTTGCGGTGCTCATCGGCCATTCAAGCGGGGGCCCACGGCGCCGCACAATGGGCTCCCCGGTGGAACCAGGACTTCCGTCCGCTCCGCCGGTCCCGGGCGACCAGGCCCGGACGGATCAGGAGGGATCGGGATGGGGCACGACACGGTGGAGACACCCAACCTGTCGTTCGGTCGGGGCGACCGACCGGGTCGGGGCACCCCGTACGCGCAGTACGTGCGCCTGGAGGAGCTGCACAGCCTCCAGCACCCGCGCAGCAAGGAGCCGGCCGAGCTGTCGTTCATCGTCACCACCCAGGTGATGGAGCTGCTCTTCGACCTGCTGCGGCACGAGTGGACGATCGCCCGGCAGGCGCTGCGCGAGGACGACCTGACCGGCGCGCTGGCCGCACTGCGCCGCGGCACCCATGTGCAGGACGTGCTGGTGGAGTCCTGGGACCTGCTGGCCACCATGACGCCGCAGGAGTTCAACTCCTTCCGCGCCCTGTTCGGCGAGGCCTCCGGCTTCCAGTCCTCGGCCTTCCTGCACCTGGAGTTCCTGCTCGGCAACAAGAACGCCGCACTGCTCAACATGTACGGCGAAATGCCCGAGGTCCAGGCCGAGTTGACCGAGGCACTGCGCTCCCCTGGCCTGTACGACGAGGCGCTCGGGCTGCTGGCCCGGCGCGGCCTGGCGGTGCTCCCGGAGGCCTCGGAGCAGCGCTACCGCCCCTCCGAGGAGGCCGCCGCGGCCTGGCGCCGGGTCTACACCGAACCGGAGTTCGCGGAGCTGCAGCCGCTCGGCGAGACGCTGCTGGACGTGGCCGAGCGGGTCACCCGCTGGCGCCAGCGGCACCTGAGCTCGGTCAAGCGGACCATGGGCGGCAAGCCCGGCTCGGGCGGTTCCAGCGGGCTGACCTGGCTGCGCAAGGCCGCCGAGCAGGACGTGTTCCCGGAGCTGTGGGCGATCCGGGACGAGCTGTGAGCAGAAGCGACGGACGAGGGATGGGCATGATCACGCGCGAGGAGTGCGCGGCGCTGGACGCCGTCGACCCGCTGGCGGAGTTCCGCGAGGAGTTCACCCTGCCGGAAGGGGTGATCTACCTGGACGGCAACTCGCTGGGCGCCCTGCCGGTGCGCACCCCGGAGCGGGTGGCCCGGGTGGTCGAGCAGGAGTGGGGCCGGGAGCTGATCCGCAGCTGGAACGACGCCGGCTGGTTCGAGCAGCCGTACCGGCTGGGACGGCGGATCGCGCCGTTGATCGGCGCCGATCCGGCGGAGGTG
Source organism: Kitasatospora sp. NPDC036934 (assembly GCF_055608425.1). Lineage (NCBI taxonomy): Bacteria > Bacillati > Actinomycetota > Actinomycetes > Kitasatosporales > Streptomycetaceae > Kitasatospora > Kitasatospora sp. NPDC036934. Next base: position 298,424 of record NZ_JBVJQR010000004.1, on the reverse strand, counting down.
GTCGTCTGCGACACCACCTCGGTGAACCTGTTCAAGGTGCTCGCCGCCGCGCTGCGGCTGCGCCCGGAGCGGCGCACGGTGCTCGGCGACGACCAGGCCTTCCCGACCGACCTGTACATCGCCGAGGGCGTGACCGGCCTGACCGAGGGCGGGCGCAGCGTGCTGATCCGCCCCGAGGAGCTGGACCGGCACCTGGACGGCGACGTCGCCGCGGTGGTCCTGTCGCACGTGGACTACCGCACCGGCGAGCTGCTGGACATGCCCGGGATCACCGCCCGGGTGCAGGCCGCGGGCGCCCTGATGATCTGGGACGTGTGCCACTCGGTGGGCGCGCTGCCGGTCGAACTGGGCGCCGCGAACGCGGACTTCGCGGTCGGCTGCACCTACAAGTACCTGAACTCCGGCCCCGGCTCGCCGGCCTTCCTGTACGTCGCCGAGCGGCACCTGGCGGCCGGTCCGCGGCAACCGCTGAGCGGCTGGTTCGGGCACGCCCGCCCGTTCGCCTTCGAGCCCGGCTACGACCCCAAGCCCGGCATCGGGCGCTTCCTGACCAGCTCGCCCTCGCTGCTCGGCCAGGCCTCGCTGGAGGTCTCGCTGGACATCTGGGAGCGGGCCGACCTGGCCGCCGTACGGGCCAAGAGCCTGGCGCTGACCGACCTGTTCGTCTCGCTGGTCGAGGGCCTGGACGGGGTCGAGGTGGTGACCCCGCGCGAGCACACCCGGCGGGGCAGCCAGGTCGCGCTGCGGCACCCGGACGGCTACCCGGTGGTGCAGGCCCTGATCGCCCGCGGGGTGATCGGGGACTTCCGCGCGCCGGACCTGATGCGCTTCGGCTTCACGCCGCTCTACCTCTCGTACACCGAGGTGTGGGACGCGGCCCGGCAGCTGGCCGAAGTGCTGGCGAGCGGCGAGTGGCGGGAGGAACGGTTCTCCCGTCGGGGCGCGGTGACGTAACCGGAAGGTCCTGGACATCAGCCTGACCGGCGTCTTCACCGGGGTTCGGGATGAAGACCCTCGTCCCGGCGGTGCGGGCGGCCGGCGGCGGCTCGATCGTCAACACGCGGATCCGGGTCAACTCGGTGCACCGGCCGCGGTACGGCGAAGGCCGCCCGGTCGGATCGACCGGGCGGCCTTCGCGTCGGCGCGACCCGTCAGCTGTGGCGGCCGCGGCGGCGGGCGGCCCGGACGGCGAGACCGCCCAGCCCGAGCAGGCCGACACCGGCCAGCCCGAAGACCACCGGAGCGTCGCCCGCACCGGTCGAGGGCAACTCACCACCGCCACCGGGGTGGTGGCCGGTCGGGTGGTGGCTGGTCGGAGCGGGGTGCCCGCTCGACGTGGACGTGCTCGCCGACGGCGAAGTGGCGCTCGCGCTCGGGGAGGTCGGGGACGGCGACGTCGGGGACGGCGACGTCGGAGAGGGGGAGGTCGGGGACGGCGACGTCGGAGAGGGGGAGGTCGGCGACGGCGACGTCGGAGAGGGGGAGGTCGGCGACGGCGAGGTGGGGCTCGGCGAGGGCGAGGTCGGCGTCGGGCTCGGCGTCACCGCGCAGTCCGGCAGGTCCCCGTCGAACGGATAGCTGTGGATCTCGTAGCCGCCCGTCCCGGTGTGGATCAGGTTGCCCGCGAGGTACACCCGGCCGTTCACGCCCGGCTGGGCGATGGTCGTGGTGCCGCCCGGGTTGCCCGCCAGGACCGAGCCCTGGAACTGGGCGCTGCCCAGGATCCGGGCGTTGGTCGCGGTCGGGAAGTTGTACATCAGCTTGGAGCGCATGTCGGTGGTCTGGTCGCCCGGCTGACCGGTGCCCGTGTAGGTGTTGATGATCGGGCTGTCCCCGAGCATGTTCACCACGACGGTGGCCCCGGCCGGGATGTTGGCGAAGACCAGGCCGATCTGGCCGCCGCTCGGCGAGGCCAGGTCGCGGGAGACGTTGAAGACCTGCTTCATGCTGACTCCGTCACCGGTGAGGGTGGCCTGGCTGGCGGAGACGTCGACGGTGCCGGTCGCAGTGGCCCGCCCGACGCAGTCGGAGACCTCCTCGATCTGGGTCAGCACGTCCTGGTACGGCGCGGCCGCGTTCGGGTCCTGGATCGACTGGCCGGTGGGTTCGATGGTGACGGCGCCGGTGACGCTGCCCGCGTGGCGCAGGTTGCCGAAGGCCTGACCGTGGGAGTCACTGCCGCCGATCAGGATCGAGCTGCCGCCCTTCGCGTCGACGTTGCCGCCGGTGGTGACGAAGTCGCTGCCGTTCGGCGGCACGACGCGGGACCCGACGCCCACGACACCCATGTTGTAGATGCCGCCGCCGTTCTTGTCGACGGTCAGGTTCCCCAGCGTGACGATCTTGCCCTCGGCCTCGGCCGCGCGGCCGTTGACGGTGTAGTCGCCACCGGTGAACACGTTGATCGTGGCGTCCCGCCCGGGGAAGTCGCCGTTGTGCGGCGGCGGCCAGGTGGCGGGGCAGTCGGGACCGGAACAGGCACCCAGCGGCGGGGCCAGCGGGGCGGCCCACCCGACCGTCAGCACGGCGGCCAGCGGCACCGCGGCCACGGCGGTGGCCACGGCGACCCGGACGGCCCGGCGCCGTCCGCCGGCGGGCGTTGTTCTCACGGCGGTCGTTCGGTGATCCGGCGAACCGGCGGCCTGACCCATCGACATTTCCTCCGCACATAGAAAAAAGACAGGCCCGGAGGACCTGCCATGTCCCGTGGTATCTGCTGGCGATCCCACAGATCCAGGACATCCAACCCTAAAAGGAACTTTTCCTACCCTATAGACCCTCAGATCCGATCCGACGATCATCCGATCGGTCCAAGACCTCGCCGCCTCCCGCACCGTCCCCGCGGGCTTCCCGCACCGTCCCCGCCGGCTCCCTGGGGGCTTGCCTCCGGCTCACCCCGGGCTCCTCGAGGTCCGGGTCCCCGCTCGACGACCCGGCGGACTAGGTTGGAGCCCATGACCACCGAGGCCCAGGAGCAGGACGCACCGCTCGTCGCGGTCGCGTCCGCAGACGCCGTACTGCGCCACCCCGAGGCGGGCGAGCACCTGCTCACCGACGTCGAGCGGGCCCGTGCCGGACGCTTCCGGCACGAGTCCGGGCGGACCGACTTCGTCGCCGGGCACGTCCTGGTCCGGCTCTGCGCCGCCCGGCTGCTCGGCGTCCCCGCGGCCGGGCTGGTCCTCGCCCAGCAGTGCCCGGACTGCGGCCTCGCCGACCACGGCAAGCCCTACCTGCCCGACCACCCCGGGGTGGAGGTGAGCCTGTCCCACACCCGGGGCGTGGTCGCCGCCGGGGCGGGCCGCCGGCCGGTCGGCGTGGACGTGGAACTCGCCACCCGGGGCGGCTCATTGGGCGCGGTCGCCCGCCGGGTGCTCACCCCGGCCGAGCTGGCCCTGGTCGAGGCGGCCCCGGAGCCGGGCCGGGCGTTCCTGCGGCTGTGGGTGCGCAAGGAGTCGCTGATCAAGATCGGACGCGCCACCCTGGACACCCTCGGACAGGTCGACCTCTCCGCCCTGCCGCTGGAGGTGCCGCCCGGCCCGCCGGCGCGCAGCCGCTTCCAGGACCTCCACCTGCTCGACTGGACCGCCCCCGGGCAGGGCGCGGCCGTCGCCGCCGTCAGCACCGCCCCGCCGCGGATCGTGGAGCTGGTCCCGGCGGGCTGAGCAGGGCACCGGCCGGGGGCACCCGAGCGCGGGGCCGCTGAATAAGCGGTGTTAGCGTGCCTGGTCGTGGGCACGCCGACGGCGCACGCCCGCCGACCCCCCAGCTGCCCACCGGATCAAAGGGTGCCCCGCCATGGCCAAGTTCCTGCTGAGCCTGCACGTCCTCGCGTCGGTCCTGTTCATAGGCCCGGTCGCGGTGGCCGTCAGCATGTTCCCGCGCCGGGCGAAGGCCGCCCTGGCCGGCGGGCCGGACCAGGCCTCGGACGCGGGCGTGCTGCGCGTCCTGCACCGGATCACCCAGGTCTACGCGCTGCTCGGCGTCGCCGTGCCGGTGCTGGGCATCGGCGTCGCCCAGGTGATGGACGTGCTGAGCCAGTCCTGGCTGATCGCCTCGATGGTGCTCACCGCGATCGCCGCGCTCTCCCTGCTGCTCTTCGTCCTGCCCGGCCAGCAGGCCGCCGTGGACGCGCTCGGCCTCGACCCGGCGGACGAGAAGCACACCAAGGCCGTCAGCGGCCTGCGGCTGCTGCCGATGACCGCCGGGGTGTTCAACCTGCTGTGGGCCGTGGTCGTGGTGCTGATGGTGATCCGCCCGGGCTCGACCACCGGCGCCTGATCCCCGGCCGACCCCGCCTGGTCCGCCCGGCCCCCTCCCGCGGGACCGGCTCGTTCGAGTACCGTCCTTGCCCATGACGATCGTGGCGGGCATGGGCAGCCCCACCGGGACGGGCGTCGGCCCGCTGATCCGCGACTGGCGGGAACGCCGGCAGCTCAGCCAACTGCAACTGGCCGTGCGGGCGGACTCCTCGGCCCGGCACCTCAGCTTCGTCGAGAACGGCCGCGCCCGGCCGGGCCGGGACCTGCTGCTACGGCTGGCCGAACAGCTGGACGTCCCGGTGCGCGAGCGCAACTCCCTGATGCTGGCGGCCGGTTACGCCCCGCACTACCCCGAGACACCACTGGACGACCCGTCCATGGACGCGCTGCGCGGCGGCGTCGAGCGGCTGCTCGCCGCGCACGACCCGTACCCGGCGGTGGTGCTCGACGGGACCTTCCAGGTGCTGGCGGCCAACCGCTCGCTCGCCCTGCTGCTGGACGGCGTCGACCCGCAGCTGCTCCGGCCGCCGTTCAACGCCGTACGGGTCGCCCTGCACCCGGACGGGCTGGCGCCGCACATCGTCAACTTCCGGCAGTGGCGCGGGCACCTGCTGGCGCGGCTGGAACACCGGCTGGAGCTGGTCCGCGCGGAGCCGCTGCGGCGGCTGTACGAGGAGGTCCGCGGCTACCCGGAACCGGCGGAGGACGGGCCGGCCGGGGACGGCGCCGGGCACGGGCACCCCTTCGCGCTGCCGTTGCGGGTCCGGCGCGACGGGCGGGTGCTCTCCTTCCTGTCCACCATCGCCACCTTCAGCACACCGCTGGACGTGACCGTCTCCGAACTCGCCATGGAGACCTTCCTGCCCGCCGACCCGGAGACCGTCCGGTACCTCCAGTCCGTGGTCGGCCCGGAGCGCTAGCCGGCCGCCGCTGCCCGGCTCGCCGCTGCCCCCTCCTCCCGGCCGCCGCTGCCCCGGCCGCGGGAAGGCCCGGCCCCTCACGGTCTGCCCGGCTGCCGGAGCAGCACGCCCGCCCGCTTCACCGCGCGGGCGGTGATGGTGGTCTCGGCGCGGGTGACACCGAGCGGGCCGAGGGTGTCGGTGAGGAAGCGGTAGAGGCCGCCGTGGTCGGGGCAGAACAGCGTGGCCAGCAGGTTGGTCGGGCCGCTGGTGGCGAAGACGCCGTGCACCCGGGGGTGGCCGGCCAGTGCGGTACCGACCTCGGCGAGCCGGCCGGGCGGCACGTCGAGCCAGAGGTTGGCGTCCACGGCCATGCCGAGCAGTCGGGGGTCCACGGTGGCGTGGGTGCGCAGCAGTCCGAGCCCGTCCAGCCGGTGCAGGCGGCGCCGGACGGTCGACTCGGGGGCGCCGACCGCCGCCGCCAGTACGGCGTGGGACTGCCGGGCGTCCTGCTCCAACCGGTCCAGCAGCGCGCGGTCGAGGCCGTCCAGCGGCGGGGGCGTGGCCGGGCGCGGGGCGAGCGGTCGGGCGAGCGCGGCGGCCTCCTGGTCGGTCAGCGAGCCGGCCCGCCACTGCCCGGCGTCCGCGAAGACGTGCAGCACGGCGTGGGTGGTGGTCTCGGTGACGGCGCCGGTCGCGGGCAGTTGCCCGTACAGCAGGCGGTCTCGGGCGCCCGCGTCGCTCAGCATCACGGCCCCGACCTCGTGGCCGCCGAGCATGACGTCGACGAAGGGGACGTCGGGACGGTCGGCGAGCGCCCGGGCGATGGCGTCCACCCGGCCGCGCAGCACCCGGACCCGCAGCAGCAGCGCCCCCACGGCGGCGTCCTCGACGTCGGGCATCCGGACCACCCGCAGCACCCCGGCCTGCCGCATCCGGCCCAGCCGGCGGGTGACCGTCCGGGCGGAGACGCCCAGCACCTCGGCGATCCGGCCGGGCTCGACCCGTCCGTCCACCTGGAGGGCGCCGATCAGGCGGCGGTCGAGGGTGTCCAGCACGGTGTCCGGATCGGTCGTGGCGAGGTCCATTGTGTCCGATCTCCGTCATTCGAGTCCGATTGAGCGTCTTGTTCGGCAGCTCCGACGGTACTCCTTGTCCTGTTCAGCCGGAGTGGACCGGCCACCGGGAGAGGAAGAGGACCGCGATGGGGACGACGGAGCTGTGGACGCTGGCGGCGGCCGTGGAGGCGGCGGTGCGGGAGGTCGGCGCGAAGCTGGCCGCGGGCCGGCCGGCCGAGCCCACCCCGGGGCGGACCGTCGAGGAGGCGATGGCGCGGTTCGCGGCACTGGACGGCCCGGCCGCCGCCGAGCTGCGCGAGCGGCTGGCCGCGCTGCGCCCCCAGGCCGGCTGGCTGCCGGAGGAGTTGGACGGCTCGGTGCCCGCCGCGGGCGAATGGTGGGTGTGCGACGCGACCGACGGCGCGGTGCAGTACCTGCTCGGGCAGCCGCACTGGGCGGTCACCGCGGCCCTGGTGCGCGACGGCGCGGCGGTGCTGGCCGTGGTGCACGCCCCGGAGCTGTTCGGCGCGGGCCGCACCTACCGCGCGGTGCTGGGCGGCGGAGCACAGCTGGACGGGCGGCCGATCGCGCCGCTGGAGCGGGAGTTGGCGGCCACCGTCGCCGCCACCAGCCAGCCGCCGCTGGTGGCCGCCGACCCGGTGGCGCTGCGCCGGGCCGGCGAGTCGCTGTCCGCGATGGCCGGCGCGGTGCTGGCGGTGCGCAACCTCGGCCCGACCGCGCTCCAGGTGGCGCAGGTCGGCTCCGGGCACCTGGCGCTGTTCTGGGAGTACGGCCAGGACGCGGGCAACCTGCTGCCCGGCGCCCTGGTGGCGAGCGAGGCGGGCGCGACGGTGACGGACGCCGCCGGGGCGGCCTGGACGGCCGACTCGGACAGCTTCCTCGCCGCCGCGCCCGGACTGCACCCGGCGGCGGTGGGGGTGCTGGGCGCCGTCAGCTGAGGCCGAACAGCGCGGCCGCGTTGTCGTGGCAGACCGCCCGGAGCCACTCCTCCCCCAGCCCCAGCCCGGCCAGCGCCTCCAGCTGGTGGACGTACCGGTACGGGATGTTGGGGAAGTCACTGCCCAGCAGGACGCGTTCGCCCAGCCCGCGCAGACGCGGCAGTTCGTCGCGCGGGAACGGGACGTCGGCCTCGGCGAAGTCGGTGAACGCGATGGTGGTGTCCAGCCAGACGGACGGGTGGCGCTCGGCCAGGTCCAGGAAGTCGCGGTACTCGGGCATGCCCAGGTGGGCGACCACCAGGACCAGGCCCGGATGCCGGTCCAGGACCGCGCCGATCGGGCCGGGGCCGGTGAACTTGCCCGGGACCGGACCGGATCCGCAGTGGGCGACCACCGGGGTGCCGGTGTCGGCCAGCAGCGCCCAGACCTCGTCCAGCCGGGCGTCCGTCGGGTCGTAGCCGCCGACCTGGAGGTGCGCCTTGAACACCCGGGCGCCGTCCTCGATCGCCCGCGTCACGTAGCCGGCCACCCCCGGTTCGGGGAAGAAGGTCGCGGTGTGGAGGCAGTCCGGGGTGCGGGCGGCGAACTCGGCCGCCCAGGCGTTCAGCCAGCCGGCCATGCCCGGCTTGTGCGGGTAGAGCATCGAGGTGAACGCCCGGACGCCGAAGTCCCGCAGCCGCTGGACGCGTTGCTCCTCGGCCTCGCGGTAGGTGATCGGCCAGGGGCGGTTCACCAGCGGGCCGGCCACGTCGAAATACGCCCACACCTTGTCGAGGACGTTCTTCGGCATGAAGTGGGTGTGCACGTCGATCAGCCCGGGCAGGCCGAGTGCCCGCCAGAACTCCCGTACTCCCTGCGCCTCCTGCGCCTCCTGGGCTTCCTGGGCTTCCTGGGCTTCCTGGACCTCCCGGCCCTCCTCGTCGTTCACGCGGGCACCGGGCGGGCGCGGTCGATGATCTCCGCGGTGTCGACACCGGAGGGCAGGGTGCCGAAGGCTGCGCCGTGGTCGCCGCCGAGCCGGCTCGCGCAGAAGGCGTCGGCCACCGCCGGGCTGCCGTAGCGGACCAGCAGCGAGCCCTGGAAGGCCAGCGCCATCGACTCGACCAGCCGCCGGGTGCGGTACTCCAGATCACTCAAGTCGCTGAGCTGCTTGCGGAGTTCGGCGACGGCGGCGTCCAGCCGGCGGTCCGCCCCGGCGGCCGCGTCGAGTTCGCCGAGGAAGGCCTCGACCGTCTCCGGGCGCTTGGCCATGGCACGCAGGGCGTCCAGCGCGGCGACGTTGCCGGAGCCCTCCCAGATCGACACCAGCGGGGCCTCGCGGTAGAGCCGGGGCATCCCGGACTCCTCGACGTAGCCGTTGCCGCCCAGGCACTCCAGCGCCTCGGCGGAGTGCGCCGGACCGCGCTTGCACACCCAGTACTTGGCCACCGCAAGGCCCAACCGCCTGACCAGCGCCTCGGTTTCGTCCCCGGCGAGAGCGAGGTCGGTGGACCGGGCCAGCCGCATCGCGACAATGGTGGCCGCCTCGGACTCCACCACCAGGTCGGCCAGCACGTTGCGCATCAGCGGCTGGTCGACCAGTGCCTTGCCGAACGCCCGCCGGTGCAGGCCGTGGTGGACCGCGCGGGTGGCGCCGTAGCGCATCCCGGAGGCGGCGCCGATGGTGCAGTCCAGGCGGGTCATGTTGACCATCTCGATGATGGTCTGCACGCCCCGGCCCTCGGCCCCGACCAGCAGTCCGACCGCGCCGTCGTACTCCAGCTCGGCGGAGGCGTTGGACTTGTTGCCGAGCTTGTCCTTGAGCCGCATCAGGTGCAGCCGGTTGCGGCTGCCGTCCGGGAGGACCCGCGGCAGCACGAAGCAGCTGAGCCCGCCGGGGGCCTGGGCCAAGGTCAGGAAGAGGTCGGACATCGGCGCCGAGGTGAACCACTTGTGGCCGGTGAGCCGGTAGCTGCCGTCCGGCTGCGGGAGCGCCGTGGTGGTGTTGGTGCGGACGTCCGAGCCGCCCTGCTTCTCGGTCATCGACATGCCGGCGATCAGCCCGCGCTTGGTGTGCGGCTCGCGCAGCCCGTAGTCGTACTCGGTGGCGGCCAGCCGCGGCTCCAACTCGGCGGCCAGCCCAGGACTCTGGCGCAGTGCGGGGACGGCGGCGTAGGTCATCGAGATCGGGCAGGTGTGGCCGGCCTCGACCTGGCTCCAGACGAAGAACTTGGCGGCGCGGGCGGAGTGGGCGCCGGGCCGCTCCTCCCGCCAGGGCGCGGCGTGCAGCCCGTACGAGACGGCGGTGCGCATCAGCTCGTGCCAGTACGGGTGGAACTCGACCTCGTCGATCCGGTGGCCGAAGCGGTCGTGGGTGCGCAGCACGGGCGGGTTCTCGTTGGCCAGCCGGCCCCAGTCGGCGGCCTGCTCGGAACCCGCCAGGCGGCCGAGCTCGCGCAGTTCGGGCTCGGCCCAGCCCGCGCCGGCCCGGTGCAGGGCGGCGAGCAGGGTCGGGTCGGCGGCGGTGTCGTGTCCGTACGGCAGGGGCACCTGGTTGGTGACCTCATGCGTCGCTGTCATCGCGTCCTCCCAGGGCACGCAGGGTGAAGGAGACCAGGGCGGGGACCACCTCGGCGGTGGCCCGCTGGGGTTCGGAGGGCTCGGCTTTCCCGGCTGTCCCGGCTGTCCCGGCCTTCCCGGCTGTCTCGGCCGTCTCGGCAGGGGCAGTCGTCTCGACCGGGGCGGCCGCGAGCGGCCCGGCCAGGGCCTCACCGACCGCGCCGACCAAGGCGGCGGCGGTCAGCACCGGATCCTGCTCGGGGAGTTCGCCGACCGCCACGGCGGCGGCGATCTCGGTGGCGATCACGTCCCGGAACGCCCGCCGGAAGACCAGGCGCTCGCCGTCCACCACAGCGTCGGCGGGCTCCACCAGCAGCGCGTACGCCAGCCGGGGCGCGCGCAGGGCGCGGGCGGCGAAGGTCTCGACCACGGCGGCGATCCGCCGCTGCGGGGTGTCCCGGAGGGCGACGGCGGTGTTCACCGCGGCCATCTCGCGGGTGACCACCCGGCGGAACAACTCCACCGACAGCTCGGCCTTGTTGGCGAAGTGCTGGTAGACGCTGCCGGTGGCGATCCCGGCGCGGTCCGCCACGGCGGCCATGGTGCAGCCGCCGTAGCCGCGCTCGGCGAGCAGGCCGACCGCCGACTGCAACACCGCCTCGCGCTGGGCGTCCAGGCGGGCTTGGACGGCGGGGGTGCGTCGATAGGCCATGGAAGCATTGAAGCACCGATTCACTACTTCGGGGAGGGGGCGGCGCCCTCGTTCGGCTCCAACGACGGGAGGCCGCCCCGGGTGGGGCGGCCTCCTGGCCCTGCTGGTCCGGCTGGTCCGACTGGTCGCGCTGGTTATGCCGAGCGCGCTGGTCATGCTGGTCGTACCGGTCCGGCTGGTCCGGCTGGTCCGGCTGGCCTTGACGGCCGGCTACGGGGTGTTACAGCGGGCGGCGCTCCTGCTCCAGCCGCTGGCCCTCGATGTCGAGCGGGCCGAAGGGCGCCCCCGTCTGCGGGGACTTGGCCAGCGAGCGGGCACCGTCCTGGTCACCCAGACCGGCCCACTCCAGCACCTTGGCGGTGGCCTCCGCCGACTGCGCGGCCGGCAGCTTGCCGATGTTGGAGCCGTGGTTGCCGCCCGGAACGACGTAGACGTAGCTGTCGTCACTGCCCCGGCCGAGGTGGAACGGCTTGGCGCCCCACGGGTCGTTGCCGCCGTAGACGAACATGATCCGCTCGCCCTCGCGCTTCACCCAGCGGTCGATGTCGGGCATCGCACGCGGGTTGAAGACGGTCGGGATCTCCTTCGGCACGTAGGAGCGGGCCGAGTAGAGCTCCTTGTAGTCGTAGTGCAGCTGGTCCTTCAGGTACGAGACGTCGAAGTACGGCGCACCCAGCTCGGTCGCGGCCTGGTAGTAGTACGCGGTGTACTTCGCCAGCGACTGGTCGCTGTTGCCGGTGATGCCGGACTGGGCGTCGTACCACGCGTACAGCTCGTCGTCGGTCGCGGTGGCGGCCACCGGGACCTTCGCGCAGTCCGACTCCAGGCTGTACTGCCAGAACGCCCAGACCACGTCGAGCACACCGGCCTCGTAGGCGCGGTCCGGGGTGCCGAGGGTATTGAAGGTGGAGCCCGCCGCCTTGTTGTCGGCGACGTAGCGGGGCTCCAGGCGGTCGCGACGCACCAGCAGCTCGCGCTGGGCGGCGTTCAGCTTGGCGCGGCACTCGGGCGTGCCGACGGTGCGGAAGAAGTCGGTGTAGGCCGCGTAGTCGTTGACATCGGTGTTGTTCGGCGCGACGTAGGCGATCGTGCCCGCCACGTCGTCCGGGTAGAAGCGGCGGTAGAAGGTGGAGGACATGCCGCCCTTGCTGGCACCGGTGGAGAGCCACTCCTGCTGGTAGATCCGCTTGAGCGCGGTCACCAGCTTGTGCGAGTCGGCGGCCTGCTGGCGGATGCCCGCCTTGGACCAGTCGGCCGGCTCGGGGCGGGAGGGGGTGAAGAACCGGTACTCGATGGAGACCTGGTTGCCGTCCACCAGCCGGGTCGGCTCGGTGCGGGACGGGGTGGTGCCCAGCGTGTAGCCGTTGGTGTAGAAGACGGTCGGGCGGTCGTAGCCCCGGTGCAGCACGCTGAAGCGCTGCTGGAAGGTGCCCAGCCAGGGGCGGAAGTGGTCGATCGGCTGGGTGTAGGTGGCCAGGAAGTAGCGGTGGCCGGTGGTGGTCGGCTGCTCCTCGGTGATCGTCACGCCGGGGATCGCCGCCAGGCGGTCCTTGATGTCGGCGGTCGGGTCGTCCGCGGGGCTCCGGCCGTGCGCGGCACCGGCCGCCTCGACCCCCTGTCCGCCGGCAGCCGAGGCCGGGGCGGCCAGGACGCCGATCGCGAACATCGGTATCAGCAGGACGGAAACCAACAGCCTCTTCAGCTTGGTGGTCATCAACTCTCCATCTGGTCAACGGACATGGCAGCTGCCTCGTCGGCACAACTCTGCGGTGCGGATGGCGCGGCGGCCGCCCGGCGGACGGCCGAATGGGCCACCCGCCTGGTCGCGGGTGGCCCATCGGGAGAAGGTGCTGCTCAGGGAGGGGTGTCGACGAGGCCTACGGGCGGGGCAGGGTGCAGCCCGACAGGGTGAGGTCCAGGCGGTTGCCGGGGGCGAAGCAGGCGGGGATGCCGTACGTCTCCTGGGCGTAGCCGATGCCCTGGTGCACCGTCACCGCGCCGCTCTCGTCGACCTCACACGGGTTGTCAAGGGTGCAGGACTCGCCGTTCTCGTTGATCGTGTTGTTCACCGCGACCAGCTGACCGGTCGAGGCGTCGACCACCGGCGAGCCGGAGGTGCCGCCGATGACGTTGCAGCCGGAGGTGTAGCGGACCGAGTCCTTGAAGGTCCAGTCGGCCTCGTTCAGCCGGTAGGCGAAGCCGTCGATCGAACAGGAGTAGATCTTCTTCCAGTAACCGGAGACGACCCGGATGTCCGCACCCTGGGCGGGGTGGGTGTCGGCGATGGTCAGCGGCGAGATCCCGTACTTCGACTTGATCGAGGCGTAGCTGGTGTTCAGCTGGTAGATCGACACATCGGTGTCGGTCATGGCGCCGTAGACCACCTTGGTCGCGCGCAGGGTGGCGAGGCGGCCGCCGGTGGCGTTGAGCAGGGTGAAGGTCCGGCTGGAGGCCTGGTCGAGCACCACCTCGCCGGGGCCCGGCATGCCGGATTCCAGACAGTGGCCGTTGGAGAGCACGAGGGCCGGGTCGGTCGCGGCCGAGTTCGGCATCCGCACCAGCGAACCGGAGCAGTTGCTGAGCGCGACCGTCCCGGCGAAGCTGACGGCGGCCGTCGGGGCGGCCTGGGTCGGGGCTGCCTGGGCCGGGGCGGCGGCCTGGGCAGGGAGGGCGCCGACGAGGGAGGACGCACCGGCGACCAGGAGCGTGGAGAGCATGCCTATGAGCGGCTTCTTCATGAGAGACCTCTCGGTGTGGGGGTCCCCCAAAACTGTCGCGGACATGACTTACTGTCAAGAGTCAAAACAAGACCAAGAGAACACCCCTGACCGCGAGGGCCACCCCGCCCCCACCGAACCCGGTCGGGGCTCACCGGGGACCAAGCAGGAGCTCACCCGGGGGCCATCCGGAGCTCGCCGGGGGCCCGCCAGGTGCCCGGAGCGCTCAACTCCCCTGCCAATGAAGCCGGCCGAGGCTGATCAGGCGCAGCTGCAGCCGGGCGGTCGCGGCGATCCGCTGCTCGCGGGCCGGGTCCGCCTCCTGGGCCTCCAGGAAGGCGGAGGCCGTCGACACCATGTGGTCGACGTACAACTCGGCGAGCATCCGCAGATCCTGCTCGCTCCAGCCCTTCGAGACCGGCTGGAGCGCCAGCGCGGAACCGACCTCGGCGGCGAAGCGGCCGAGCTCGGCGTCGATCGCCTCGCGCACCTGCCGGACCCCGCCGTGCCGCTCGCGCGCCAGGAAGCGTACGTGCGGGCGGTGTTCGCGGACGTGCTGCCGGATCACGTCCACCGTCCGGTCGATCAGCTCCTCGGCGCCGCCGGCCTCGGCGAGCACCGAGCGGATCATGACGTGCAGGCTGGCGAGCGACTCCTCGACCAGCGCGACGCCGAGGGCGGCGAGGTCGGGGAAGTGCCGGTAGAAGGCGGCCGGGGACAGTCCTGCCTCCCGGGTGACCTCGCGGACGCCCAGGCTGGCCAGGTTCTGATCGGCCAGCAGGTGCAGCCCCGCGTCCAGCAAGGCCCGCCGACTCTGCTGCTTCTGGGCCTGTCTGGCCCCTACGGTGTGACTCACGCCATTCAGTAAACAGTCGTTTGCCGAACTTGGCCAGCCGGGCGTACAGTGGTGCCCGAAGTCAGTGAACACTTGTCAACCGAAACCGGCACAGCACCAGCCGCAGCCGAAGGAGCCAGCCGTGATCCTGTTCTCCGCACTGGTCGCCATGGGAGTCCTGATCGGCACCGCCGCCCACCTCCCCCTCCCGGTGTTCCTCGCCGCCTCCGCCGCCATCGCCGCCTGGCTGCTCGCCTTCGGCGCCCGCGAGGGCATCGCCCGCCTGCGCCACCGCTGATCCGGCCGAACACCCCAAGCCCGGCCGAACGTTACGGGCCCAGCCGAACGCCCCAGGGCCGAACGAACGCCGCCGGCCCCCGCAAGCCCCGCCGCCCCGTCCACTCCCGTTGAGAGGACCGCCACCGCCATGAGCACCGTCACCGAGCACGCCCGCACCAACCGCGCCGCCACCGGGCGCACCGCCGGCGACCGCACCGCCGGCGACCGTCAGGGCACCACCGAGGCCGACAACCTGGCCATCGCCTCCTTCCTCCTCGGCCTCCCCGGCCTGCTGCTCTTCAACATCGTCCTGGGCCCGATCGCCATCACCCTCGCCACGCTGGCCCTGGTCCGTGGCACCGACCGCCGCGTCCGCGCCTTCCTCGGCCTGGCCCTGGGCATCACCTCCCTGGTCATCCTCGCCGTCACCACCGCCACCTCCCACGGCGTGCTGATCGACCTCGGCTCCTGAACTACGCTCAAATCCCCGGCTCGCTGGCCGAACCACTGATCACCCCAACTCTGCCCACGGCCCCCGCCCGCCACGTAGGGTGGCCACATCGGCCGGGTGACCCCAGGGGGCAGGAGTGAGTACCGAGATCCGCAGCGACGCACAGTCGGCGTCCACCGACCCGGGCGGGGGCGGGCGGCTGCTCGCGGTGAGCGATCTGCACATCTCCTACCAGGAGAACCGCGAACTGGTGGAGAAGCTCCGGCCCACCCACCCCGACGACTGGCTGCTCGTCGCCGGGGACGTCGCCGAACTCACCACCAGCATCGAGTGGGCGCTCGGCCTGCTCGCCGACCGCTTCGCCCGCGTGGTGTGGGCGCCCGGCAACCACGAGCTGTGGACCCACCCCGAGGACCCGGTCCAGCTCCGCGGCGTGGCCCGCTACGACCACCTGGTGGAACTGTGCCGCGGCCTCGGCGTCGTCACCCCCGAGGACCCGTACCCGATCTGGCAGGGCCCGGGCGGCCCCGTCCGTATCGCCCCGCTCTTCCTCCTGTACGACTACTCCTTCCGTGCCCCGGGCACGGCCACCAAGGAGGAGTCCCTGGCGGCCGCCTACGAGAGCGGCATCGTCTGCGCGGACGAGCGGATGCTCCACCCGGACCCGTTCCCGGACCGCGACTCCTGGTGCCGCGAGCGCGTCCGGCTGACCGAGCAGCGGCTCGCGGCTTGCGACCCGGACGTCCCGCTGGTCCTGGTCAACCACTATCCGCTGGTCCGCCACCCCACCGACGTCCTCTGGTACCCCGAGTTCGCCCAGTGGTGCGGCACCGAGCTGACCGCCGACTGGCACCGCCGCTTCAACACCGCCGCGATGATCTACGGCCACCTGCACATCCCGCGCAAGACCACCTACGACGGCGTCCCGTTCGAAGAGGTCTCGCTCGGCTACCCGCGCGAGTGGCGCAAGCGCGGGCTGCCGGACCCGCTCCTGCGGGAGGTGCTCCCGCAGGTCAGGGTGGGCTGAGCGGAGGTGCCGTGAGCGGCGGCGCCCCGAGCCTCCGCGCCCGGATGCCGGTGCCACCGGCGCCGTGGACCTTCACGGCGTCGGCAGCCCGGGCAGCGGTGCCGCGTCCGGTGTCGAGTCCGGTGCCGGGCACGGTCACCTGGCGCCACTTCCCCGGTCGGTGTCCCTGGTCGGCTCCGTGAGCACGGCCCGCTTGGCGCGGTACTCCTCGGCGTCGATGTCGCCCTCCGCGTAGCGGCGGCCCAGGACGGCGAGCGGGTGCTCCGCCGCCCCGGCGGCTCCGGCCCCGCCCGCGAAGCCGCAGGCTCCGCGGCGCCGCCAGACCGTCCGGCGCAGCAGCGCGATCACCAGGACCACCACGGCGATCCAGACCAGGGGCACCAGCAGGATCCAGGCGCCCGGCCCGTGCCAATCTGCCAGCTGGGTGTACATCGCGGGTCATCTCCTCGCGGTCGGCTCCACACCCCCGGGGTTTCCCGAGGTGCCCTGAGCGTCCCGCCGAGGAGTCTCATCGCGCATCCTCCCAGCAGCGGCAGTCGGGGTACTCCCGCGAGAGTACGAACACCGTCCGACACGCCGGACCGGGAGTAGCCGTCAGCCCAGCCAGCCCGGCCGCACCAACCCCGACTCGTACGCCAGCACCACCAGTTGCGCCCGGTCCCGGGCCCCGAGCTTCACCATCGCCCGGCTGACGTGGGTCTTCGCCGTCAGCGGGCTGACCACCAGCCGCCGGGCGATCTCGTCGTTGGACAGCCCCATCCCGACCAGCGCCAGCACCTCGCGCTCCCGCTCGGTCAGCATCGAGATGTCCGAGAGCCCCGCCGGAGCCGCCTCGGGCCCCTTCGAGCGGGCCGCGAACTCGCCGATCAGCCGCCTGGTCACGCCCGGTGAGAGCAGCGCGTCGCCGGCGACCGCGACCCGGATCGCCCGCAGCAGGTCGGCCGGCTCGGTGTCCTTGACCAGGAAGCCCGCCGCCCCCGAGCGCAGCGCCTCGAAGACGTACTCGTCCAGCTCGAAGGTGGTCAGCACGACCACCCGTACGGAGGACAGCGCCGGGTCCGCGGCGATCCTCCTGGTCGCCTCCAGCCCGTCCATCCGGGGCATCCGGACGTCCATCAGCACGACGTCCGGCACCAGTTCGCGGGCGAGCCGGAGCGCCGCCTCGCCGTCGTCCGCCTCGCCGACCACCGTGAGGTCGTCCTGGAGGTCCAGCAGGGCCCGGAAGCCCGCCCGGACCAGCAGTTGGTCATCCGCCAGCATTACCCGAATCAATCGCTCTCCGCCTTCGGTGTCGGCAGCTCCGCCCGGACCCGGAAGCCGCCGCCCGGCAGCGGCCCCGCCGTGATGGTGCCACCGAACGCGGACGCCCGTTCCCGCATCCCGACCAGCCCGCTGCCGGACCCTCCGGCGTCGCCGACCACCGCGGGCCCCGGGTCCTCGACCAGCACCACCAGGACGGCGGCATCCCGCCAGTCGAGCACCACCACCGCCTCCCGGGCCACCGAGTGGCGGATGACGTTGGTCAGTGCCTCCTGGACGATCCGGAAGGCGGTGAGGTCGACGGTGGCGGACAGCGGTCGGCGCTCGCCGTCCTCGTGCACCTGGACCGCCAGGCCCACCCGGTCGGCCTGCTCGGTGAGTTCGTCCAGCCGACCCAGCCCGGGGGCCGGCCCGCGCGGCGCCGCGTCGGGCCCGCGCAGCGTGGCGAGCACCTGGCGGACCTCGCCGAGTGCCTCCTTGCTGGTCGACTTGATGGTCACCAGGGCGGTGCGGGCCTCCTCCGGCCGCCGGTCGAGCAGCGCCAGCGCGACCCCGGCCTGGATGTTGATCAGCGACAGGCTGTGCGCCAGGATGTCGTGCAGCTCCCGGGCCATCCTGAGCCGTTCCTCGTTGGCCCGGCGCTGCTCCAGCTGCTGCCGGTAGGCCCGGTGGGCGGCGATCCGCTCGCGCCGGAAGCGGATCAGCTCGGCGACCGCCAGCACCAGCAACAGCCAGGCCAGCAAACCGAGTTCGGCCTGCCAGACGAACCTGCTCGGCGGGGTGCGCTGCCAGCTGTCCGGCAGCACGAAGGTGGCCAGGACGTGCACCAGGTACACCCCGGCGACCCCGGCCCAGGCCGCCCGGCGGTGCCCGCAGCCGATCGCGAGGCCGCAGGCGATCACCCAGCTCACGAACACCGGCCCGTACGGGTACCCGGCGGCCAGGTACCCGGCGGTGACCACCGACGTCCCCGCCACGGCCGCCACCGGACGGCGCCCGAACAGCACCAGCAGCGCCGGGCCGAGCAGCAGCAGGAGGTAGCCGAAGACGTCCAGCGGGACCCGGCCGCCCTGGTGGCGCGCGGCGACGCCCGACCCGACCACCTGGACCACCGCGGCCGCCAGCGCCAGCCGCACCGGCGGTCCCGACCCGCCGGACCAGCCCGGCCAGCCCGATCGGCCCGGCCGACCCGCACGTGCCCAGGGCGGGCGCCGGCGCCCGGACGGCGGCTCCGGCGCAGGTGGCGTCGCGGCGGACGGCGGGCCCGACGGCTCCGGGGGCTGGGGCGTGGGCGGCATCATGCCCGGAAGGCTAGACCCGCTCCCGGCTCCCGCACGTCCTCCACCAGTGGCGTTCGGGCGTACTCCCGCTGGAGTACGCCCGAACCGGTCACTCCGCCTGCTCCGCCTGTCCGGAGGTCGCCGACGCCTCCGGCCGCGCCAGCGTCACCACCAGTTCCCCGTCGCGGACGTCCGCGAGCAGCGTGTCCCCCTCCCGCACGGAGCCGTCCAGCAGCAGGTTGGAGATCCGGTTGTCCAGCTCCGACTGGATCGTCCGGCGCAGCGGCCGGGCCCCGAACTCCGGCTGGTAGCCGCGGTTGACCAGGTACTCCTTGGCCGCCTCGGTGACCTCAAGCCGCACGTCCTGGGCCCGCAGCCGCCGCCGGGTGCGCTCCAGCAGCAGGCCGACGACCGACAGCAGGTCCTTCCGGGTGAGCGCGTGGAAGACGATCACCTCGTCGATCCGGTTGAGGAACTCCGGCCGGAACTGCCGGCGCAGGTCCTGCATCAGGTCGTCGCGGATCTCGTCCACGTTGCCCGAGTGGTCCAGGATCCGCTGCGACCCGATGTTGCTGGTCATGATCACCACGGTGTTGCGGAAGTCGACCGTACGCCCCTGCGAGTCGGTGAGCCGCCCGTCGTCCAGCACCTGGAGCAGCAGGTTGAAGACGTCCGGGTGCGCCTTCTCCACCTCGTCGAAGAGCAGCACGCTGTACGGCTTGCGGCGCACCGCCTCGGTCAGCTGCCCCGCCTCCTCGTAGCCGACGTAGCCGGGCGGGGAGCCGACCAGCCGGGAGACGGTGTGCTTCTCCTGGAACTCGCTCATGTCGAAGCGGATCATCCGGTCCGGGTCGCCGAACAGCAGCGCCGCCAGCGCCTTGGCCAGCTCGGTCTTGCCGACGCCGGTCGGCCCGAGGAAGAGGAAGGAGCCGGTCGGCCGGTCCGGGTCGCCCATCCCGGCCCGGCCGCGGCGCACCGCCTGGGCGACGGCGGTGACCGCCTCGTCCTGGCCGATCACCTTCTCGTGCAGGTGGTCCTCCAGCTTGAGCAGCCGCTCCTTCTCGGTCGCGTTCAGCTCCGCCACCGGGATGCCGGTCCGGGAGGAGAGCACCTGGGCGATGTCGTCGGCGGTCACCTCGACGACCTCCTCGCGGGACTCCGCGATCGCCGCCAACTCGTCCTCGGTCTGCCGCAGTTCGGTCTTCAGGTTGGCGGCCCGCACGAACTCCTCGTCCGCGACGGCCTCGTCCAGCTCCCGCTTCAGCTTGGTGATCCGGTCCTGCACGGAGGTCGCCGCGGTGGAGCCGCTGAGGCTGCGCAGACGTACCCGGGCGCCGGCCTGGTCGAGCAGGTCGATCGCCTTGTCGGGCAGGAAGCGGTCGCTGACGTACCGGTCGGAGAGCGTCGCCGCCGCGTCCAGCGCCTCGTCGGTGAACCGCACCTGGTGGTGCGCCTCGTAGGCGTCGCGCAGCCCCTGGAGGATCTCGATCGTCTCCTCGACGCTCGGCTCCGGCACCAGCACCGGCTGGAAGCGCCGCTCCAGCGCGGCGTCCTTCTCCACGTGCTTGCGGTACTCGTCCAGCGTGGTCGCCCCGACCACGCTCAACTCACCACGCGCCAGGGCCGGTTTGAGGATGTTGCCGGCGTCCATCGAGCCCTCGCCGCCACCGCCCGCGCCGACCACGGTGTGCAGCTCGTCCAGGAACAGGATCACGCTCTTCTCGGCCGCCGTGACCTCGTCGATCACCTTCTTCAGCCGCTCCTCGAACTCGCCCCGGTACTTGGAGCCGGCCACCAGGGCGGTCAGGTCCAGGGTGACCACCCGCTTGTCCTTGAGGCTCTGCGGCACGTCCCCGGAGACGATCCGCTGGGCCAGCCCCTCGACGATCGCGGTCTTGCCGACGCCCGGCTCGCCGATCAGCACCGGGTTGTTCTTGGTCCGCCGGGAGAGGATCTCCACGGTCTGCTCGATCTCCTCGGCCCGCCCGACCACCGGGTCCAGCCGGCCGCCGCGCGCCTCCTCGGTGAGGTCCTGGCCGTACTCGTCCAGCGTCGGCGTCTCGCTCGGGTGGGCGCCCGAGCTGCTGCGCTCGCCACCGGTACCGCGCCCTTCCAGCACCGACTTCAGCGCCTCCTGCGAGGGCGCCGCGTTGCGCAACGCCGTACCCGCGCCGGAACGTTCCTGCTCCAGCAGCGCGCCGAGGATGTGCTCCGGGCCGATGTACGAGGCGCCGACCGCCTGCGAACGGGCGTGCGCGGCGAGCAGCGCGCGCTTGGCCGAGGGGGTCAGCGCGGGCTGCCCGTCCAGCGGCTCCCGGTCGCCGGTGGGCAGCGCGTGCGCCAGGTCCCCGGACAGCCGGTCCGGGTCGATGCCCGCCCGCTCCAGCATCCGCCGCGAGGGCTCCACCCGGGTGGCCGCCCAGGCCAGGTGCGCGGTGTCGAGGTTGCTGCTGCCGTCCTCGGCCGCGCGCTGCGCGGCGAGCCCCAGCAACTCCTGGGAGGACTCGCTCAGCAACCGCCCGATCGGCACCCGCTGCACGGCGGGCGGAGAGGCCAGCGGGCTCATCCCGAAGAACCGGCTGAGCAGGTCGGAGAACGGGTCGTTCGATCCGAACGGGGGCATGGTCACGGAGGTTCACCTCTCCCAAGCGGTTTGCAGCCACACAAACACAGGGCGCGTGGACCCGCCTCCCGGGCGAACCGTCCGGAGCGCTCCGGCCCCGGATGCCGCTCCCCCGGTCCCTGATCCCCCAGGTCCCGCGGAACCCGCGATCCCGCCCGCTCAACCGGTGATCTGCTCCAGCAGGACACCGCCGCTGTACGTCACCGCCATCGCCAGCAGCCCGCCCACCACGTTGCGCAGCACCGCCCGTCCCGGCCCGGCCCCGCCCAGCCGGGCGCTCGTCCAGCCCGACAGGGTCAGCGCCACCACGACCGCCACCACCGTCACCGCCAGCCGCCAGGACTCCGGCGGCAGCATGACCGCCAGCAGCGGCACCAGCGCGCCCAGGGTGAACGCGGCCGCGCTGGCCAGCGCCGCCTCCCAGGGATTGGTCAACGCCTCGGGGTCGATGCCGAGTTCGGTCTGCGCGTGGGCGCCCAGCGCGTCCCGCGCGGTCAGCGCCGTCGCCACCTCCCGGGCCAGACCGTCGGTCAGCCCGCTGTCCCGGTAGTAGTCGGCCAGTTCGTCGAGCTCCCCCTCCGGGTCCTCCGCCAGCTCGCGCCGCTCCTTCGCCAACGCGGCCCGCTCGGTGTCCCGTTGGGTGCTGACCGAGACGTACTCGCCGGCCGCCATCGACATCGCCCCGGCCAGCAGTCCGGCCACCCCCGCCGCGAGCAGCGCGGTACGGGAGCCGGCCGCCCCCGCCACACCGGTCACGATCCCGGCGGTGGAGACCACACCGTCGTTGGCACCCAGCACGGCCGCCCGCAGCCAGTTCAGCCGCGCCGACAGCTCCGCCCGGGTGCCCCCGGTCTGCTCCGCCATCCGCGCCCACCGCTCTCAGGGGTCCGTGGGGTCCATACGGTCCCCCCGATCCTCGCCCGCCGACCCCGGCCCCGCCACCCGCCACCCGCCACCCGCCACCCGCCACCGCCCACCGGACTCGGCCGGCGGCTTGTCCAGCATTCCGACCAGGGACTCCCACCCGGCCGCCGGCAGGCCTCCACCTCCCCGGCCGGGCCCTCCGCCTCAACGGCGGTGCCCAGACCGCCCGTCACCCCACAACAGGCGCCAGCACCCGCCGCAGATCCTCCGGACCCTGGTAGAGCAGCCCGGTCATCCCCAGCGCCACCGCCGCGTCCACGTTCTCCTGCCGGTCGTCGACGAACAGGCAGCGCTCCGGCGCCACGCCGGCCCGCTCCGCGGCGACCTCGTAGATCCGCCGGTCCGGCTTGGCACTGCCCACCCGGGAACTGTTCACCACCTCGTCCGCCAGATCCGTCAGCCCCAACCGCGCCAGGTCCTCGTCCAGCCACACCGTCGCATTGGTCACCAGCACCACTCGGCAGTGCTCCCGCACCCGCCGAAGCAACCCCACCACGACCTCGTCCGCCCAGAACGGCGAGTCGGCGAACGCCTCCGCCAGCCCCCGCGCCGCCGGCTCCGGCACCCGCCCGGCCAATCCCCGCGCGATCGACTCCACCCACTCCGCCTTGCCGATCCGCCCCAGCAACAACGGCAGGTCGTTCTCCGGCGCGAACCCGACCGCCGCCGTACTCCCCTCGCCCAACCCCGCCGCCCGCTCCAAGGCCGCCACCCCGGCCCCGTCGAAGAACCGGATCACCCCGTCCACATCACACAGCACCGCGTCGAACGCCCTGGTAGTAGTCACCCCACCTCTCCTACCACGCACGACCACCGCCCCCGGCACCCGGGTGCCGTCAGCGCCCGGCCGGACCGGAGCGGTACCACCCCCGCGGGATCAGCGCCGGAACACGGTCCCGGTAGCCCTCGTAGTCCGCACCGAACAGGCCGGCCATCAGCCCGTCCTCCGCCCGGACCCGCAGCAGCAGCCACGGGATCACGATCACGAAGTAGGCGACCCACACACCGAAGCCGCACGCCAGCACGCCCCCGCCGATCAGACCCAGCAGACCGGTGTAGACGGGGTGACGGACCAGCGCGTACGGACCGTCGGTGCGCAGCTCGTGCCGCTCCTGGACGGTCGGCACGCTCGCCCACATCGTCCCCAGCACCCACCGGGCCCACAGCAGGAGCCCGGTCGAGGCCACCGCCAACAGCACACCCACCACCGCGAGTTCCGGCTGCCAGTACTCCAAGTGCCGCCAGAACCCCCGCGTCCGGTCCAGCACGGCGAGCACCCCATAGACCCCGACGCCCAACAACACCCGCCGGAACAACGAACGGCGCAACCCGCCCAACCACCCCCGGAAACCGGACCGCCCCACCACCGCGAAGTACAGGACACCCGCGATCCAGGCCACACAGAAGATCACGACACACGTCTCGGTCAGCAACTCGGTTGCCGAGTGCAGAGAATCCATCCCCCAAGGCTGCTCCGCCCACCGACCCCTCACCACCACCCCTGGGCCGATCGACACCCCGGCCCCCGTCCACCCCCAGGTGGAGCCCCACCTCGCAGACCGGAACGCTCCAGGGGGCTCCCCCGTGATCGTTTGGGCGACATACCGGAGATCGACTTCTGTGGCGAGACTGCCGAAACGGCTGCGGCCCAGGTCGGAATCATGCTCCTGACCTGGGCCGCAGCCTTCGTTTCAGCTGTTCACGGGGTGGGCGCGGACGGTTTCGAACCGCCGACATCCGCTTTGTAAGAGCGGCGCTCTACCACTGAGCTACGCGCCCCCGCTCGTGGCCGGTGGGCGCACGACGAGTGCCTAGGGTACCTGGTTCGGAGGAGTGGTGTGGTGTGGGGCGGGCCCCGGGGTCCCCTCGGGGTGGGGGGATCGGGGAGAATGGGCGCGGATCAGCGGGTCGGAGCAGGGAGCACGCAGTGACGGTGGCCGGCGGGAGCGGGCGGCGGGGGCGGCGTCGGGCGGGGAGTGCGCTGGGCGACGCGCTGGTGTTGCCGGTGGTGCTGGCGGGTGCGCTGGGGGCGGTCGGGTTGGCGTCGGCGGGCAGTGGCGGCTGGTGGGGCCGGCGGGGTGCCGGGGACGGGGTGCGGGCGGAGGCGCGGGAGGCGCGGGCCGCGGCGCAGGAGGCGTTCTACGAGCTGGACGAGACCCAGCGGGAGCTGCAGCTGGCGGTGGAGACCGTGCGGGCGGCGGAGGACGCCGCGGCGGCGCAGCGGGTGCTGGCCGAGTTGCCGGCGATCTCCGGCCGGGTGGAGCAGGTCACGGTGAACTACCTGGCCGCTCTGGACGCCCATGACCTGGAGAACGAGGCGCTGGACGCCGGTGCGGTGGCCCAGGCCCGACGGCTGCTGACGGACGTGCAGGGCCAGCTCCGTTCGGCCCGCGCCGAGCTGACCGACTTCCTGCGCCGCCTCCAGCCGGCCCTGCAGCACGCCGAGCAGCAGCTGATGCGGGTCACCCCGGCCGTGGAGCAGGCCAAGCGCGCGCTGCTGCAGGCGACGACCACGCTGGACGAGGTGCGCGGCGCGGGCCTGCGGGCCGATGAACTGGCGGCCCGGCTGGCCGAGTTGGCGCCCGAGCTGGGCCGGCTGAACGAGGGCCCGGCGCGGCACGGGGTGGCGGCCACGCTGCAGCGTGCCGAAGACGTGCGGCGGCGCGCGGAGGCGATCACCGCCGATGCCGCGCAGCTGCCCGAGCGGGCGCGTGAGCTGGACCGGCGGGTGTCCAGCCTGCGGACCCGGATCCAGGCGCTGGAGACCAAGGCCGGGACGGTGGATCCGGCGCTGAGCGAACTGCGCCGCCGCTTCAGCACCGCCTGCTGGCAGGACCTCCAGCGGGTGCCCGAGCAGGTCGCCGAGGCCGGTCGGGCCGCCGAGGCCAAGCTCGCGGAGGCGTCCCGGGCCCGGGACGAGCAGCGCTGGGCGGATGCGACGGCGGCGATCGGCACGGTCCGCGCGCTGCTGGACACCGCGGACGGCTCGGTGGTGGCGGTGAACGAGCGGCTGCGGCAGCTGAACGAGGTGCAGCACGATCCGAACCGGGAGGTCGAGCGCGCCCGCTTCGCGGTACGGGACGCCCAGCGCCTGGCGATGGCGGGCCGCAGCGCGCCGGATCCGCGGCACGCCGCCCCGCTCGACGAGGCGGTGGCCCGGCTGGACCGCGCGGTGGCGACGCTGGAGGCGGCGGGCCGGCACCCCGACTACTGGTTCTTCCTGACCGAGCTGGCGGCGGTGCGGGACGCGGCGGCTCGGGTGATCGGCATGATCCGCGGGGACCTCGGCCACCGCTGACGACGAGGGAAGAGCACCGCTGACGCTACGGACCGAGCACCGCTGACGCTGTCGACCGAGCACCGCTGACGGTGCGGGCGAAGCATCGGTACCCTGCGGGTATGCCACGCTACGACTTCCGCTGCCGCTCCTGCGGTGCCACCTTCGAGCTCCGCCGCCCGATGGCGCAGGCCAACGACCCCGCCGTCTGCCCGCAGGGCCACCCGGACACGGTGAAGCTGCTGTCCACCGTCGCCGTGACCGGCGCGGCCGGCGGGGCCCCGCAGCAGGCCCCGGGCGGGGGCGGGGGCTGCTGCGGCGGCGGGTGCTGCGGCTAGGACCGGTCCGGCGTCCCGCCGGCAGCGGTCGCCAGGAACCGACGGACGATCTCCTCCCCCGCCGCCACCCCCGTCTCGGCGAGGGCGGTGACGCCGGGGGCGGACCATCCGCTGTCGGCGAGTTCGCCGTGCCCGGGGCGCCATCCGGCGTCGGCGGCGACCAGCAGGTCGGCGTCGAGCAGAGAGTCCCCTGCCGCCAGGACGGTGCCCGCGCCGCTGCGCCGGACGGCCTCGGCGAGCGCGGCGCTCTTGGTGAGCGGCTGCGGTACGGCGTACACCTTGCGGCCCTGCAGCGAGACCCGCCAGCCGCGTTCGGCGCACCAGCCGGTCAGTTCGGCGAGCCAGCCGTCCGGCAGCCGGTCGCGTTCGACGACCAGGTAGGCGAACTGCTCGTCGGCCGTCCGCCGCTTGCGGGTCCACTCCGGGTCGGCGCGGAGCGCGAGCTGCTGCACCACTTCGGCGAGCGGTGCCGAGCCGGCCGCGATCCGGGTGGAGATCTCCCGGCGCCAGTCGTGGTCCGGTTCGCCGTCCACCAGCAGCTGTCCGCCGTTCGCGCAGATCGCGTAAGTCGGCTGCGGGCCGGGCAGGTTGACCCGCCGGTACTGCTCGACGGTCCGGGTGGTGGCGGGCACGAAGGCGGCTTCCCGGCCGAGGTCGGCCAGCAGCGCGGCGGCCCGCTCGGTCAGGAAGGACAGCGGGCGCCCGTCCAGCACCTCGACGCAGAGCAGCCGCGGCGCGCGGTGGTCCGGAGCGTCCAGTGCCAGGGCCCGCTCCGAGTAGATGAGCGTCCGGTCCAGATCGCTCGCCACCAGCACACCGGCCGGACCGGCCGGACCGGCCGCAGCGGCCGCAGCGGCCGTACCGGCCGAACCGGCTATCCCAGGCACCCCAACCATCCCTCCCCCAACCCCCATCAGGACTCCCTCCCCGTCACGGCCCGCCCGCTCGCCCCCGTCGCGCCCCGACTGTAGCGGGGGTGGATGAGGCCCACGCAGCTGTACGGCAGCCCGTCCACCTCCTCGACCGGAACGCCGCGCTGCGCGGCGAGCAGCCGCACGTGGTCGAGGTCGACTCCGGCGCCGCGCCGGGCCAGCACCCGCCAGGGCACCCGGCGAAGCAGCACCCGGGTGGTCTCGCCGACGCCGGGCTTCACCAGGTTGACGTCGTCGATCCCGTACTCGGCGCTGATCCGCTCGACGGCGGCCCAGCCGGCCCAGTCGGGGGTGCGGTCCGGGTCGGCGGCCAGCCGTTCGGCCTCCGCGACAGCGCCGGCGCGGACGTCCTCGAAGCAGTCGGCGACGGTGGCCAGGAAGGCCTCTGACACGTCGCCGCCGGCGAGTTCGGCGTAGTGCTTGGCCCCGTGGAAGTCCCCGGGGCCGATCAGACCGGCCCGCAGCACGGTGCGCGAAACCAGCCCGGAAACCGTGGAGTTGAGGCAGGCGGAGGGGATCAGGAAGTCATCCCGGGTGCCGTAGGTGCGCACGCAGCGGCCGGGGTCGGCGAGCACCGCGAGGTCCGGGCTGAAGGCGGTGCCGGCCAGCGCGTCGGCGAGTTCGCGGGTGATCGCGCCCTTGCCGGTCCAGCCGTCCACGAACACCACGTCCGCCGCCCGGTGGTGGGCCGCCAGATAGCGCAGGGCGACCTGGTCGACGCCCCGGCCGCGGACGATCGACACCGCGTAGTGCGGCACGTCCAGGCCGTGGGCGAAGGCCAGCCAGCGGCGGACCAGGATGCCGACCGGCGTCCCGGCCCGGGCCAGCGACGCGAGCACCAGGCCGGGCCCGCGCTCGCGCAGCAGGGTCTCGGCGACGGTGCCGACGGCGAGCGCGATCCGGCGGGCCGAGCCGCGCAGCGCCTGGTGGAACAGCTCCTGGTACTCGGGGCTGGGCCGGTACTCGACCGGCAGCGACTCGGCGTAGTGCGCGCCGCCCTGCTGGACGGCCTCCTCGCGCTCCTCGGTGGGGGCTTCGAGCGGCACGTCGGAGAGGTCCTTGAGCAACCAGGCCACGTCCTCCGGCCGGTACGAGGAGAACTCCGGCCCGTACAGCGGGGTGGGCAGCACCGGCCGGTGCGAGGGCAGTACGGCGAGGACCACCCGGTCGGTGACCTGCCGCAGCTGGCGCAGCAGCGCGTACTCCCCCTGGTGCAGGGCCGGGGTGTCGGCTACGTCGTCCACCACCAGCACCACCGCGTCGAAGCGGCGGGCGCCGTCGGTACCGGGGGCGACGTTGTAGACGTAGCGCTCGCGCGAGGCGCCGTCCTGCGGGTCGTCGTGGGCCGGGAAGGCCAGCCTGGTCCGGATGGCGTAGCCGGGGTCGTCCACGGCGAGGACGGGCGAGCGGGTGGTGGTGGAGTAGCGGACGCGGTCGCCGCCGAGCCGCTGGGCGAGCGCCTCGGCCAGCCGCAGCGGGGCGTACATCAGCTCCTCACAGCCGAGCACCAGCACCCGCTCGGCCACCCCGGACGCCGGCTCCGACTCCGCGCCACCCACCGCTGCCGCCAACTGGCCCGCCAGCGCGGGCAGTACGGCGTGGAGCCGCTCCCGGTCGGACGCCGTGAAGCCGTGCCGCCCGCCGTCCGGCAGCCCGGCCGGCCAGTCCAGCTCGACCCGGACCAGTGGCGCGGGCTCGACGGCCGGGGGCGGCGCGACCGGGGGCACCGAGGCGATCAGCCGCTCGGCCCGGGCCACGACGTCCTCGGGCAGGTCGAGGCCGCCGCTCGCAGTGGCCACCACGTCCAGCCGGACGCCGAGTTCGGCGGCGGCCCCGGCGAGCCGACGCCGGTCTTCGGCGGAGCGCAGGTCGACCAGGGCAACCACCACGTAGTGGTCACGCGGGTGCCGGCCGTGCAGTTCGCGGATGGTGTTGAGCACGGTACGGCCGGTCGAGAGTTCGTCGTCCACCAGCACCAGCGGCCCGTCACCGGCGAGCAGTCCGGGGTCGGCGGGGAGCAGCAGGTGCCCGGTGGCGTGGGAGTGCTCCTCCTCGAAGCCGCCGAGTGGGGTCACTCCGGGGACGGCGCGGCGGGTGGAGTGCAGGTAGGGCGCGTCGAGGCCGTCGGCGACGCTGTGGCCGAGGCCGGTGGCGGTCTCCGCGTAGCCGAGCACGACGGCCCGGGCGGCCGCCTCGGGACCGATCAACTCCCCCACCCGGCTGCCGAGCTCGAGCCCGGCGCCGTGCACGACGGCGGGCCGCTGCGGAACGTGCTTGCCGAGCACGCTGGAGACCAGCAGGTGGGCCCGCTTGGGGTTGCCGGACCGCAGGGCCAGGCCGACGAGTTCGGGCAGGCGCTCCGATCCGGTCAGCACGATGCCGGCCCGCTCGGCGACCCAGCGTCCGGTCCACACGTCCGCCGGCACGCCCTCCGGCACGCCACCCCGCGCCCCCTGCCCAGCCCCGCCTCGCTCGGCTCCGCCTCGCTCCGCCCCGTTCCGCCGCTGTTCCGCTCTCGTCACTGCTGGTCCCGCCTTCGGTGGTGCTGGTCGGTCGGATCACACACGTCGGATCACACATTCCGGTCACGGCCCGGTCGGGCGTCAGCCGCACAGGCAGGCGGACAGCAGCTCCGCGAAGCTCACGTCCTCCCGGGCGACGCCGAACACCTCCGCCCGCAGTAGCACCCGCTCCGCCCAGGCGCGGTGCGGCCTGGCCTCGTTCATCTTGTTCGTGTACTCCGATCGGAGTACCCCGCCGCCGTCCTGCTCCTGCCGGAGGATGTCGCGGGCGTCGCAGTACTCCTCGTGAGTGACCACGGAGAGGGCGTGCACGGCGGGGACGTGACTGGGGTGGATGCAGGTCTTGCCCAACAGTCCGTTGGCGCGGTCGAGTTCGACCTCGCGGATCAGCCCGTCCAGGTCGTGCTCGATGATCCGGCGGCGGACCTCCTCGCCGGTGGCCAGGGCGGTGCCGGCGGTCGCCGCGAACGGGGTGCGGCGCAACTGCGGCTTGAACATCCGCTCCTGCACCGGGAAGTACTCCCAGACCGGCCCGGTCACGGTGTACCCGGTGCCGTCGGCCCGGCCGAGCACGTTGACCACGTCCCCGATCACGGCCGCGACCAGCGCCACGTCGTACGCGGTGAGGTCGGGCGAGCGGCGCAGCCCGTAGGCGGAGCACAGGTCGGTGACGCCGAGCCGGACGGCGAGCACCCGTTCGCGGTGCCCGGCGAGCAGTTCGGCGATGCCGAAGAGCTGTTCGCGCCTGGTCTCCAGATGGGCGAGTTCGGGCGATTCCAGGACGGGCATGGCGAACAGCCGCCGCCCGGTGGCGGCCTCGGCGGCGGCCAGGGCGGCCAGGTAGGCGGGGCCGCTGCGCGCGGTGAACTTGGGCAGCACGAAGCCGCTCAGCAGCCCGACGGCCGGGCCGAGCCGTTCGGCCAGGTCGAGGATCTGCCCGGCGGCACGAACCCTGATGAAGAGGAGTGGATGATCCTGTGCGCAGTCGGTGAAATCATTGACCAGGCCTGTCAACTGTTCGATCAGGTTCCGCTCGCCCGCGCCCACCTCGTGGTCGGCGATGGCGTCCTCCAGACAGAGCACCATCGACACCACGCCGCGCGCCGCCTGCTTTCGGATGTCGGCGGCGAGTGCGGGCCTGGTGGCGGGGCTGTAGAGGGTGCCGCCGAGGGCGGTGGCCAGCACCGCCGACTCGCTCCGCGCGGTGAACGTGCGCGGCTGCTCCAGGAACAGCCGGGCGCGGACGTCGTCGGCGAGGTGGCCGAAATGGCGCACGGTGCTCTCCTCGGGGATGGACGGCAGGACGGGCGGCGGGGTGGACGGCCTCCAGCCAGCGGTTTCACCCGGACGCACCGCCGGCGGACTCCCCTCCGTCGGCCCCCGGGGGCCTGTTCGAATGCCCATCGTACGGACGGATTCCGGCCGTTCCCGGCGCCGGGGCACTGAACTCGCGGAACATCCCGCCGTAGCCCGGCAACCCTCCCGCCGAAGTCCGGCCGACCTCCGGCCGGAGCCCCGCCGGAGCCCTGCCGAAGTCCTGCCCTCTCGGACCTATCATCCGACAATCAGGGGAGCGGCGCCCGCAAACCCCGATCCGACGCAAGTCTTGGCAAAGTCCGCCCCCACGCCGACGGTCCCGGTCACGTTGTCCGAAGGGGTGGCGAACAGGCAGGATGGTCCGCTATGACGCACGTGATGGCCAAGGGCGCCAACATCGCACTGCCGGCGGCGGCGGTCCGCGCCGTGCTGCGCTGGAGCGCCACGCCCGGTGCGCCGGACGTGGACGCGTCCGCGCTGCTGCTCGGCGCCACCGGCAGGGTCCGTTCGGACGCCGACTTCGTCTTCTACAACCAGCCGCGCCACCCCTCCGGGCTGGTGCGCCACCTGCCCAAGCAGCACACCTCCGGCGGCGCCGAGATCATCGACACCATCGAGGTCGAGCTCGCCAAGCTGCCCGCCGAGGTGGACCGGGTGGTGCTGGCCGGCTCCTCCGAGGGCGGCTCGTTCCGCGCCGTGCCCGGCCTGCGGTTGCTGCTGTTCGACGCCGCGAGCGGTGAAGGCGCCGTGCCGCTCGCCGAGTTCGCGATCGAGGACGCCGAGAACGTCTCCGCCCTCGTCGCGGGCGAACTGTACCGGCGCAACGGCTCCTGGAAGTTCCGGGCGATCGGCCAGGGCTACACCTCGGGACTGATCGGTCTGGCCACCGACTTCGGCATCACCGTGGACGACGAGGCCCAGGAGCAGGTGGCCCAGGAGCAGATGGCCCAGGACCGGGCTGCCCAGAGCCCGCCGGCCGCGCCCGCGTCCACCGCGACTCCCACCGGTGCGGTCGACCCGCGCGCCACCCCACTGCCCGACCCGCGCTCCGCGGCCACGCCCGAGCCCGGCACCTTCACCCTGACCCCGGCCGTTCCGCCGACCCGGTCCCCGGCACCGGCCACAGCGGCCACAGCGGCCGCGACCGGCCCGGCGACCCCGCCGCCCGCCGCACCGCCGACCCCGCCGCCGCCGTCCCGGCCCCCGGCACCGCCCGCGACCCCGCCGACCATGACGCCACCGCCGGCGGCCCCGCCCACCGTGCCCCCGAACGTCCCGCCTGCCCCGCCCGCGCCACCCCACCACCCGGGCGCCCAGCAGCCCGGCGGCTACGGCTACCCCCAGTCGCAGCCCCAGCCGCAGCCCGGCACGGGGTACGGCTACCCCCAGCAGCAGCCCGCGACCGGCTACGGCTACCCCCAGCCCAACCAGCCGTACCCGCAGCAGCAGCCGCCCGGCCGACCGGACACGGGGTACGGCTACCCCCAGCACCCCCAGGCCATCCCGACGCAGCAGCACGCCGGCAACTACGGCTACCCGCAACAGCAGCCCGGCACCGGCCAGCAGCCCCCCGTCCCGCCGCAGCCCCCGGCGCCGGCCGGCGAGGAGTTCGCACTGCCCCCGCAGGGCCCGCAGTTCCAGCCCCACTGAGCCACCCCGGCGGGGGCCGCCGCAACGACCCCCGCGGCCCCGCCGGAGAAGCACCTCGCCCCACCGGTCGACCCCCGCCCCCGCCGGGGGCTCAGTCCCCGCCGCCCCCCGGCCGCTGCCCCTTGTACCCCCGTTGCCACTGCATCCCGAACCCGTACAGCCGGTCGATGTCCGCCTGGAACCCGTTGACGTAGCGCACCTCGCGGCGCACCGTCAGCTGGTTGTCCCCGGAGTTCTCGATCAGCACCACCGCGCAGGAGCGCGCCGCCCGGGCCCGTTCGTCCAGCTTGATCTCGATCCGCGGCCCGGTCTGCGGCACGATCGTTATCACCGCGTGGGTCTGCTCGAAGGCCGGGGTGCCGTCGTAGATGTAGACGAAGATCAGCAGCCGCTTGAACTTGTCCTTCTTCTCCAGGTTGACGTACATCGTCTCGCCGGACGGCGCCCCGTACTGGTCGTCGCCGCTGAGTTTGATGTACGGCGGTTCCCGCAGGTCGCCGAAGAGTTCACCGAGCGGTTGCACCACGCCCCTGGTGCCGTCGGAGAGTTCGTACATGCAGGCCAGGTCGAGGTCGACGTTCACCTGCTCGTTGCCCCCGGGCGAGTCCGGCTCCAGCGGGGAGAGGATCCGCGGGCTGAAGAGGCGCTTGACGGTGTCCCGGGTGCTCGGCCGGGAGGCGCCGGAGCGCATGGTCCAGTGCAGGTTGACGTAGAGGTAGCCGGTGGTGGCGGCGGAGCCGGTGATCGCGTGCTGCGGCGCCGACTTGGTGAGCGTGACCTTGTGCTGTGCGCCCGGGTTGTCGAAGGTGTAGCTCCTGTCCCCGCGCAGGTACTCCCAGATCGAGACCATCGAGTCCTCTCCCCCTGCCTCCGCCCGGCGATCCGACGATCGGGTCCGGCCATCTGACGATCCGCCGGTCCATGATCGGGCATCGACCCGGCCGACGGATACCCGGACTTCCCTTTCCCTACTCCGCTTTCCCTACCCCGCCCGGCCGTTCACGCCCACACCGGACGCGAACCGGCGGGTCGATTGGCCCGTGGAAGCCGCCCTCCCGTAACATGCCGCCCCTTCGGACGCGATATCGTCTAGCCGCACAGGTGTCCCGTCCGCCCCTGCGCGGGCGCGGTGGGCACGCCGTGCGGCGACGAACGAACCGTCAGACGGTGCCCGCCCCGCGGGACCTGACCGCCTGTGTCGCACCGTGAAACCCGTCCCCTGCGGAAACCCGAGGCCCGACCCGCAATGAACCTGACCTCCATACAGCTGGTCTGGACCGTCATCGGCGGCGCAGCCCTGCTGTTCGTCGCCATCCTGATGGCGACGCTGCGATTCAAGAGCTCGAAGAAGGACGAGTCCGGCGACTCCTGGGAGCGCAGCGAGGAGCGCCGCCGCCGCAAGGAGATGATCTACGGCATCTCCTCGTACACCCTGCTGTTCTGCTGCGCCGGCGTGGCCGCCGCACTGTCGTTCCACGGCCTGGTGGGCTTCGGCATCGAGAACCTGGGCCTGTCCAACGGCTGGGAGTACCTCGTCCCGTTCGGCCTGGACGGCGCCGCGATGTTCTGCTCGGTGCTCGCCGTCCGCGAGGCCAGCCACGGTGACGCCGCGCTCGGGTCCCGCCTGCTGGTCTGGGTGTTCGCGATCGCCTCGGCCTGGTTCAACTGGGTGCACGCCCCGCGCGGCCTGGGCCACGCCGGCGCCCCGCAGTTCTTCTCCGGCATGTCGATCTCGGCGGCGATCCTGTTCGACCGGGCGCTGAAGCAGACCCGCAAGGCCGCGCTGCGCGAGCAGGGCCTGGTGCCGCGTCCGCTGCCGCAGATCCGGATCGTCCGCTGGCTGCGCGCCCCGCGCGAGACCTACGCGGCCTGGTCGCTGATGCTGCTGGAGAACGTCCGCAGCCTGGACGAGGCGGTCGAGGAGGTGCGCGAGGAGCGCCAGGCCAAGCTGGACGCCAAGGTGCGCGCCCGTTCCGCGGACCGCCGCGAGCGGGCCGAGCTGAAGGCCATCTCCCGCCAGGGCGGCATGCTCGCCCGGGCCCGCGGCGGGCGTCAGGTGCCCGCGCTCACGGCGGCCGGCGACGGCCCGAGCGCTACGGAGCCTGCCCTAGCCCCCGAGAGCGACCACGCCACCTCGGCCGCGCACGACCCGTACACCTCGACCGGCTCGACCAGCACGCTGGAGCCGACCGCCCTGGACTCCGGCCGCCGGGCGCGTGCCGCCGTCGGCTCGTCGTACTCCTCCTCGTCCTACTCCTCCTCGTCCTACTCCTCCTCGTCCTCCTCGCTGAGCGGCTCCACGAGCAGCTCGCTGAGCGGTTCGACGAGCAGCTCGACCTCGTCCTACCGCAGCTCCACCATCGACCTGACGGCCGACGACGACACCCTGTCGATGCCGAAGCTGGACTCGCTGGAACGCAAGCTGCGCGCGATCGAGCAGCAGCTGGGCTGACCCCGGCAGCACTCGGCCGACAACGGATCGACACCGCAGGAGCACACAACGCGACGGCCGCCCCCGGATCCCCGGAGGCGGCCGTCGCGTGTTCGCCCGCCAGTCGGCGGGACCGGGCTACTGCCCGCTGCCCACCAGTTGCTTGTCGTCCTCCGCCGCCTCGCGCCGGTTGCGCAGTATCGAGGAGCCGAGGGCCAGCCCGATGAAGGCGACACCGATCAGGCCGGTGACGATCTCCGGGATGTGGTACTTGATCCCGACCAGCAGGATCACCGACAGCGCGCCGATCGCGTAGTGCGCGCCGTGCTCCAGGTAGACGTAGTCGTCCAGGGTGCCCTTGCGGACCAGGAAGACGGTCAGCGAGCGGATGTACATCGCGCCGATGCCGAGGCCCAGGGTGATCTGGAAGATGTCGCTGGAGATGGCGAAGGCGCCGACCACGCCGTCGAAGGAGAACGACGCGTCGAGCACCTCCAGGTAGAGGAACAGGAAGAACGCGGCCTTGCCGGCGACCTGGACGATCGACTTGCCGGACTTCTCGGCCTCCTCCTCGCGCTCGGCCTCCTCGTCCAGGCCCGATTCGAAGATCGAGGAGAGGCCGCTGACGGCGAGGTAGGTGATCAGGCCGAGCACGCCGGCCAGCAGAACGGTTTCAGCGTGCTCCGCGGCGAAGAAGCGCGAGGCGAGCACCAGCGCGACCAGGGCGGCGACGCTGGAGAGGGCGTCCAGCCTGCCCACCTTCTCCAGCGGGCGCTCCAGCCAGCTCAGCCAGTTGTGCTCCTTCTCCTCGAACACGAAGTCCAGGAAGATCATGAGCAGGAAGACGCCGCCGAAGGCCGCGATGGCCGGGTTGGCGGCCTCCAGGTACTGGCCGTAGGTGAGGCCGTCGTGGGTCTTGTCGGTGTGGAGCGCGAGGTCGATCACCGTCGCCGGGTTGAGCTTCGCGGTGAGACCGACGACCAGCAGGGGGAAGACCAGACGCATCCCGAAGACGGCGATCAGCACACCGACCGTCAGGAAGATCTTCTGCCAGTACGGGTTCATCCGCTTCAGCACCGTGGCGTTGACCACCGCGTTGTCGAAGGAGAGGGAGATCTCCAGGATGGAGAGGATCAGCACGATGCCGAAGCCTTGGGCTCCCCAGAGCAGTCCGGCCGCGATCAGGCCCAGTGCGGTGATCGCGAACGACCAGCCGAATGTGCGGAGGAACACGGGAGTTGGCTACCTTTCGGGTTCTGGCCGTGCCGGGGCGGCCTGGTCCCGAGCTGCCTGACCGGGCCGGGCCCGATCAGGTCACCCCCGCACTGCCCTCTGTTCTCATGATCGTTCGATCATTCGATCGTTGATCGTGATCGTCTAATGGGTGTGATACGTCCGATTTACGCCCTCACTGTACGTTGACGCCGAAGTCGAGCGCGATTCCGCGCAGGCCGGAGGCGTAGCCCTGGCCCACCGCACGGAACTTCCACTCGCCCGCGTACCGGTACAGCTCGCCGAAGATCATCGCAGTCTCGCTGGACGCGTCCTCGGACAGGTCGTAACGCGCGATCTCCTGGCCGTCGACGGAGTTGACGACCCGGATGTAGGCGTTGCGCACCTGTCCGAAGTTCTGCAGCCGGGCCTCGGCCTCGTAGATCGAGACCGCGAAGACCACCTTGTCCACCTGGGCCGGGACCAGTTCCAGGTTGACCAGGATCAGCTCGTCGTCACCCGTGTCGTCGCCGCCCACGAGGTTGTCGCCCTGGTGCTCCACCGAGCCCTCGGGGCTCTTGAGGTTGTTGTAGAAGACGAAGTACTCGTCGCCGAGCACCCGTCCGCCACCGCAGAGCAGGGCGCTCGCGTCGAGGTCGAACGGTGCGCCCGTGGTCGAACGGGCGGACCAGCCGAGGCCGATCTGGACCTGCGTCAGGTTCGGCGCGGCCTTGGTGAGCGAGACGTTCCCGCCCTTGGCGAGCGTGACCACCATGGTGTTCTTCCTCCCTTGCTTCTCCCGGGGCGCCATACAGGTGTAGTCCCCCGCGGCCCCGGCCGGCCCGCTTCGGCCGGCTGAACTTCCTGAACTCACATCCTCGCAGCGCAGCGGGCCCCGACGAAGCCGGGGCGGCCCCGGACCCGCGAAGGGGTCCGGGGCCGCCCCGGGAACCGGGCGCAAGTCCCTTGCGCCGCAGGAGGGATCAGACGTTGACGCCGAAGTCCTGGGCGATGCCGCGCAGGCCGGAGGCGTAGCCCTGGCCGATGGCGCGGAACTTCCACTCGGCGCCGCTGCGGTACAGCTCGCCGAAGACCATCGCGGTCTCGGTGGAGGCGTCCTCGGAGAGGTCGTAGCGGGCCAGCTCGACGTTGTTCTCCTGGTTCACCACCCGGATGAACGCGTTGCGCACCTGGCCGAAGTTCTGGCCGCGGTTCTCGGCGTCGTAGATCGACACCGGGAAGACGATCTTCTGCACGTCCGCCGGGACGCCGACCAGGTTGACCTTGATCGCCTCGTCGTCGCCCTCGCCCTCGCCGGTCCGGTTGTCGCCGGTGTGCTCGACCGAGCCGTCCGGGCTCTTGAGGTTGTTGAAGAAGACGAAGTTCCCGTCCGAACCGACCTTGCCCTGCTCGTTGCAGAGCAGCGCGCTGGCGTCCAGGTCGAAGTCCGTCCCGGTGGTGGTCCGGACGTCCCAGCCCAGGCCGACCAGGACGGCCTGGAGCCCGGGCGCCTCCTTGGTGAGCGAGACGTTGCCGCCCTTGCTGAGGCTGACTCCCACGTGTCCTCCAAGAATCGGGAGGCACGCCTGGTGCCCCCGGTGGTGCGGTTCGGGGCGCCGCCCGCCGAAACCGGACGTACGCCCCACTCCGCCAACGGCCCGAGCGTAGTACCGGGTTCCCGCACGCACGCCCGAACGGGCGGTGCCGGTGCGTCGCGGTGCGCCCCGCGGGTCGGCGACGGCCCGGCGGGGCTTGCGACGGCTCCGCAGGAGCGCCCCGGGGGCCTCAGAGGCCGGCCAGGACCTTCAGGTACTCCCGCTCGTCCCGGGCGTCCGGGAGGCCGTTGACGACGCTCCAGCGCACCGTGCCGGCCCGGTCGATCACGAACGTGCCGCGCAGCGGGCAGCCCTTCTCCTCGTCCAGGACGCCGTACGCGCGGGCGACCTCGCCGTGCGGCCAGAAGTCGGCCAGCAGCGGGAACTCAAGGCCCTCCCGGTCGGCGAGGACCCGCTGGGAGAACTGCGAGTCGCAGGAGACCCCGAGCACCTGGACGTCGTCGTTCTGCAGCCCGGCCAGTTCGCGCTGGATCGCGCCCAGCTCGCCGGTGCACACGCCGGTGAAGGCGAACGGGTAGAAGACCAGGACGACGTGCTTGCGGCCGCGGAAGTCGGCCAGCCGGACCGTCTCCCCGTGCTGGGTGCGGAGCTCGAAGTCCGGAGCCGGGGTGCCGACCTCGATGGCCATGTGCGGGACCTTCCTGACGCGGGCGGGCCGGGCGGCGCGCGGCCCGGCAGGCGACATCCTCGCATCCGTTGACCGGCGTTGAGCCGAACGGATGACCCGGCTCGTCGGGCGGCCCACGTCTTCCGCTCTGAGCGAACGCATCGGCGCTCCCGGACCCCGCACCGGACCGCCCGGCGAACCCGCACCGGACCGGCACCGGAACCCCACCGGAGCCCCACCTGAAAGCCCCGGCCGCACCCCCGGAAAGCCCCCGGAAGGCCCCCTGCCCCACCCGCGGAAGCCCTTGGACCCGCCCACGAAAAGCGCCGGGCCCCGCCGGAGGAGAATCCCCTCCGACGGGGCCCGGCAAGGGGCTCAGGGGCCCGTTCAGCGCTGCTTGGGCTGCTTCGCCGTGGACTTGGTGGCCAGGCGGGTGGCCGCCCAGTCCTTGGCGACCGCGATCGAGCTGGTCTGGGACAGACCGGCGGTGCGGGCCGCGTCCGCGATCTCGGAGGCCTCGATGTGCCCGTCCCGGCCGGTCTTGGGCGTCAGCAGCCAGATCAGACCGCCCTCGGCCAGGTACTCCAGGGCGTCGACGAGGGAGTCGGTGAGATCCCCGTCGTCGTCGCGGTGCCACAGCAGGACGGCGTCAGCGACGTCGTCGTAGTCCTCGTCGACGAGCTCCGTCCCGGTGATCTCCTCGATGCCCTCGCGGAGGTCCTGGTCAGTGTCTTCGTCGTACCCCAGCTCCTGGACGATCTGACCTTCCTCGAAGTTCAGACGGGTCGCCGGGTTGTTGGACTTGTCCGCGGGGTCCGCGGTCGCGCTCACGGGAATAACCTCCAGTATTCGGCCCGGCGTCCATGCCGAGGCTGTTGCCGTAGTCCACACGGGCGCGGCGGTTCGCGCAAGTACCCGACCGCCGATCCCCTCCAAAGGTTGACGTGCCACACCGGAACACGCCGGTCGACGTGTCGGGAATCACACCGATTTGCCCTTCTCTGCGTGGGACAAGGATGCTTCGGGTGGTCCCGGCCCACAGGCCGTACGCGTGCCCGAGATGCGAACGGCATTCGGGGTCCGCGCGTGCGCGGGCGTAGAGTCTCCTGTTGGCCCTCACCCCGGCCGCCCGCCATCGGGTGGACGGGACACCAGGTCGGACCACCTCTTTTCGTAACACCCGGGGGTGTTCGGAGCGGACGAAGAAGCCCGCGACGCGCGCCACCAGACCGTTCCGCCCACCAGGCGGAACGGTTACCGATCGGTAGAGATGACGGATCTCCGAGCGCGGTAGCACGATGGAGGCGGCGCGACACACCTCAGTTTCGACCGACAGTGAAGGAACAGCGTGGCTTCCGGATCCGATCGCAACCCGATCATCATTGGCGGCCTTCCGAGTCAGGTCCCGGACTTCGATCCCGAGGAGACCGCGGAATGGCTGGAGTCGCTCGATGCGGCTATCGACGAGCGGGGGCGTGAGCGTGCCCGTTACCTGATGCTGCGGCTGATCGAGCGCGCCCGCGAGAAGCGTGTCGCCGTGCCCGAGATGCGCAGCACGGACTACGTCAACACCATCGCGACCAAGGACGAGCCGTTCTTCCCCGGCAACGAGGAGATCGAGCGCAAGATCCTCAACGCGACCCGCTGGAACGCGGCCGTCATGGTCTCCCGGGCGCAGCGCCCGGGCATCGGCGTCGGTGGCCACATCGCCACCTTCGCCTCCTCCGCGTCGCTGTACGACGTCGGCTTCAACTACTTCTTCCGCGGCAAGGACGCCGAGGGCGAGTCGGGCGACCAGATCTTCTTCCAGGGTCACGCCTCCCCCGGCATCTACGCCCGTGCCTTCCTGCTGGACCGACTCACCGAGCAGCAGCTCGACGCGTTCCGCCAGGAGAAGTCGAAGGCCCCGTACGGCCTGTCCAGCTACCCGCACCCGCGGCTGATGCCGGACTTCTGGGAGTTCCCGACCGTCTCGATGGGCCTCGGCCCGCTCGGCGCGATCTACCAGGCGCGGATGAACCGCTACCTGGAGCACCGGGGCATCAAGGACACCTCGGACTCGCAGGTCTACGCCTTCCTCGGCGACGGCGAGATGGACGAGCCCGAGTCGCTCGGCCAGCTGTCGCTGGCCGCCCGTGAGGGCCTGGACAACCTGACCTTCGTGGTCAACTGCAACCTGCAGCGCCTGGACGGCCCGGTCCGCGGCAACGGCAAGATCATCCAGGAGCTGGAGTCCCAGTTCCGGGGTGCCGGCTGGAACGTGATCAAGCTCATCTGGGACCGCTCCTGGGACCCGCTGCTCGCGCAGGACCGCGACGGCGTCCTGGTGAACAAGATGAACACCACGCCGGACGGCCAGTTCCAGACCTACGCCACCGAGACCGGCGACTACATCCGCGAGCACTTCTTCGGCGGCGACCTGCGCCTGCGCGCCATGGTCGAGAACATGACCGACCAGCAGATCCAGCACCTGGGTCGCGGCGGCCACGACCACAAGAAGATCTACGCGGCGTTCAAGGCGGCCCGCGAGCACAAGGGCCAGCCGACGGTCATCCTGGCCCAGACGGTCAAGGGCTGGACGCTCGGCCCCAACTTCGAGGGCCGCAACGCCACCCACCAGATGAAGAAGCTGACGGTCGAGGACCTGAAGCGCTTCCGCGACCGGCTGCACCTGCCGATCACCGACAAGCAGCTGGACGAGGGCTACCCGCCCTACTACCACCCGGGCCGCGACTCGGAGGAGATCCAGTACATGCACGACCGCCGCCAGGGCCTCGGCGGCTTCGTGCCCACCCGCAAGGTGCGCCCGCGCCCGCTGGCGCTG
This sequence comes from Kitasatospora sp. NPDC036934, assembly GCF_055608425.1. NCBI lineage: Bacteria > Bacillati > Actinomycetota > Actinomycetes > Kitasatosporales > Streptomycetaceae > Kitasatospora > Kitasatospora sp. NPDC036934. Next base: position 257,877 of record NZ_JBVJQR010000004.1, on the reverse strand, counting down.
CCCGGCGACGACGCGTACAAGGCGGTCAAGAAGGGTTCCGGCAACCAGACCATCGCCACCACCATGGCGTTCGTCCGGGTGCTCAAGGACCTCATGCGGGACAAGGGCATCGGCAACCGCTTCGTGCCGATCGCGCCGGACGAGTACCGCACCTTCGGCATGGACTCGCTGTTCCCGTCGGCGAAGATCTACAACCCGCTGGGCCAGACCTACGAGTCGGTCGACCGCGACCTGCTGCTGGCCTACAAGGAGTCGCCGACCGGCCAGATGCTGCACGACGGCATCTCCGAGGCCGGCTGCACCGCCTCGCTGATCGCCGCCGGTTCGTCCTACGCGACCCACGGCGAGCCGCTGATCCCGGTCTACGTCTTCTACTCGATGTTCGGGTTCCAGCGCACCGGCGACCAGTTCTGGCAGATGGCCGACCAGCTGGCCCGCGGCTTCGTGATCGGCGCCACCGCCGGTCGCACCACGCTGACCGGTGAGGGCCTGCAGCACGCCGACGGCCACTCGCACCTGCTGGCCTCGACCAACCCCGGCGTCGTCGCGTACGACCCGGCGTACGGCTTCGAGATCGCGTACATCGTCCAGGACGGTCTGCGGCGGATGTACGGCTCCAGCGCCGAGCACCCGCACGGCGAGGACGTGTTCTACTACATGACCGTCTACAACGAGCCGATCAAGATGCCGGCCGAGCCCGAGAACGTGGACGTCGAGGGCATCCTCAAGGGTCTGCACAAGTACGCACCGGGCACCGCCGGCCAGATCCCGGCCCAGATCCTCGCCTCCGGCGTGGCCGTGCCGTGGGCCCTGGAGGCCCAGCGCATCCTCGCCGAGGAGTGGAACGTCAAGGCCGACGTCTGGTCCGCGACCTCCTGGAACGAGCTGCGCCGCGACGCGGTGGAGGCCGAGGAGTTCAACCTGCTGCACCCCGAGGAGCAGCAGCGGGTGCCGTACGTCACCCAGAAGCTCCAGGGCGCCGAGGGCCCGATCGTCGCCGTGTCCGACTGGATGCGCGCCGTTCCGGACCAGATCGCCCGCTGGGTGCCGGGCCAGTACCAGTCGCTGGGCGCCGACGGCTTCGGCTTCGCCGACACCCGTGGCGCGGCCCGTCGCTTCTTCCACATCGACGCCCAGTCGGTCGTCCTGGGCGTGCTCACCGAGCTCGCCAAGCAGGGCAAGGTCGACCGTTCGGTGCTGAAGGACGCGATCGACCGCTACCAGCTGCTGGACGTGGCCGCGGCCGACCCGGGCGCCGCCGGCGGCGACGCCTGATCACCCGCTAGCGCCTGAAGGGGCCGGACTCCGTGCGGAGTCCGGCCCCTTCGGCGTTCGGTGGTCTTCGCCTCCGACGACGGCAGCGACACCGACCCGGTCCGGTACCGCTGGTGGCGACCCGGGCCTGAGCGAAGGAGAGGCGGCCCCGGACTCCCCCACGGAGTCCGGGGCCGCCGGTCAGGGGCGCGCTCAGATGTGCACGGCCGGGCCCGCGTCGGTCTCGCCGCGGCGGGTCAGCGGGCGTCACGGGCAGCGGAGCGCTTCAGGCCCTGTTTGCCCCGGTCGACCGGCGAACGGCCGCCCTTCGCCCCGCCGGGCGGGGCCTAGGTGATGCAGCCGTCCACCGAGATCTCGCCCAGGTCGAGGCCGATCATCCGGTCGCAGGCGTCCAGGGCCAGAGCGTGCAGCGTTTGCGAAATCCCCTGCTGGGACCACTCTTTGAGGCGTCGACGAATGGTGCGCAGGACGTCGGAGGGGTCGACTCCCCGCGCGGGCGCTTGTCCCTCGTCAGGACGGGTAGACGATCGAGCCCAGCGGTGGGCAGGGGATCAGCATGGTGCCGATGCCCGGGCGTTCGACGAAGGCCCGGGCTGCGGCGGCCTGTTCGCGTCGGGTGTCCAGATCGTCGGCGTGCCAGGCGTCGCGCCTGGCACGGGTGTGGTCCCACGAGTCGTCGATGAGGCTGAGGCTGACATTGCCGGCGCTGCGCTGGAAGTCCGCCTTCACGGCGGCCCGTCGCAGTGCGGTTTGTGTGGCGGCGAGGTCGAGGCGGGTGATCAGCACCCCGGGGGTGTTCGGCTCGCGGGTCGGCATGGGGGCCTGCGGGAGCAGCGAGGCCCCGGTGTCGAGGCGGCCGATGTTGTCGACGGTCGCCTGCTGGGCCTCCCGCGCGATGATCTGCATCTCCCGGTGCAGCCAGAGGAACTCGTCGAGGTCGGCCGGGGTGACGCGCATCCGCTCGTACAGGGCCCGGAACCGGGGGTCGTGGTGCAGCGGGCGCACGAGCGGCATGTGGAACGCCACGCAGTCGTTGAACCCGTTCGCCACGGCGGCGTCGAAGTGGAGGAGGCCCTGATCCACCTGCCCCTGTGCGATGGCCAGACCACCGAGGCCCGAGTGCCCCGACGCGACGAGCCACCTGCCGTCGGGGCCGAGCGCCGAGGCGCGCACGACGATGTCGTGGAGGCCGGCGACGACGTCGACGCCCCGCGGGGTGAGGCCATGGGTCATGACCACCACCTGAAGATCGTGCACGCGGGCGGTCAGTGACGTGACGGTGTCGGCCATGGATCTCCTCGGTGGTGGTGAGGGTGGCAGGTGCTCAGGCTCGGGCCAGCCAGCCTTCTGCGAGACCGTCAAGGACGAACCCGTTGTCGAAGCGCACCCGGTAGGTCGTCCGAGCGCCCGCTCCGGCGTTGGGCGCTCCCACCCGGGCGACGTTCTGGCGGAGGTCATCGATCAGGCTCGCCGCGAACGCGTCGAACCGATGGCCGCGAATTTGCTGATCGAAGCCCGCGAGGTAGTCCTGGCCCGCGCGGCCGGCTTCCGTGGTCGAGCCCATGACCGTTCCCGCCAGGCCCTCGGCGAGGAACAGCGGACCGGGGAGGCCGTCCCTGGTCGCGGTGTCACCTGCGGTGACCTGCGCATCCCTGGTCAGCGTGACCCTCGTTCCGGCCTCGTACGGCATGGGTGCCCCCTGTCGTTCGATCTTGGGCTCGCAAGCGTAGTCGAATCACCTTGGGGAGAAACGGTGTTCGACGAAGCTCGGGAGCTTCATGATCGCGGCGAACTGATCCCAGAAAGGCGCCTTCCGTGGCGTAAGGCGCCTTGCACCCAAGTCTGCCAGCAGTTCGGCCCGCTGACTCTCGGTGAGTCGTACCAGTCGCTCCCGTATCACTGACTGCGGCTCCCCCATGACCGACCAAGAACAGCCGGGCAGCACGACGGGCCCGAGCAGCACGACGGCCCCGGAACTCCGCGGAGGAGTTCCGGGGCCGTGGCGTGCGGACTCAGATGTGCACGGCCGGGCCCGCGTCGGTCTCGCCGCGGCGGGTCAGCAGGGCGAGCAGGGCGGCGCCGAAGGCGACCACGGCGGCCACCGCGAAGGCGAGCGACATGCCGCTGACGAACGACTGGTGCACGGCGCCGGCCATCGCGTCCACCGCCTGCTGCGGGGTGCCGGGCGGGGCCGGCGGGGTGATGCCCAGCTGGGCGGCCTGCTTGAGGCCCTCGGCCTGCGGGCCCTCGACCGGCGGCAGGCCGGCCTCGGCCCAGTTGCCGGGCAGCACGTCGCCGACCTTGGCGGCCATCAGGGCGCCCAGCACGGCGGTGCCGAGGCTGCCGCCGACCTGCATCGCGGCCTGCTGGAGGCCGCCGGCCACGCCGGACAGCTCCAGCGGGGCGTTGCCGACGATGACCTCGGTGGCGCCGACGATGACCGGGCTGATGCCCAGGCCCATCAGGACGAACCAGAGCGACATCACGCCGGTGCCGGAGCCGGTGTCCAGGGTGGACATGCCGAACATCGCGGCGGTGGTGATCAGCATCCCGGCCGTGATCGGGACGCGCGGGCCGAGCTTGCCGATCGCGATGCCCGCCAGCGGCGAGCCGACGATCATCATGCCGGTCATCGGCAGCAGGTGGACGCCGGCGTCGACCGGCTTCATCCCGTGCACGTTCTGCAGGTAGAAGGTCACGAAGAAGATCGCGCCGAAGAACGCGAAGGCCATCAGCACCATCAGCAGCACGCCCGCCGACAGCGGCACCGAGCGGAACAGGCTGAGCGGGATCAGCGGTTCCTTCGCCCGGCCCTGCCAGAGCGCGAAGAGCACCATCAGCAGCACCGCGCCGCCCAGGAGCAGCAGCGTCCGGGCGTCGCCCCAGCCCCACTCGGGGGCCTTGATGATGCCGAAGACCAGCGCGAACATCCCGACCGAGAGCAGCGCGATGCCCGGCACGTCGAAGGACTTGGCGGCGTTCTCGGCCCGCACGTCCTTGAGGATCCACAGGCCGAGGGCGACCGCGATCAGGCCGACCGGGATGTTGATGAAGAACACCGACTCCCAGCTGACGTGTTCCACCAGCAGGCCGCCGACGATCGGGCCGGCCGCGGTGGAGGCACCGATCACCCCGCCCCAGATGCCGATCGCCATGTTGAGCTTCTCGGCCGGGAAGGCCCCGCGCAGCAGGCCGAGCGCGGCCGGCTGGAGCAGCGCGCCGAACAAGCCCTGGAGGACGCGGAAGGCGATCACGGTCTGGATGTTGCCGGCGAAGCCGATCGCGGCCGAGGTGGCGGCGAAGCCGACCGCGCCGACCAGGAAGGTGCTCTTGTGGCCGAAGCGGTCACCGATCTTGCCGGCGGTGATCAGGAAGACCGCGAGCGCCAGCAGGTAGCCGCTGGTGACCCACTGGATCTCGGACGGCGCGGCCTTCAGCTTCTCCTGGATCACCGGGTTGGCGATGGCGACGATCGTGCCGTCCAGGGCGACCATCATCAGGCCGACCGCCACGGTCAGCAGGGTCAGCCAGGGGTGTCCCTTGAACCCTCCCCCCGACGTCGGATTCGGCGGTGGCGGTGCGTCCGCCTCGGAGTTCTTGACGACGGACTGACTCATCTGGGCCCTCCGGGGGCGTGACAGAGATCGGAACGTGACGGTGGCGCTGCGCCGACCCACCCGTCCCCACGAGTGCCCGGCCGACGAGCGCCACTTCGGCAGATTATGTCAGTCACTGACAATCGGCAAACAATGACTTCTGACCTGAACTGACATTTGTCAGGCCGCTAAGGTTGTGCTCCCACTCGCCACACCAGCGCCCGGAAGGCCCCGCCATGGCCGCTCGCACCCCCCACCCCACCGCGCCGGACGCCGACCGGGCACCCGGTCTGCGGGAGCGCAAGAAGCAGCAGACCCGGGACGCCCTGGTCCGGGCCGCCCACATGCTCTTCCTCAGCCAGGGCTTCGCCAAGACCACCGTCGACGAGATCGCCTCCGCCGTCGACGTCTCCCAGCGCACCTTCTTCCGCTACTTCGCGAACAAGGACGAGGTCGCCCTCGCCGTGATGGCCGACGCCGAGGACTACTTCATCGAGTGCCTGCGCCACCGCCCCGCCGAGGAGACCCCGCTCCAGGCCCTGCGCGCCTCGATCGTCAAGGCCTGGCGCGACCTCGGCAACGCCCGGACCTCCGGCCCCGGCTCGATCAGCAGCGCCCTGGAACTGCTGCGGATCATCGAGGAGACCCCGCCGCTGCTCGCCGCCCACCTGCGCCGGGTGACCGAACAGGAGCGGCTGGTGGGCCAGGTGCTCGCCGAACGCGAAGGGATCGACCCGGCCCGGGACCTGCGCCCGGTCGTGCTCGCCGCCGTCTTCGGCAGCCTGCTGCGCTCCGCCCACCTGTCCTGGACCGCCGAACAGGAACCGGCCGGACCCGAGGGCATGGTCGCCGTGATCGAGCGCTACTTCGACCAGCTCGGCCCCGCGCTGGCCGGCCACTGGCAGCCGTAGCGCCTCCCCCGCGCCTCCCGACGACGGCACCCGCCCGCCCGGCGCCGCCGTCATACCCGGGTATCACCCCGTACCGCAGTAGCCCCCGGAAGTTCGCGCTCCAGTCCGACGCCCCGCGCGGGCCCGCCCTCCTAGGCTGGCCCGCGATGAAGACGCTCACCGAAGCCGACGCCCGCGGGTTCGCCCTCCGCCAGCTGCGCACCCTGCGGCACCACCTCACCACCCCCAGCGAGGACGACACCCCGCTGCTCGGGAACTCCCGCCGCCCCTGGGTGCGCCGGCTCCCGTACGCCGTCGTGATCATCCTCCAGGCCTCGCTGATCCCCACCGGGATCGCCAACCTGGTCGACTTCTACGGCCTGGTGCTGCCGGTGGCCGCCGCGCTCACCATCGCCCAGACAACGCCGCTGTTCCTCGCCGTCACCCGGCCGCTGGCCGCCTGGTGGATCAGCGCCGTCGCCCTGGTCACCACCGCCGTCATCACCGCCCACCAGCACCAGCTGGCGGGCAGTTGGCCGTGGACGGCGCCGATGATCCTGGCGTACCTCTTCCTGCTGCTCGCCCTAGGACTGCGGGAGAGCCGGGCCACCGTGATCGCGGTCTGGGTCGCCACCGTCCTGCTCACCATCCTCACCACCACCCTCGGACTGCCCCGGGCCGGCGACGGCACTACCGTGCTGCTGATCGCGCTCAGCGGCGCCGTCCTGCTGCTCGGCTGGGCCGTCCGGGACCGCGCCGTCGCCCGCCGGCTGCTCACCGAGCAGGAGCAGATCAGCGAAGCGGAGCGCGAGCGGCGCACCCTGCTGGAGGAACGCACCCGGATCGCCCGGGAGTTGCACGACGTGGTGGCCCACCACATGTCGGTGATCGCGGTGCAGGCCGCCAGCGCGCCGTACCGGATCGAGGGCGTCCCGGCCGACGCCGCCGAGGAGTTCACCGCGATCGCCGGCACCGCGCGCGAGTCGCTGGCCGAGATGCGCCGGCTGCTCGGGGTGCTGCGCAGCGAGGACACCGGCGGGGAGACCGCCCCGCAGCCGGGAGTGGACCAACTCGCCCAGCTGGTTGAGACGGTGGGGCGGGCCGGGGTGCCCGCCGAACTGACCGTGGACGAGGGGCTGGCCGACCGGGTGCCGCAGGCCGTCGGCCTCTCCGCCTACCGGATCGTGCAGGAGGCGCTGGCCAACGTGGTCCGACACGCCCCCGGCGCCCGGACCTGGGTGTCGCTCTCGGCGGACGGCCCGGAACTGCGGCTCACCGTGGTCAACGCGCCCCCGCCGCAGCGCACCGAGTCGCTGGAGGCCTCGGTCGAGGGCACCGGTCACGGCCTGGTCGGAATGCGCGAACGCGTCCGGCTGGTCGATGGCAGGCTGGACACCGGCCCGCTGCCGGACGGCGGCTTCAAGGTGGCCGCCGTCCTGCCGATCGACCCACCCCAGGAGACACCCGCATGACCATCCGCGTGATCATCGTCGACGACCAGGCCATGGTGCGGGCCGGCTTCGCCGCCCTGCTCAACGCGCAGAGCGACATCGACGTGGTGGGGGACGCGGCGGACGGCGCCCAGGCCCTGGAGGTCACCGGCCGCACCCACCCGGACCTGGTGCTGATGGACGTCCGGATGCCCGTCATGGACGGCCTGGAGGCCGCCCGGCGACTGCTCGACCCCGCGGTCCCCGGCGCCCACCGACCCAAGGTGCTGATGCTCACCACCTTCGACGTCGACGACTACGTGTACGAGGCGCTGCGCGCCGGGGCCAGCGGCTTCCTGCTCAAGGACGCCCCGCCGGCCGACCTGATCGCCGCCGTCCGGGTGGTCGCGGCCGGCGAGGCACTGCTCGCCCCCTCCGTCACCCGGCGGCTGATCGCCGACTTCGCCCGCAACCGGCCCGCCAAGCGCCGCGACCCCAAGCTGCGACTCAACGGCCTGACCCCGCGCGAGACCGAGGTGCTGGAGCTGATCGCCCGCGGGCTGTCCAACCAGGAGATCGCCGCGCAGCTGGTCCTCGCCGAACAGACCGTCAAGACCCACATCGGGCGCATCCTCGGCAAGCTCGACCTGCGCGACCGCGCCCAGGCGGTGGTGCTGGCCTACGAGTCCGGTCTGGTGACGCCAGGTCAGTGACGTTCCGAGTACTACCTGGGTAGCACCCGGGAGTTGGCCCCGCGGAGTGACGTCCGCGGGGCCGTCGCATTCCTACCTTCCTCCTCGTCGGAAGCCGAACGGACGAGGGAGAACACGGACATGCGCAGGTTCCGGACCAAGCGGGCGCTCGCCGCCACCGCGGTGGCGCTGGCGGTGGTGCTCGGCGCGGGCGGCTGGGCCGCCGACACCCAGACCGCCCTCACCGGCCCGCCGCCGGACAGCGCCGGCTGGACCGCCGACACCGCGCTCGGCCTCCGACCGCCCGACCCGGCCACCAACACGCCCGCCCAAGTCTCCTCCTTCTTCGCCGACTTGACGCCAGCACAGCAGAACGCATTGGCCGCCCGGCACCCTCTGGTGGTCGGCAACCTGGACGGCGCCCCGGTCCAACTCCGGTACCGCGCCAACACCCTGGCCCTCACCGCCGAACGCGACCGGGAACTCGCCCGGGCCGTCGACCCGGCCCTCACCCCCCAGGACCACCAGGCCGCCCGCACCCGCGCCGAGCGCTACCGCACCCTGCTGGACGGCGGCCGGCAGATCCTCGCCTTCGACCCGCGCGGCCGCGGCCAGGTCGCCGAGGTGTTCGGTGACCTGGCCACCGCCCCGCGCACCGCCGTGGTCGTCCCCGGCTCCGACATCGACCTGCTCACCTTCGACCGCGCCACCGAGCCGTACGGCACCCCCGCCGGCATGGCCCGCGCCCTCCACCAGGCCACCGACGGACGCACCGCCGTGATCGCCTGGGCCGGCTACACCACCCCGCTCGGCCTCGGCGTCGACGCCGCCACCGAGGACCTCGCCCGGGCCGGTGCCACCCGCCTCGACCGGCTGCTCGACGGACTCGCCGTCAGCACCCGCCCCGAGGCCCCGGCCACCGTGTTCTGCCACAGCTACGGCTCGGTGGTCTGCGGCCTGGCCCGCCCCACCCCCGCCCGGGCCTCCGGCCTGGTGGTGCTCGGCTCGCCCGGCATGGGCGTCGACTCGGCCGCGGACCTCGACCCGGGCGTCCCGCTCTGGGCCACCACCCGCAACGACTCGGACTGGATCGGCGACGTGCCCAACGTGCGGTTCCTCGGCCTCGGCCACGGCACCGACCCGACCGACCCCGGGTTCGGCGCCCGCCCGTTGCCCTCCACCGGATCTCACGGCCACACCGGCTACTTCGCCCCCGGCACCGCCTCGCTCGCCGCCTACGCCGCCATCGCGCTCGGCCGCTGAAGCCCCCTACTGGAAGGAGCACCGCCATGGCCCACCCGCTCACCACCCTGCGCCGCGCCGCCGAGAAGGTCGACGCGAAGACCCCCGAGAGCCGCGACCGTGCCCTGGACGGGCTGCGCGCCCTCGCCCTGCTGTCCGTCCCGATCGGCCACTGGATGCTCGGCGGCCTCACCCTCTCCCCCGACGGCGCCCTGCACAACGCCAGCCCGCTCTCCTCGCTCGGCTTCCTCGCCCCGGCCAGCTGGGTGCTGCAGATGCTCGGGGTGTTCTTCCTGGTCGGCGGTCACTCCTCGGTCCGCTCGCTGGAGCGGGCCCGGGAGAAGGGCCTGTCGTACGGGAGTTGGCTGCGGACCCGGACGGTCCGGCTGCTGCGCCCGGTGCTCGGGGTGACAGCGGTGTGGGCGCTGCTGATCCCGCTGCTGCCCCGGCTCGGCGTGCCCGCGGACACCCTGCGCACCGGGGCGACGCTGGTGGTGCAGCCGCTCTGGTACATCGGGGTGTACCTGGCACTGACCGCGCTCACCCCGCTCTGCACGGCCTTCGGACGGCGGCTCGGCGGCTGGTCGGCGGCCCTGCTGGTGGCCTCGGTCGCGACCGTCGACCTGCTGCGGTACGGGCCGTGGGCCGACGCGATGCCCTCCTGGCTCGGCCTGCTGAACCTGCTGCCGGGCTGGATGTTCGGCTACCAGCTGGGCGTGCTGTGGGCGCAGGGCCGGCTCGGCCGGTCGGCGGCTCGGGTGCTGCTACTCGGCGGCGGCGCGCTGTTCGCCGTCCTGCTGGTGGTGTTCCACTACCCGGCCAGCATGGTCGGGGTGCCGGGCGTCGAGCGGACCAACTCGCACCCGCCGTCCCTGCTGGTGCTCGCCCTGGCCGCGGCGCAGTGCGGCGCCGCGGTGCTGCTGCGGGAGCGGCTGGGCCGGCTGCTGAGCCGCCGTCCGCTGCTGTGGCTGCCGGTGGTGGTGGTCAACCTGTCGGCGATGACGATCTTCTGCTGGCACCAGAGCGCGATGCTCGCCGTGGCGGTGCCCGGCGCGGCCGGCCTGGGTGCCGTTCCCGGCCTGACCACCGCACCGGACTCGCTCGGCTGGGTGGTCGCCCGGCTGGCCCTGCTCCCGCTGTTCGGTGCCGCCCTGGTGGCGATCGGGTGGTTCACCCGGCGCTTCGACGGGCCCTGGACGTCCTTCTCCCGGGCCGGCAAGGCGCTGGCCGGCACGGCCGCGGCGCTGTTCGCCGCGTACGCGCTGGGAGTGGTGTGACGCACGCCGGGCGATCAGGGCACGACAGGGGCGCGGACCGACCGGTCCGCGCCCCTGCGGCCGTTCCGAGGCGCCCCTGGAGCGGCGACCGCCCCAAGGGGTGCATCCGCATGCGAACCACCACGCACTGTGATGTCGTGTGACGGTCGGCGACCATCGCTGGACCCGCGCCCGCCCACGGCCCGTCCGTCCGCATTCGCCGCCCCTCCCCGGAACGCTCCCACCCTAGGAGACCCATGTCCCCGTTCCCACCGCGCCTGCGGCCCCGGCTCCGGTCCCGGGCCGGCCGCCGGCTGCCGACCACCGCCGTGGTCCTCGCCGTCAGCGCCGGCGCCCTGCTGGGCGCCGCCTCCCCGGCGCTCGCCCACGGCGGGGACGACCTCGCCCCGCACGTCGACTCCCGCCGGATCGCCGAGGATCTGCGCCAGGACGAGGTCGCCGCCCTCGGCCAGGAGCACGCCGAGGAGCACGCCCGGATGCGCGCGGCCGTCCGCGGCATCGGCGACTACCCGCAGACCACCCGGACCAACCGGTACAACGCCCTGACGGCTTCCCAGGCCGACCACAACAAGGCCTTCGCACCGGAGACCTGGGGCGCGTTCAAGGAGTACTTCCCGTCCCCCGACTTCGGCGACCACGTCGCCCTGCTGCCCACCGGCAAGGTGCTGCTGTTCTCCTTCGAACGGATCGAGACCAACCCGGAGAAGGAGCCCGCCCCCACCCAGACCACCGGCAAGGAGAACGCCGGCCGGGCCTTCCTCTGGGATCCCGCCAAGGGCACCGGCAAGGACGCGTTCAAGCAGGTCAACCCGCCGGTCTCGGACATGCCGGACGGCCTGAACGAGCCCCGCCCGGTGCCGTTCTTCTGCTCCGGCCACTCCTTCCTCCCCAACGGCATGCTCGGCGTCTTCGGCGGCAACCTCGGCGGCAACGGCGGCACCGGCGCCAAGCTCTCGCTGGTCTTCGACCCGTGGACGGAGACCTGGACCCGCAACCCCGACATGTCGGTGGGCCGCTGGTACCCCTCGGTGGTGACCGGCGCCGACGGCCGGCAGCTGATCATGTCCGGCCAGTCCGAACTCGGCTACGGCACCCCGACCCCGGTGGTCGAGCGCTTCCCCGCCAAGGCCTTCCCGGTGCCGGTGAAGAAGACCGACACCCCCGCCAACACCCCGGTCGAACGGTTCAAGGTAGACGCGCCGTTCAGCTTCGACTACCCGCACCTGTTCTCGCTCAACGACGGCAACGTCTACGGCTTCGGCCGCGCGGCCGACGAGCAGTGGAAGTTCGACCCGGTCGCCGAGACCCGCACCGACCTCACCGCCCGCCCCGACGGCCGCAAGCGCAACTACGGCTCCGCCGTGATGCTGCCCGGCGGAGCCAACGGCCCGGACTCCGCACTGATCCTCGGCGGCGACCGCGACAACCCGAGCACCCTGCGCTTCTCCAACGGCAGTTGGACCGCCGACAAGTCCCGCGCCTTCGGCCGCACCCAGGACGACACCCTGCTGCTGCCCAACGGCCGACTGATGACGGTCAACGGCGCCTACGACATCCGCGACTACGGCAACGGCCCGTACAACCCCAACGCCGACCTCAAGTACCGCCAGATCGAACTGCGCGACGACCAGGGCGACTGGCAGCTCGGCCCGGTCCAGCGGCTGCCGCGCGGCTACCACTCCAACGCGGTGGTGCTGCCGGACGGCCGGGTCATGGTGACCGGCGACGAGCTCCAGCAGATGGCCAACAACACGGACATCAACGGCACCGTCGACGGCGTCCCGGGCACCTCCGGCCCGATCACCATGAACGGCACCATCGAGATCTACGAACCGCCCTACCTGCACCAGGGCGACCGGCCCGCACTCGCCAACGCGCCCACCGCGCCGATCGGTTACGACAGGAAGTTCACCGTCACCAGCACCACCCCGGCCCTCGCCGGCAGGGCCGTCCTGATGGCGCCGACCACTTCCACCCACTCGGTCAACACCAGCCAGCGCTACGTCGACCTGCGGCTCACCAGCCGGGCCGGCAACCGGCTGGAGTTCCAGGCCCCGCCGGATGCCAAGGCCGCCCCGCCCGGCTGGTACCTGCTCTTCCTGCTCAGCGACAAGGGCGTACCCAGCGTCGCCCAGTGGGTCCAGCTCGGCCCCTCCGCCTGATCCCCCCTGCCCCCCGATCCCCCCTGCACCCCGAAAGGAACCCCGAGAACGATGACCACGGATCTGAGCCTGCGCGAGAGCGAGGAGATCCAGGGCGACATCCTGGCCGGCTTCAAGAAGGACAACGTCAGCGTCCTGTTCCTGAAGTTCGAGGACGCCGCCCGGGCCCGCGACTGGCTGCGCCGGCTGACCCCGCAGATCTCCACCACCCGCGAGGTCGCCGCGTTCAACGAACGGTTCAGCGAGGCCAAACAGGCCGCCGGCGGCGACGACCCCAAGTCGCTGACCGCCACCTGGCTGGGCGTCAGCTTCACCTACGAGGGCATGCGGATGCTGGCCGGCAGCGATCCGTTCCCCACGCCCCCACCGGTCGGCGGCGGCCTGGAGGCCTTCAAGGACGGCTCGGCCAAGCGGGCGGGCGCCCTCGGCGACACCGGCGACAACCGCCCGGAGACCTGGCTGTTCGGCAACGGCACGAACCAGCCGATCCACGCCGTGCTGAAGATCTCCGCGGACACCGAGCGGGACCTCCAGTCGGCGATCGAGGCCCAGCGGATCGCCGCCGCCGAGTGCCGGGTGCTGATCGTCTACCAGCAGAACGCCCAGACCCTGCTGGGCAGTCGGCGCGGCAAGGAGCACTTCGGTTTCAAGGACGGCATCAGCGAGCCCGGCATCCGGGGCTTCGACCAGCCGAACCCGAGCAATCCGGACGAGGTGGACGGCCACCCGGGTACCCGGCTGATCCCGGCCGGCGAGTTCATCTGCGGGCTGCCCAACGACCAGTTCAGCGGCCCGCCGAGCCAGTACCCCGAGTGGGCCCGCGACGGTTCCTTCCAGGTGATCCGCCGGCTCGCCCAGGACGTGCCCGGCTGGTGGTCGCAGGTCGCGGTCAAGCTGGAGGAGCTGAGGAGCGCCAAGGCCGTCCCGGAGCACGCCACCACGGAGTGGCTGGCCGCCCGGATGGTCGGCCGCTGGCGCTCCGGCGCACCGGTCTGCAAGCACCCGGACCGGGACGTGCCGAACAACCCGGACGCCGCCAAGGACAACGACTTCACCTTCCGGGACGACCCGGAGGGCCTGGTCACCCCGCTCTGGTCGCACCTGCGCAAGACCGAACCACGCGCCGGCCTCCAGGAGGCCCCGGACAAGACCCCGTTCGACGCAAAGGACCTCAACGGCCGGCGGATCATGCGCCGAGGCACCCCGTACGGCGCCCCGTTCGACCCGGCCTCCGAGGGGCCGGGCGGCCCCGACGACCCGCGCGGCCTGCTGTTCATCTGCTACCAGGCGGACATCCAGCGGCAGTTCGAGTTCATCCAGGTCGACTGGATGGACCAGCCGAACTTCCCGCCGAACCGGGACAGCCAGGGGAACACCCCGCCCGGGCACGCCAAACCCCGTCCGGTACCGGGCCGTGACCCGGTCACCCAGAACTGCCTGGACCCGGACAGCCGCGAGATCACCCCGGTCGACTTCGAGAGCCGGGACGCGAGCGGCCTGATCGAGCACACCCCGCTGAGCTTCGCGCAGTTCGTCCGGACCACCGGCTCGGTGTACGCCTTCATGCCGTCCCTGAGCATCCTGCGCGGGCTCTGCGAGGGGCGGCTCACCCCGGTCGGCCGGCAGAACGGCGGCCAGACCGGCACCCAGACGGGTGGCCAGACCGGCACCCAGACCGGCGGCCTGCCCAAGCCGCAGCCGGTGAAGGCCTACCCCTGCGACGAGTTCGTCACCGTCCCGGACCAGTACCGCCGGAACGGCCAGAGCCAGTACTGGGCCTTCCACGGCGACCGCTGCCGGCTGATCTCGGTCGCCGACGGCTCCGCCCACACCGACCGCAAGGTCGAGGACGACGCCTGGCTGACCTGCTGGACCTGCCTCCAGGGCGTCGGCCGTGTCAACTGCGTGCTGCCCGTACCGGACCAGCAGGACCCCGGTGGCAAGAGCTGGTACTGGGTGTTCCACAGCACCATCGGCCGCCAGCAGTACCGGCTGGTCTCGATCACCTGCGCCGGCGGCCGGTACACCACCGCCCTGGAGCGCCCGGACCGCGACCTCACCTACTGGGGCTCGCTCAGCGGCGTCGGCCAGGTCGACTGCTGGCTGCCGGTGCCGGACCAGCAGCGGGTCGGCGGCAAGAGCTGGTACTGGTGCTTCCACACCACCAGCGGCCGCCAGCAGTACCGGCTGATCTCGATCGCCGACGGCTCCGCCCACACCGACGTCCGCGAGCGCACCGACCGCGAGCTCTCCCAGTGGTCCTCGCTGAACGGCCTGAGCCGGGTGGACTGCTTCCTGCCCGTCCCGGACCGCCAACGGGTCGGCGGGAACAGCGAGTTCTGGGTGTTCTGCGGCCAGAGCTACCGCCGGATCTCGATCGCCGACGGCAGCGGCCACCCGGACCGGCTGGTCGACGGCGACCGCACCTGCGACAACTGGGCCTCGCTCGGCTGAGCCGGTCCCACCCTCCGGACCCACTCTCCGGACGCGTGCCCCCGGTGTGCCGACCCGCACCCCGGGGGCGCGCTGTCCGAGCCCTGCTCTACCCTGCGGCCATGGTGACGTTCGACGAGTTCCGCGCGATGGCCCTGGGCCTTCCCGAGGCCGCCCAGGAGCCGACCTGGGGCATCGAGACGCTGCGGGTGCGCGGCAAGGTCTTCGCGATGGGCGCGCCCGACGGGGACAGCATCACCCTCAAGGCCTCCCGCGAGGACCAGGCCGAACTGATCGCGGCCGAGCCCGAGGTGTTCTCCTTCGCCCGGTACGTCGGCCGGCACGGCTGGGTGAGCGTCAGGCTGGACCTGGTCGACCGGGAGGAGCTGGACGACCTGGTCACCGAGGCCTGGCGGCGCACGGCGCCCAAGCGGGTGGTCGCCGGATTCGACGCCCGGCACTCCGGCTGACACCGCACTACCAGCTACTCGGAGACGCTGGAAAGACACCCCCGGTTCATGTGATCCATCCCACAGTTTAGGCGGGTCCGTCACCCTCCCGTGACCTCTACGCTTGCCCAGGGAAGTTCAGCAGTCCAATCGCACCCTCCGGGCACCGCCCGAGAAACGGTGACGGGCCCCAAGGGAGTTGGTGCGGTGCGCAACCGTCGACGCTGGAAGCGGGTACTGATCGGGGCGTTCGCGGGTTGTGCCGTGCTCGCCGACGCCGGTGCCTCGGCGGCCGCGGCCGCGGTCTCCTCGGAGCAGCTGGCGATCTCCACGCCCCCGGCCGGCAGCGCCGCCTGGATCAAGGACCACTCCTTCGGCCGCCTGCTGCCCGACCCGGCCACCACCAGCCCCGCCGACGCCGCCGCGTTCTTCGCCTCGCTCGCGCCGACCGAGCTGGACCGGCTGGTCAAGGCGTACCCGCTGGTCGTCGGCAACTACGACGGCGCCCCGCTGGACCTGCGCTACCGCGCCAACCGGATCGCCCTGGCCGACGAGCGCGACGCCGCCCGGGTCCGCGCGGCCGACAAGAAGCTCGACTCGGACACCCGAGCGCTGGCCGTCTCCCGCGCCAACGACGTCAAGCACCTGCTCTCCCCCGACCGGCAGGTCCTCGCCTTCGACCCGCGCGGCCGCGGCCTGGTCACCGAGGTCTGGGGCGACCTCGCCGACGCCGAGCGGATCTCCGTCCTCGTCCCCGGCTCGGACGCCGACCTCGGCCACTTCGACCAGACCGCCGAACCGCTGCGCTCCCCGGCCGGCATGGCCCGCGCCCTGTACACCGAGGAGCAGCGCCAGGCCCCGGGCACCCGGACCGCCGTGATCGCCTGGACCGGGTACGTCACCCCCTCCGGCCTCGGCCCGGACGCCGCCACCTCCCGGCTCGCCGACGTCGCCGCGCCCCGCCTGGAGCGGCTACTGGCCGGCCTCAAGGAGACCACCCGGCCGGACGCGCCACCGTCGCTGCTCTGCCACTCGTACGGCTCGGTGGTCTGCGGCACCGCCGCCCCGAGGATCCCGCGCGCGGCCGCCTCGCCCTCCGACACCTCCGGCATCACCGACATGATGGTGTTCGGCAGCCCCGGCATGGGCGTGCAGTCCGCCGGCGACCTGGGCCGCGGCGTGCACGTGTGGGCCACCCGCAACCCCAGCGACTGGATCGGCAATGTCCCGTTCCTGGAGGTCGGCAAGCTCGGCCACGGCGCCGACCCGACCGGCAGCGGCTTCGGCGCCGAGCAGATCTCCTCCGCCCGGGCCTCCGGCCACAACGGCTACTTCACCGACGGCACCGACAGCCTGCACAACTTCGCGGCGATCTCGCTCGGGGACTACCGCGACGTGGTCCGGCCCCAGTCCGGCTCCTAGTCGGTCCGGCTCAGTCGGTCCCGGTCCCCGTCAGGTCGGCTGCTCCTGGTACAGCCGCAGGGCCTCCGCCGCCGCCCGCGCCAGCTCGCGCCGGGCGGCCGGCGGGCCCAGCACCTCGGCCTCCGCGCCGAAGGCCAGCAGCGAGCGGACGGCCGCCGCGGCCGGGAAGGCCATCGCCAGCTCGACCCACTCCTCGGCCGGCCCGGTGCCCGCCTCCGGCGGCGCCGCGGTGACCCGGCCGCCGTGGATGCGCAGGAACATGTCCAGCCGTCCGCGCCGGACCCGCACCCGCACCGGCAGGTCCTTCGGCAGCCGCTCCACCTGCTCGCGCAGCGCCGCCCACACCTCGCCGAGCGCCACCCCGGCCCGGCGGCGCACCGCCTCCCCGGTGGTCTCGGCGTCCAGCACCCGGTCGACCCGGAACAGCCGCGGCTCGCCGCCCAGATCGGCCACCAGGTACCAGACCGCGGCCTTGCTCACCAGCCCGTACGGGTCGACGGTGTACTCGACCGGCGCGGGCGTGCCGCTGTGCCGGTAGCGCAGCCGCAGCCGCCGGTCGGCGAACACCGCGTACTGCAACTCGCCCAGGTCGGGCCCGCTCCCGGTGCCCGCCTGGGGGTTCTGCATCCAGCGCGCCGGGTCGACCAGGACGCGCTCGCTGATCCGCTCGGCGGCCGGGCGGTGCGGGGCGGGCAGCGCCGCCATCACCTTGCGCAGCGCCGAGCCGAGCGCGCCGTCCAGCCCGAGGTCGCTGTGGGCCCCCTGGGCGGAGAGCACGAACAGCGCCCGGGCCTCGTCCGCGGTCAGCCCGGTGACGTCGGTGCGGTAGCCGGGCAGCAGCTCGATGCCGCCGTGCCGGCCGCGCTCGGTGAACACCGGCACGCCGGCGGCGGAGAGCGACTCCACGTCGCGGTAGATGGTGCGGACGGACACCTCCAGCCGTTCGGCCAGTTCGGTGGCGGGCACCCGGCCCCGGGTCTGGAGCAGCAGCAGGATCGAGAGCAGGCGTTCGGCCTTCATGGCACCAGAATCCCAACAATCCTGACGGCGCTTGTCAGGTTTTACTGGGAGATTGCGTTCCGAGCCCGAAAGACCGCACCGCGCAGCACACACCGCACCGCGCAACACCACACCGTACGAAGGAGCCGAACGCAGATGAGCGCCGTCCAGGACGCCCGCCCGCAGTACCTCACCGCCCTCGGCCAGCTGGCGCAGCTGTTCGCCGCCGTCACCCCCGCCGACCTCGACCGGCCCACCCCGTGCGAGGAGTTCACGCTGCGTCAGCTGCTGAACCACGTGGTCGGCGGCGTCCACCGGTTCGCCTACCTGGGCGAGGGCGGCCGGTCCCAGGACATCGTGCCGGCCATCGAGGACCCGTCCGACGAGGGCTGGCCGGCCGCGCTCGCCCGCGCCACCGCCCGCGCCACCGCCGCCTGGGCGGACGACGCCAAGCTGGGCCGCCCGACCTTCGCCCCCTGGGGCGAGGTGCCCGGCGGCATGGTGGTCGGCGGCTACGTGATGGAGACCGTGACCCACTCCTGGGACATCGCCACCGCCCTCGACAACGGCTTCGTCCTGGACGACGCCCTGGCGCACACCGCGCTGGCCGTCGCCGAGCTGGTCCTGCCGCCCGCGAGCCGGGTCGAGGGCGTCCCGTTCGGCGCGGTGCGGCCGGCCTCGGCGGACGCCGACGTGCACACCCGGCTGGCCGCCTGGATGGGCCGCAAGGTCTGAGCTCCCCGGGGCCCGAAGGCTGCGGGTCCGGGGAGTCGCCGACTCCCCGGACCCCGCAGGCGCTACTCCCGCCCGACCGAGGTGTTGCGCATGTCCGCGTAACGGTCCCCGGCGACCTGCCCGGCCAGCGGCTCCAGCAGCGCCAGCTCCTCCGCGCTCAGCCGCAGGGTGGCCGCGGCGGTGTTCTCGGCCAGCCGGCTGCGCTTGCGGGTGCCGGGGATCGGCACGACGGTCAGACCGTGCACCTCGGCCCGCTGGTGCACCCAGGCCAGCGCGACCTGGGCGAGCGTCGCGTCGTGGGCCTCGGCGATCTTCCGCAGCGGGGTGAGCAGTTCGCCGTTGGCGACGGCGTTCTCCCCTGTGTAGCGCGGGTGGGTGCGGCGGAAGTCGTCCGCCGCGAGGTTCGCGGCGTCCTGGAAGGCGCCGGTCAGGAAGCCGCGCCCGAGCGGCGAGTACGGCACGAAGGCGACACCCAGCTCGGCCGCGGCCGGCACCGCCGAGCGCTCGACGTCACGGGCGAACACCGACCACTCGGACTGCACCGCGGCGATCGGGTGGACGGCGTGCGCCTCGCGCAGCTCCGCCCCGGTCACCTCGGACAGGCCCAGCTGACGGACCTTACCGGCCTGCACCAACTCGGCCATGGCGCCGACCGATTCGGCCAGCGGCACCTCCGGGTTGCGGCGGTGCATGTAGTAGAGGTCGATCACGTCCACGCCGAGGCGGCGCAGCGAGCCCTCCACGGCACCGCGGATGTACGCGGGGTCGTTGCGGATGGCGCGCTTGGTCGGGTCGTTCTCGTCGCGCTCGATGGCGAACTTGGTGGCGAGCACCACCCGGTCGCGGTTGGCCCGGACGAAGGGGCCGATGAACTCCTCGTTGCGGCCGGAGCCGTACATGTCCGCGGTGTCGAACAGCGTGACACCGGCGTCCAGCGCGGCGTCCAGCGTGGCGAGCGCCTCGGCGGAGTCGGTCGGGCCGTAGAACTCGCTCATGCCCATGCAGCCGAGGCCCTGGACGCCCACCAGCGGGCCGTCGGTGCCGAGGGGGGCGGTGGGAAGGACGGGGTGAGTCATGCGCTCTGCTCTTCCTCTGGTCGTTGGTACTGGCATCGGACGGGGGCGCCGGCACTGTCGGCGACCTTCCCGGCATAGAGATCGATCTTGTGGTCGAGGACGGCCAGCGTCGCCTGGAGGTCGGTGATCCGCTGCCGGACCTCCTCGCGCTGCGCCTCCAGCAGCTCCCGCCGCTCGGGGTAGGTCTCCTCGCCGCGGCGGGCCATGTCCACGTACTTGAGCATGTCCGCCACCGACATCCCGGTCAGCCGCAGCCGGCCCAGGAAGGCCAGCCGGTGCAGGTCCGCGTCGCAGTAGCGGCGCTGGCCGCCGACCGCGCGGTCGACCGGGTCGAGCAGGCCGATCCGCTCGTACCAGCGCAGGGTGTGGGCGGTCAGCCCGCTGGCCGCGGCGACCTCGCTGATGGTGTGCCGCGGGGTGTGGTCCGGCTCGCCGGCCGGGCCCTGGTACACCTCGGCGCAGCTGCGCAGCCCGGCCCCGGCCCGTGCGGGTGTGGCCATGATCGATTCCCCCTGTCCTGTAGACGGGAACGACGCTACCGAGTTGGAGTGCACTCCAAGCAAGCCGCCCAGCCGGGTGGCCCCACCACCCCGATCCGGGCCCGGCTAGAGTCGACCGCATGGAGAGCTTGCGGATGATCGACAACTGGCCCGTGCCCCACGCCGCCGCCGCGGTGGTCCGGGGGTCGGACGGCGCGGTGCTGGCCGCCCACGGTCCGCAGCAGCACCTCTTCCCGCTGGCCTCGGTGACCAAGCTGCTCACCTCCTACGCGGCCCTGGTCGCCCTGGAGGAGGGCGTGTTCGAGCTGGACGACCCGGCCGGCCCGCCCGGCTCCACCGTCCGCCACCTGCTGGCCCACACCTCCGGCCTCGGCTTCGACGAGGACCGGCTGTTCGCCGAGCCCGGCAACCGCCGGCTCTACTCCAACGCCGGTTTCGACGTGCTCGCCCGCACCCTGGCCGAGGCCGCCGGGATCGCGTTCCACCAGTACGTCGCCGAGGCGGTGTTCGAGCCGCTGGGCATGCACGACACCCTGATCAACACCGCGATCAAGTCCCCGGCCGGCGCCGGCGGCCTGTCCACGGTGGCCGACCTCACCCGGTTCGCCGCCGAGCTGCAGTCCCCCCAGTTGCTGGACCCGTCCACCGTCCGGCGGGCCACCCGCGAGGTCGCCTTCCCCGGCACCAGCGGCGTGCTGCCCGGCTACGGACACCGCCGCCCGAACGACTGGGGCCTGGGCTTCGAGATCCGCGACGGCAAGAGCCCGCACTGGACCGGCACCGCCAACTCCCCCGAGACCTTCGGCCACTTCGGCCAGTCCGGCACCTTCCTCTGGGTCGACCCGCAGGCCGACGCGGCCTGCATCGCGCTCACCGACCGGGACTTCGGCCCCTGGGCCGTCGAGGCCTGGCCGCCGCTCTCCGACGCCGTCCTCACCGAACTGAAGAACTGAAGGACTCGCGGACCGGCCCACCTCAGCCGTACGAGACCGGCGAGTGCATCTCCCAGAGCAGCAGCTGGGCGCCGGTCTCGCCGGCCGCCGGGTCGGCGAAGGCCTCGCCGGTGATCCGCACGCTGTCGCCGGGCACCATCGACCGGCCGGCGCCCTTGGGCCCCGGGACGGTCCGGTAGCCCAGCGTGCCGGCCGTCAGGTGCGCGTACCGCCAGGGCGCCGCCGGCAGTTGCGGCAGCGGCTGCCACGGGCCTGCGGTGGCCAGCCAGAGCGCGGCGTCGCCGCGGCGCAGCCGCAGGGCGTCCGTCCCGGCATCCCGCTCCAGCCCGGAGGCCAGCAGCGTCAACCCGCCGTCCGCCGGTTCCACCTTGCGCAGCCCGTACGCGGGGGCGGCGTCGAACTCGTCCGGCTGCAGCCACATCTGGACGAAGCGCACCGGGCCGGTGGCACCGCCGACGTTGCGCTCGGTGTGGGTGACCCCGGAACCCGCGCTCAGGTGCTGGACCATGCCCGGGCGCACCACCCCGCTGTGGCCGTGCGAGTCCCGGTGGGCGAGTGCGCCCTCCAGCACCCAGGTGAGGATCTCGGTGTCCCGGTGCTTGTGCTCCTCGAACCCGGCGCCGGGGGCGAGGAGTTCCTCGTTGCAGGCGAGCAGCGCGCCGAAGTGGGTGTTCTTCGGGTCGTAGTGGCCGGCGAAGGAGAACGCGTGCCGGGTCTCGACGCCCTCGGCGGGGGTGGAGCGGTAGCGCTCGGCGGTGCGGCGCAGGTCGGCACGGGGGCGGGCGGCGGCGTCGGTCACGGGCCCCACCGTACTGTGCCGGGCGGCCCGTCCCCGGGCACGGGCGCGCCCCGCGGCCCCCGGGTGTGACCGGGACCACCGGGCCCCCGCGCCGGGGGGTGTGCACGAGCAGTCACCCGCGTGAGGCAGTCTTGTCCTTGTGCCAGCCGCTTCCGCGAACTCCAAGAGCGATCCCACTCCCGCAGCCGATCCCACCGGGAACAGTCCGGCTCCCCGGGGCGGCCGCGACCGCCCCGGCCGCCCCGCGCCCCGTCTGACGGCCCAGGAGCGCAGAAACGCCGCCGAGCGGGCCGAGCGCCGGGCCGCGACGCTCAAGCGGCTGGAGAAGTCCTCGGGCAAGCTGGCCACCGCCGCGATCGCGCGGATGGACGACCAACTCGGCTGGTACCGGCGGATGCCACCGGAGCACCGGTCCTGGATCGGCCTGGTCGCCCAGGCCGGCATCGCGGCCTTCACCGAGTGGTACCGCCACCCGGAGGCCGCCCGGGCGATCTCCACCGACGTCTTCGGCACCGCCCCGCGCGAGCTGACCCGGGCGATCACCCTGCGCCAGACCGTGGAGCTGATCCGCACCACGATCGAGGTGATGGAGGAGGCCATCGAGGAGGTGGCCGCCCCCGGCGACGAGGCGGACATGCGCGAGTCCGTGCTGGTCTACGCCCGGGAGATCGCCTTCGCCACCGCCCAGGTGTACGCCCAGGCGGCCGAGGCACGCGGCGCCTGGGACGCCCGGCTGGAGGCGCTGGTGGTGAACTCCCTGCTGTCCGGCGACGCCGACGAGGGGGTGCTCTCCCGCGCCGCCGCGCTGGGCTGGGGCCAGCCCAGCCAGGTCCGGGTGGTGATGGGCAGCGCCCCGGACGGGGACAGCGAGCTGGTGGTCGAGGCGATCCGCAGGGCCGCCCGGTACGCCAAGCTGAACGTGCTGACCGGGGTCCTGGGCAAGCGCCTGGTGGTGGTGGTCGGCGGTGAGAAGGAGCCGGTGCACGCCGCCCGGGCGCTGATCGGCCAGTTCGCGCCGGGCCCGGTGGTGATCGGCCCGACCGTGCCGGACCTGCTGTCGGCGACCCGCTCGGCGCACGCCGCCGCGGCCGGCCTGCGGGCCTGCGCC
Source organism: Kitasatospora sp. NPDC036934 (assembly GCF_055608425.1). Lineage (NCBI taxonomy): Bacteria > Bacillati > Actinomycetota > Actinomycetes > Kitasatosporales > Streptomycetaceae > Kitasatospora > Kitasatospora sp. NPDC036934. Next base: position 234,839 of record NZ_JBVJQR010000004.1, on the reverse strand, counting down.
GCCTGGCCGGACGCCCCCCGCCCGGTGCTCGCGGACGACCTGCTGCCGGAGCGGGCACTGGCCGGGGACCAGGCCGCCCGCGCCCAGTTGGTGGAGGAGATCTACACACCGTTGGACGAGGCCGGCTCCGCCCTGCTGGAGACGCTGAGTGTCTACCTGGAGCAGGCGTCGTCCCTGGAGGGGGCGGCCCGGATGCTCTTCGTGCACCCCAACACGGTGCGCTACCGGCTACGACGTGTGACCGACGTCACGGGGTACGCCCCCTCCGACGTACGTTCGGCGTTCACTCTGCGGATCGCACTGGCCCTCGGCCGGCTCACCGCCGCCGGGGAGCCCGGCTGAGCCGGAGTGTAGGGACCATACAATCCCGGATGGTTTTCTTCGTTACCGTCGCCTACCCGCCCCTGGGCGCCTGGCGAGAGAGGGTTGAACCGTGCTCGTAATCGTCGCCCCTGGACAGGGTGCCCAGTCCCCCGGTTTCCTCAGCCCCTGGCTGGAGCTCGACGGTGTCGCCGACCGCCTGCGCGGCTGGTCGGAGGTCGCCGGGCTCGACCTGGTGCACGCCGGGACCGAGGCGTCCGCCGAGGACATCAAGGACACCGCCGTCGCCCAGCCGCTGCTGGTCGCGGCCGGTCTGATGACCGCCCGTGAGCTGTTCCCGGACGAGGACGTCGCCCGCAAGCTGGTCGGCGCCGTCGCCGGTCACAGCGTCGGCGAGATCACCGCCGCGGCCGGCGCCGGGGTGCTCAGCGCCCATGACGCCCTGGCCTTCGTCCGCGAGCGCGGCCAGGCCATGGCCGAGGCCGCCACCGTCACCGAGACCGGCATGACCGCCGTGCTCGGCGGCGACCCGGAGGTCGTCGCGGCCAAGCTGGCCGAGCACGGCCTGACGGCGGCCAACAACAACGGCGGCGGCCAGATCGTCGCGGCCGGCACGCTGGCCCAGCTGGCGGACCTGAAGGCGGACCCGCCGGCCGGCGCCAAGCTGATCGCCCTCAAGGTGGCCGGCGCCTTCCACACCGAGCACATGGCCCCCGGCGTCGAGCGGCTGGCCGCGCTGGCCCCGAGCCTGACCGTGGCCGACCCGCAGGTCCGCTACGTGTCCAACAAGGACGGCGAGGTCGTCGGCTCCGGCGCCGAGGTGCTGGCCCGCCTGGTGTCGCAGGTCTCCAACCCGGTCCGCTGGGACCTCTGCATGGAGACCCTCGGACAGCTGGGCGCGACCGCCGTCATCGAGCTGTCCCCCGCGGGCACGCTGACCGCGCTGTTCAAGCGCAACCTGAAGGGTGTGGCCACGCTCGCCCTGAAGACCCCCGCCGATCTGGACAAGGCCCGCGAGCTCATCGCGGAGCACGGCGGTCAGGAACAGCAGGACCAGGAGGACCAGGCATGACCAAGCCGCAGATCCGACCCGCCACCGGCGCGCAGTACGCCCGCATCCACGGGGTCGGCGGCTACCGTCCGGTCCGGGTCATCCCCAACTCCGAGGTCCTGGAGTGGATCGACTCCTCCGACGAGTGGATCCGCACCCGCAGCGGGATCGCCGAGCGCCGCTGGGCGGGCCCGGAGGAGAGCGTCGCCGAGATGTCGCTGCAGGCCGCCGGCAAGGCGATCGCGCAGGCCGGCATCGCCCCCGAGCAGATCGGCGGCGTGATCGTCGCGACCGTCTCGCACCTCAAGCAGACCCCCGCGATCGCCACCGAGATCGCCGAGCGGCTCGGCTGCGGCACCGCCCCCGCCTTCGACATCTCGGCCGCCTGCGCCGGCTTCGGCTACGGCCTGGGCCTGGCCGACGGCATGATCCGCGGCGGCAACGCCGAGTACGTGCTGGTGATCGGCGTCGAGCGGCTCAGCGACCTGACCGACAAGTCGGACCGTTCGACCGCCTTCATCTTCGGCGACGGCGCCGGCGCCGCGATCGTCGGCCCGTCCGACACCCCGGGCATCGGCAAGCTGATCTGGGGCTCGGACGGCTCGCAGGCCGACGTCATCACCCAGACCCAGGCCTGGGACACCGCCTTCGCCAAGCCCGACGCGATCAACGGCCAGGCCGAGGACCCGGAGCAGGGCCGCACCTGGCCGGCCCTGCGGATGGACGGCCAGCCGGTGTTCCGCTGGGCGGTCTGGGAGATGGCCAAGGTGGCCCAGCAGGCGCTGGACGCCGCCGGGGTAACCGCCGACCAGCTCGGCGCCTTCATCCCGCACCAGGCCAACATGCGGATCACCGACGCGATGATCAAGGCGCTCAAGCTGCCCGCGTCGGTGCCGGTCGCCCGCGACATCGCCGAGACCGGCAACACCTCCGCCGCCTCCATCCCGCTGGCGATGGAGCGCATGCTGGAGTCCGGCGAGGCCCACAGCGGCGACCTCGCGCTGATCATCGGGTTCGGGGCGGGTCTCGTCTACGCTGCGGCGGTCGTTACGCTCCCCTAGGCGCGTTTCGCCCCATCCATCCACAAGCCCGTGTTCGGCTGACGGTCGGACACGTTCAACACCGAAGAGGAGCAGCCAGTATGGCTACCAAGGACGAGGTCCTGGAAGGTCTCGCCGAGATCGTCAACGAGATCGCCGGCATCCCGGCGGAGGACGTCCAGGAGGACAAGTCCTTCACCGACGACCTGGACGTCGACTCGCTGTCCATGGTCGAGGTCGTCGTGGCCGCCGAGGAGCGCTTCGACGTCAAGATCCCGGACGACGAGGTCAAGAACCTGAAGACCGTCGGCGACGCGGTGAACTACATCCTCACCAACGCCGACGCCTGATCAGCCGACTCGTACGAGTCGCCCAGTCCGTCCGGCGTGACGCACGCCTCGGACGGCTGACCCGTCGGCCCGGCTCCCCCCGAGCCAGGCCGATCCGCCGGCCGGGACGCCCCACCCGGGCGCCCGGCCGGGCCCTTCCTCGGCTCGCCGCCGACCCCGCACGAACGTGAAAGAAGAGAGACCAGTGACCGCTGAGAACCGAACCGTGGTCGTCACGGGTATCGGCGCCTTCACGCCGCTGGGCGGCGACGCCGCCACGACCTGGGAGAACCTGGTCGCCGGGCGCTCCGGGGTGGCGGCCCTGACCGAGGAGTGGGCCGAGGACCTGCCGGTCCGGATCGCCGCGCGCACCGCGGTCGAGCCGGGCGAGATCCTGCCCCGGCCGCTGGCCCGGAAGCTGGACCGCTCGGCCCAGTTCGCGCTGATCGCCGCCCGAGAGGCCTGGGCCGACGCCGGCTTCGAGACCCCGGCCACCGACGACTCCTCCAAGCTCGCCCCCGAGCGCCTGGGCGCCGTGATCGCCTCCGGCATCGGCGGCGTGACCACCCTGCTCGACCAGTACGACGTACTGAAGGAGAAGGGCGCCCGCAAGGTCTCCCCGCACACCGTCCCGATGCTGATGCCCAACTCCCCGGCGGCCAACGTCGGTCTGGAGGTCGGCGCCCGCGCGGGTGTGCACACCCCCGTCTCCGCCTGCGCCTCCGGCGCCGAGGCGATCGGCTACGCGATCGAGATGATCCGCAGCGGCCGCGCCGACGTCGTGGTGGCCGGCGGCACCGAGGCGGCGATCCACCCGCTGCCGATCGCCGCGTTCGCCAACATGATGGCGATGTCCAAGCAGAACGACGACCCCGAGCGCGCCTCGCGCCCGTACGACAAGGCCCGCGACGGCTTCGTGCTGGGCGAGGGTGCCGGTGTGGTCGTGCTGGAGTCGCTGGAGCACGCCGAGGCCCGCAACGCCCGGATCTACTGCGAGGCGGTCGGCCAGGGTCTGTCCTCGGACGCCCACCACATCGCCCAGCCCGAGCCGACCGGCGCCGGCGTGGCCCGCGCATTGGCCGACCTGTTCGACCGCAACGAGCTGGACAAGGCCGAGATCGTGCACGTCAACGCGCACGCCACCTCGACCCCGCAGGGTGACACCGCCGAGCTGAAGGCGCTGCGCAAGGAGCTGGGCGAGGACCTCGACCACATCCTGGTCTCGGCCACCAAGTCGATGACCGGTCACCTGCTGGGCGGCGCCGGCGGCATCGAGACCGTCGCCACCGTGCTGGCGCTGTACCACCGGATCGCCCCGCCGACCATCAACGTCGAGGAGCTGGACGACGAGGTGGACGCCAGGATCGTGACCGAGGCGACCCCGCTGCCCGAGGGCCGGATCGCCGCGCTGAACAACTCGTTCGGCTTCGGCGGCCACAACGTGGTGCTGGCCTTCCGCACCCGCTGACCCGGTCCGCACCCCGCGGCACCCGGCACGAAGGGGCCGGCGCTCTCCGCGAGCGCCGGCCCCTTCGTCGTGCGTACGGTCTCAGACCACCTGGTGCAGCCAGCGCACCGGCGCGCCCTCGCCCGCGTAGCGGAAGGGCTCCAGTTCGTCGTCCCAGGGCTTGCCGAGCAACCGGGAGATCTCGGCCTCCAGGTCGGCGCCCTCGCTGCGGGCCCGCAGCAGGACGGCCCGAAGCCGGTCCTCGGGGATCAGGATGTCTCCGTGGATGCCCGTGACGGCGTGGAAGATGCCGAGCGTGGGCGTGCTGCTGTACCGCTCCCCCTCCGCCGTGGCGCAGGGCTCGCTGGTCACCTCGTACCGCATCAGCTGCCAGCCGCGCAGCGCGGAGGCGACCTTGGAGGCGGTGCCGGGCTCCCCCTGCCAGGAGAGTTCGGCGCGCCAATGCCCGGGTGCGGCCGGCTGGCGGATCCAGTCCAGGCTCACCCGCACACCGAGCACCCCCGCGACGGCCCACTCGACGTGCGGGCACAGCGCGCGGGGCGCGGAGTGGATGTAGAGAACTCCACGTGTCGTCACCGGGACCTCCAGGCTGTGGACGAGGGTCGCCTTCCCCAGCTGCCTCGTGCCTGCAGTTGATCCACAGTTACCCACGTTAACCGACATTAAGCTACTAAATTGAGCAAAACGGACAGGCTTTCGCTCAATGCTAGTCGAATCCTCAACGAGGTCTACCCCTCGGCCGGATCTCTCCCCCGAACGGCCCCATCGCCAGGCGGGAACACCGTACCGCGCGGCGGCGCAGGATGGATGACGCACTTTCGGATCCGGCCGGAATGCGGTAGTGCGGCCGGATCCCCTGCGCCGTGCACGCGAACCGCCCCGCGCGCCCGGTCCGGGGCGGCGGGGCGGTCGGCTCCCTGATGGGACGTCAGCCGTCCAGGCGGACGACCATCTTGCCGGTGTTGGCGCCGCGCAGCAGGTCGATGAAGGCCTCTGCGGCGTTCTCGAAGCCGTCCACGACGGTCTCCTCGGTGCGCAGTTCGCCGGACTTCAGCCAGCCGCCCACCTCGGTGACGAACTGCGGCTGGAGGGCGGCGTGGTCGCCCACCAGCATGCCCTCCAGGCGCAGCCGCTTGCCGATCGCCATCGCCAGGTTGCGCGGGGCGGCGGGCGCGGTGGTGTCGTTGTACTGGGCGATCGCGCCGCAGAGCACCGCCCGGCCGTGCACGCCGAGGGCGCCGATCGCGGCCTCCAGGTGGTCGCCGCCGACGTTGTCGAAGTAGAGGTCGATGCCCTCCGGGGCGGCCTTGGCGAGCTGCTCGGCGACCGGTGCGTCCTTGTAGTTGAAGGCCGCGTCGAAGCCGTACTCGTCGACCAGCTTGGCGACCTTCTCCGCCGAGCCGGCCGAGCCGACCACCAGCGAGGCGCCCTTGAGCCGGGCGATCTGGCCGACCAAGGAGCCGACGGCGCCGGCCGCACCGGAGACGAAGACCTTGTCGCCCTCCTTGAGGCCGCCGACGGCGAGCAGCCCGGCGTAGGCGGTCAGGCCGGGCATGCCGAGCACGCCGAGGTAGGCGGAGAGCGGGGCGGCGGCCGGGTCGACCTTCACGGCGTGCTTCGCGTCCAGGGTGGCGTACTCGCGCCAGCCGAGCCCGTGCAGCACGGCGTCGCCGGGGGCGAAGCCCTCGGCCGCGGAGGCGACGACGTAGCCGACCGCGCCGCCGTCCATGGCCCGGCCGAGCTGGAACGGGGGCACGTACGACTTCACGTCGTTCATCCTGCCGCGCATGTACGGGTCCACCGAGAGGTGGGTGTTGCGGACCAGGATCTCGCCCGGGCCCGGGGTCCGGACCGGGGCCTCGACCAGGGCGAAGTCGGTGGGCACCGGCCAGCCCTGGGGGCGGGCGGCGAGGTGCCATTCACGGGCGGTGGCGGGGGTGGCCTGCTCTGCCATGGAGGTGCTCCTCGAAGGGGGGTGTCGGCAGGTGAAAGGTTGAGCAACTGAAGTAACGATGGGCATGAAAGGTTCATGTTGTCAACTTTTCAGGTAGACTCTGAGGCATGGACACTCAGCTGACCGAGGCCGCCACGCCGCAGTCCGACGAGATCACCCGCGAGGTCGTCGACCTGATGGCCAACCTGGTCGCACTGTTCCACCGCGAGTACGAGGAGGCCGCCGCCGCCCGCTCGCTCACCGGCGCCCAGGCCAAGGTGCTGGCGCTGCTGCGGCGCGGCCCGCTGCCCATGCGCCACATCGCCCAGACGCTCAGCTGCGAGCCCTCCAACATCACCGGCATCGTCGACCGGCTGGAGGCCCGCGGCTTCGTGACCCGCGAGGCCGACCGGCAGGACCGCCGGGTCAAGCTGGTCGCCGCCACCGAGACCGGCGCGGCCGCCTCCGAGGAACTGCGCGAGTCGCTCAACTTCGCCCGCGAGCCGCTCGCCGCGCTCGGCCCGGAGGAGCGGACGGTGCTGCGGGACCTGCTCAGCCGGATGCTGACCGGCGCCGCCGGCCCCGGAGCGTGACGAGCGTCACGGCTCCGGCGGTCGATTCCGCTGCCCTCCAGGGGTAACCGAACAGCCTTCCGGAACGTCTAACGTTCGAACGCCGAACGCGAGACACCTGAAGACGGGGGGCACGGAGGATGAGCAGCAGCACGCGCCGGCGCCGGTACCTGCGGACCGCCATCGGCCTGGCCGCCGTTCTGGTGCTGTCGGTCGTGGGAGCCGGAGCCTGGTTCTACCACCGGCTGGACAGCAACATCACCACCTTCGACGCGGGCGGTGTCGCCACCGAGCGCCCGCCCGCCCCCGTCCCGGCCAGCCCCGGCGCCCAGGTCCCGGTCAACGTGCTGCTGCTCGGCTCGGACACCCGGGACGACGGCAACAACGCGCTGGGCGGCGGCGACGAGGGCGTCGGCAACTCGGACACCGCGATCCTGGTGCACGTCTACGCCGACCACAAGCACGCCGTCGGCGTCTCCATACCCCGCGACACCCTGGTCACCATCCCGTCCTGCAAGCTGGCGAACGGCACCTGGAGCAAGCCGCGCAACGACCAGATGTTCAACTCCGCGTTCAGCCTCGGCGAGCTGCCCAAGGGCAACCCGGCCTGCACCCAGAACACCGTGGAGGCGCTCACCGGGCTGCGGATCGACCACACCATCGTGGTCGACTTCAAGGGCGCCGCCGCGATGACCGACGCGCTCGGCGGCGTGGACGCCTGCGTGCCCAATGACGTCGACCAGTACGGCATCCACCTCAAGAAGGGGCTGCAGAAGCTCTCCGGCAAGACCGCGGTCGACTACCTGCGAGCCCGCCACGGCATCGGCGACAACTCCGACATCGGCCGGATGCGGCGCCAGCAGGCCTTCCTCTCCTCGATGATCAAGAAGGTCCAGGGCGAGGGCTTCTCACTGCCCACCCTGCTGCCGCTGGCCGACGCCGCCACCAAGTCGCTCACCGTGGACGAGGGCCTCGGCACCGCGATGAAGCTGGTGGACTTCGCCCGCTCGATGGAGGACATCAAGCTCTCCGACATCACCTTCGTCACCGCTCCCTGGCGCTTCGCCGGGGACCGGGTGCGACTGGTCCAGCCGGACGCCGACACCCTGTGGAAGCTGCTGAAGGAGGACCGCACCCTGGACGGGCAGATCACCGCCGGCACCGGCGCCGCCGTCGCGTCCGCCTCTCCCTCCGCCGGCGCGAGCACGAGCCCCACCCCGAACGCCCCGCTCGCCGCCGACCAGGCCGCCGCCCCGATCACCGTCGTCAACGGCGTCGGCACCCCCGGGCTGGCCGGCTCCGGCGCCGAGGCGCTCAAGGCCCGCGGCTTCCACAACGTCACCCTCGGCGCCAACAACCCCGGCAAGCAGCGCACCGAGGTCTCCTACGACCCCGGGCTGAAGGCCGCCGCCGACCAGGTCACCGCCCTGTTCCCCGGAGCCCGGGCGGTCGAGGAGGCTGGCTCGGGCACGATCACCGTCACCCTCGGCGCGGACTACCAGGCGCCCGGCACCCGGCTCGACTCGGTCACCGCGCCCCCGGCCACGCCCACCCCCGGCAGCACCGCGCCCAGCGGGATCCCCACCGGCATAGCGGAGAACACCCGCGGCGCCGACACCGATCCCTGCGCCGATCTGACCTTCGGGTCCTGAACTCCGGGTTCCGGCCGCCGGATCCTGGCCTCCGGCTCCTGACGGACTACTCCGGGTCCGGCAGACCGGTGACCACGGCCGTCAGGCGGGTGCCGCGTTCGAAGGCACCCGCCGCGGCCAGGTCGGCTAGCGCGGCGAGCAGCTTGGCGACGTACCGGCGCTCCACCGGGATGCCGTGGCGGCGCTCGAACTCCCCGGCGAAGGAGGCCAGTTCGGCCGGGACCTTGCCGTAGCCGCCGCCGTGGTGGGCGTGGTCGATCCGCCAGTTGTCGAACTCGCGGCCGAAGCCCGCCCGGTGCAGCCGGGCCACCTCCGCCTCCAGGTAGCCCTCGCCCCCGCGCAGCACGGCCACCCCGAGCGCCCGGGCGCCGGCCGGCAGCCCCGCCGCGATGCCGGCCAGGGTGCCGCCGGTGCCGACCGGGCAGCAGACCACGTCGCGCCCGTCCAGACCGGGCAGTTCGGCCGGGATCGCGGCCGCGCCGATCGCGGCCAGGGCGTTGGAGCCGCCCTCCGGGAGCACCAGGCCGGGGCCCCAGCGGCGCTGGAGTTCCGCGGCGTCCTCGGCACCGGCCCGGCCGGTGGCCTCCCGGTAGGCGGACCGGGTGAGGAACTCCAGTCGCATCCCGGCCCGTTCGGCGGCCCGCAGCGACCAGTTGCGCGGTCGGCCGGCCAGCTCCTCGCCGCGCACCAGTCCGACGCTCTCCAGCCCGAGCGCCCCGGCGGCGACCGCGACCGCCCGCAGATGGGTCGAGTAGGCCCCGCCGAAGGTCAGCAGCCGGGTGTGGCCCTGCTCGACGGCGGCGGCCAGATTGGGCGCGAGCTTGCGCCACTTGTTGCCGGGGACGCCCGGGTGCAGCAGGTCGTCCCGCTTCAGCCGCAGCTCCACCCCGGCCCGGGCGAACACCTCGTCGGTGCAGTCCACCAGCGGGGTCGGCAGCAGGGCGGGTTCGAGCATCCGACCACCCTACGGGGCCGCGCACGGCCGGGAACCGTGCGGCCGGTTCAGCCGCCCGCCCCGCCGTCCGCGTGCTGGGCGCTGATGGCCCGGCGCAGGGCACGCGGGACGGGGCCGGCGGCAGGTGCCAGCTTGTCGATCCGGGTCCGGAACTCGCGCCGCTGGCGCCAGGTCAGGGCCGAACCCAGCCGGGCCGCGTCGACCAGGGCGACCAGCGCCGCGTCCGCCGGATCGACCCGGCTGAGCGGGCCGTTCAGCGCCGACGCGATGCTCGCTGTCAGCGCCTTGCGCACCCTGGGCTGCGGAAGGATGACCCGGGCGACCGGGAAGAACCCGAGCACCCGTCGCACCTCGACCCGGATCCGGCCGGAGGCCACGAGCCCGTCGCGGACCACCCGCGCCGACCTCCGCTGGCGCCCGATCCAGCTCTTCCAGGTGCGCCGCCGCCCCTGTCGGATCTGCTCCAGCAGCGCGGCGGAGAGCGGGTCGAGCCCGCCGGTCGCGCCGTCGACGGCGGCCGGGTGCCGACCGTCGTCACGGATCAGCCCGCGGCGGAGGAGCTCGGTGAGCGCCGCCGCCCGCAGGGCCAGGTCCAGGTTGGTCGTACGGAGCCGCCCGCGCTCGGGGTCGTAGGCGAGCAGGTAGAGCTTCTCGGGCAGATTGTCGGGCAGGTCCATCTCGGCCTCCGAAGGATCTGGAAAGATCTGCGGGTCGCCCGGCCGCTGCGGTCAGTCCTCGGGGGGACAGCCGCCCTCCGGGCTCTCCTTGGGCGGTCGGCCGCGCCGGGGAAGCCGGGCCGCACCGCTGGGCATCCGGCCGGCCTCGGTGAGGGCACGGCGGAGGACGAACTCGATCTGTGCGTTGGTGCTGCGCAGTTCGTCCGCGGCCCACCTGGCCAGCGCGTCGTGAACCGAAGGATCCAGTCGCAGCAGGAGCTTCTTCCGTTCCGTCGCCAACGCCGCGCCCTTTACTGGTAGAGGGAGCCCGTGTTCACGACGGGCTGGGTGCCCCGGTCGCCGCAGAGCACCACCAGGAGGTTGCTCACCATGGCAGCCTTGCGCTCCTCGTCCAACTCCACCACGTCGCGCTCGGCGAGCCGGTCCAGCGCCTCCTCGACCATACCGACGGCGCCCTCGACGATCAGCCGCCGGGCGGCCACCACGGCCCCGGCCTGCTGGCGCTGGAGCATCACCTGGGCGACCTCGGGCGCGTAGGCGAGCCGGGTGATCCGGGACTCGATGACCCGCACACCGGCCGAGGCGACCCGGGCGGAGATCTCGGCGGACAGCTTGCGGGCGATCTCCTCCGCGCCGTCGCGCAGCGACAACTGCCCCTCGTGGTGGGCGTCGTACGGGTAGCTGGTGGCGATGTGCCGGACGGCCGTCTCGGTCTGGATGGCGACGAAGTCGACGTAGTCGTCCACCTCGAAGACTGCCATCGCGGTGTCCTCGACCTGCCAGACCACCACGGCGGCCATCTCGATCGGGTTGCCGTCCGCGTCGTTGACCTTGGTGGTCTCGGTCTCGTGGTTGCGGATCCGGGTGGAGATCCGGCGGCGGCTGGTGAACGGGTTCAGCCAGGTCAGACCTGCCGACCGGATGCTGCCGCGGTAGCGGCCGAGCAGCTGCACCACCCGGGCCTCACCGGGCGAGACGACCGTCAGGCCGCACAGCGTCAGCAGCGAGCCGAACACCAGCAGCGGCCCGACGATCACCAGCGGAATGCCCACCCCCTTGCTGCCGCCGCTGATCTGGACCCCTCCGGTGATCAGCACCCCCAACCCGGCGAGCACGCCGAGCAGCGCGGCGCCGAGCACCGGCAGCCCGGCGGCTCCGGTGATGACCCGCTCGGTGATCTTCGGAGCCGGAAGGTCGAGGACGGGGCCGTCCTCGACGGAGACGTGCGGTGCGGTCATGGGACCGGTTCCCCCCCCTGTGCGATGTGCGCCGCGCGGATGCCCGCTGCAGCTGTCAAAGTGATATCACTTTTTCGCGGCACCGCACCAGGGGGGAACGCGGTCCGACGTCGTCAGGCGCCCTTCGGGCCGTTCGACGGGGGCTTCTGTCCGTCCAGCCCGGCCCGGATGTGCTGGGTGAGGATCCCGGTGTGCTCGTCGTCGCCGTCCAGCGAGAAGGCCATGACGCCGCCGAGCTCGCGCTCCCTGGCGTACACGGCCTTGCGGTAGACGACGCTCGGGTCGTCGTAGGTCCAGAAGACCTTGTCCTCCTTGCTGTACCGCCAGGCATACTCGGGATTGCCCGCGGAGTCCTTCTGGTAGCGGACGGGGTACCGCGCGGCATCGAGCCCGGCGAGCTCGCGGTAGTCGTTGACGCCGTCCTGGTACTTCCCGGCCGCCGCACCACCGGCCGAGTTGAGCCGTCCGTCCTCGTGCTCCTGCCCCACGTTCGACCAGCCCCGGCCGTAGTACGGGACTCCGATGGTGAGCTTCGAACGGGCGCTCTCGCCCGCGGCTTTGATCCACATCTCGACCGCGGCATCCACGAAGAGGTGGTCGGTGGCCGAGGAGCGGAGCGCGGACTGCTGGTTCGTGACCTTCTCCCACGCCCCGTGGAAGTCGTAGCCCTGGATGTTGCCGAAGTCGAGGAGCTTCATGACCTCCGCCGCGTCCCAGCCGACCGCCATGATCCCGGGATCGGCCGGCAGGAACGCCGTCATCAGGTACCTACCGCCGCGCGGCGGGAAGTCCTTCAGCAGTTGCGGATCGTCCAGCTGCTTGCGGAGCTCCTTGAGGAACGCCAGGAAATTGGCCTTGTCGTGCTCCTTGTCGACCTTGCTCCCGGGCAACCCCCGGTCACTTCCCGGCCATTCCCAGTCGATGTCGACACCGTCGAAGATTCCCGCCGCGACCCCGGTTCCGTGGAACTGATCCGTCCGGACGAGCTTCCCGGACTTCTGGTCCGTCGACCAGATCGGACTGGGCAGGTTCCCCCTGATGAAGAGGTCGATGCAGGAACGGACGAGTTCCTCCCTGCGCTCCCTGGTCGCGACGGCGGCCGACCAGTTGCGGCAGTACGTCCAGCCGCCGATCGACACCAGCACCTTCAGGTGCGGTCGTTTCGCCTTGAGCAGTCCGAGTTGGTGGAAGTTCCCCATCAGGGCCTGCGCTCCCCAACCGGGATCGTCCGCGCCGATCGACGGCTTCTTCTGTCCGGCGTTGAACGGGGTCAGGTAGTCCGCCCCGGCATCGGCGGCGTTGACGTACCCGTCCGCCTCCTCCGCCCTCGTCCGGTCGAAGGCCCGGACCTCCTCGAAGAACCGGTAGCCGTCGTATCCCTCGGGATTCACCTCACTCGCCGGCAGATCACCAGAAGTGATGTTCTGGTAGGCGTAGTTGAGGATCGTCAGGCGTTCCGCGATCCCGTTGTCGTCGATGGTCCTGGGAAAGACCTGACGCCCGTAGATCGACCACTGCGTGAAATAGCCGATGAATTCCATCTCTTCCTCCGCGGAATGGGCACGCCGACGGGCCCCCGAGCCGACCGGACATGGCTGCGGACCGAAGTCGCCTGGTGGCGAATCGATTTCGGAGCCGCCGAGGCATCCTTCCCCGCAGTGCGCAACGCGCCCGGCGTGTCCTCACAACTCCGCCGAAAAGAGCAACGCCTCGGCACCGGACCCCACTTCGGCCGATGCACCGTGTCGTCGCGTAGCACGACTGCTACCGATCACCCGGTGGCCGGGGCAACTCACCCGTTCAGGTTGACCGTTCGAGTCGAATCCCGTTTCTTTTGGCCGCCCCCGTCCCGACCGGCCATCGATCGCGGCCGCGACGTGGCGCACCCACTCCGCCTCCCCCGCCTCCCCCGGCTCCCCCGGCTCCTCCGCCGCGACCAGGTACAGCCGCTCCCACACTCCGGCCCGGCTCCACTGGGCGAACCGCCGGTAGACCGTCTGCCAGCTCGGCCCGAACACCGGCGGGAGCTCCCGCCAGGTACAACCAACCGTGGCGACGAACACGATCCCGGCCAGCACCTCCCGGTCCCCGGCCCGCCGTCGGCCGCCGCCCTGCGGCCTGACCACCTCGGCGGGCCGCACCACCTTCCCGAACGCCTCCCACAGCATGTCAGGGACAAGGCGCGCGGCAAGAGTCATCAGATCGCCCCCAAACTGATCGGCCACCATAAGAAACACGGCCGGCGCCATGGCTTCACGAGCCCGGCCAGTAGCGTCGTTTTTGACGGCTCGAACAGCGGCCGCCAGCAGGCTGGCGACAGCCTACTACGCGCACACACGACCAGGAACGGTGCAGATGTCAGGTCCGGAAGTCATCAACGTCCTCATCGCTTTCAACGCGGACGACATCCTCAAGGATTACCCGCCGAGCGGCTCCACCCCGGAAAACCCGAAAACGGTCCCGGCGGACGACAAGTACATCTACATGATGGTCAAGCAGGCCAACATCATCGGTAGCTCCGGAGCCAATCTGAACCTCCAGGCGGAGGTCGGCGATGTGATCCGCTGGCGCGAGACGACGTTCTCGTTCGACGCCAACTACAGCGCCCTGCTCTACAAGTACGTGGGCAGCGACGAGAAGCTGATCAGCCCTCCCAACCACCTGACACCCGACTCCAACCTGCCGTACCTGACCGGCCAGGCGGGCGACCCGTCCTTCAAGTCCCAGACCGTGACGGGCCACTACTGGAGCGCCGAGGTGCTCAGGAAGGGCGAGGAGTTCTACCACTTCTCCTTCGAGATCATCAGCCGGGAGGGCGAGGCCCTGGGCTACTACAGCTGGGACCCGAAGCTCACCGTCAAGTAGCGAACCGCCCCCGCTGCCTGGCCGGCGCCCGCGGGCCAGGCAGCGGCACGACCCGACGAGCACGGAGCACCAGGTGTCGATCACGAGCGAAACCCCCACCCTTCCGAAGGTCGTCGACATCCTCGCGGTATTCGATGTCGCCGCCATTCTCGACAAGCACGAGAACCCGTCCCGGAACAGCCACGACCCGACCCCGGTCGATTCGGGTGACATCCACGCCTTCAATCCCCGGGGGGACGCGGTCAGCGAGTTCGGCGAACTCTCGCTGGAGGCCGCGCCGGGCGACTTCCTGCGGTGGCGCGCGACCGCGCTGCCGTTCGACGAGGAGCACAGCGTCCTGATCTACCGCTGTTTCGACGAGTCCGGCGCGGTGTCGGAGTTCGAGCAGCTGCTGAACCTCGCGCTGCTGCCCCGGGTGAAGGACGACCCGCACGAGGAAGCGGAGTTCGCGGCGGAACTCGTGACCGACCAGGTCACGGCCTTCCAGCTCGCGCTGACCGGCAACCCGTTCGTCCGGCTCGACTTCGAGATCATCAAGGGCGAGGACGTGGTCGGCTACTTCAGCTGGAACCTGGGGCTCATCGTCCCGGTGCCCTCCCCGTAGGGCCCAGACCCGCGCCACCGCAGCCCGTACGGCAACCACGCCCCCAGGGGACCGATGTCCACCGCCGCCTTCCCCATCGTCGAAGCGCTCGACCGACCCACCCCGCACCACCAGTGGACTCTCCTGGGAACGGCGCGGATCACCGACGGTCTGGAGCTGACCTCGGACGAGGGGCAGCGGGTGGGCGCCGCCGTCCTGGAGGAGTCCTTCCGGTCCTCCGCCGACATCGTGATCGACTTCGACCTCATGCCCGGAACCCCGCCCGCGACCGGTACGGCGGGCAACGGCTTCTGCTGCTACCTCTTCGACGCCTCGGCTACGACGAGCCCCGGGGCCCGCGGCGCCGGCCTGGGGTACTCCTTCCTCCACCAGGGCTCGACCAAGGAGCCCGGTGTGCGCAAGGGCCACGTCGGGATCGGCTTCGACAACCCCGGCGGCTTCGCCACCGAGGCGGCCGGCGAGGGAGCCGGGCAGGACCCACAGCCCGGCCTGGCCGGCGTCCGCGGCCCCGGGGGCCAGCACACGGGGGTTCCCCTGGCTGATCGGCTCAGGTTCCCGAGGGCTTCCACGGTGGCTGGCAGGACGGGCTGCGCGCCCGGATCGCCCTGATCGCCGGGTAGCTCACGGTGACCCTGCTCGGCAACGCGCACCCGAAGGGCGTCGTGGTGATCGACTGCCTCGGTCTGCCAACGGAGGCCCCGACCTCCTTCAAGCTCGGCTTCTCGGCCGGCACCGGGACGGCGCACGCCGTCCACCGCATCCGTAACCTCCGCGTCTCCCTGCCGGTCTAGGTACCGCTGCTCCTGTCCGGCCCGGAACAGGCCGCCTGGGGCGACGCGGTCCATTACACGGCCACGGTGGTCAACCGGTGCCCCAACGACTGCCCCGACGTGATCGTGAAGGGCCGGTTCCCCTCCCACGTCCACGGCCCCCACCTGGTCTGTGCCTGCTCCGGGCACGCCACGAACTGCAAGGGGAAGGTGGTCGGGCCTGGACTTCACCCAACCGGTATCCCTCCCGGCCCCCGGCGACGGGCGACCATCGCCCTGCGCTGCACGATCGACGACGACTACCAGGGCGACGACGTGCTCTGCACCGCCTCCGTCAGCACCGCCTCCTGCACCAACACGGCCGAACGGACGTCCGCGTCGGTCCGGACGGAAGTCGTCGAGACCACCATCACCCCCGCCTACCAGCAGATCCAGGGCTGGCAGGACGGCCATGTGTACGTCATCACCTACGAAATCACCGTGGCGGCCTGACCGAAAAGGGCCGAACTCGCACCCGCCACTCGATCGGCCCAGCCGATCAACCCGACCGCCGCACCTGGTCCCACTGGAGCCCCACCCGCCGGAACGCGCCAACTCTCCCTTCGGGCCAGGGAGTCGGGCTCAACCCTCGACCACCCTCGGCCCGGCGGCACAGCGACCGTGCCGAAAGCGGGAGTTGCGCCCGCCGACATGCCCGCGCGGCATGCCGGCAGGCCAGTTGTGCGAGATGCTGTCGCCGCGGGGCCGCCAGGCCCCTCGCGACCCCCGGAAGGCCACGGGTCGACCGGCACCCGGATCCCCAGGGAGGGTGAACCTCAGCGTGTAATCGCCACAGAGGGCATTGGCGCGCGTACAGTCTGTTCTCACCGCGCCTTGAGCCCCCGGCCGACGGCCGCACGGGGGTGGGAGAAGTGGGGCGGGTGGGACTCGAACCCACGACCAAGGGATTATGAGTCGTCAGGCCACCCGCGCCGCCCTGCACTGCCTTGCGCCATCCTGGGCGTTTCCCCAGTTCAGGATGGCGCTAGCAGTTTCATGCTGCACTGCCTTGCGTGGGGTTGCATCGCCATGTCGTTCCCATCTGGGGCGCGTGAGACAACCACAGCTGGCCGTCGAGGCCGCGACCAGTGCCACGGTGGGCTTCCGACTCGCAGTCCAAGGGAGAGCCATTCCGAAGGAAAGCGGCTCTGGCTCCCAACGCTTGGGAGCCAGAGCCGCTTTCTCGTGTCTGGTCCAGCCCTGCCTGAACTCGCAGTCGAGAATCCCACTCCGGCGAAGACCCTGCCTACCGCCGGACGGCAGTCAGTGCATCAGCAGGACCTCTTTGTCCGGGTCAGCTGGATGCTCTGGTGTTCAGCTGCGCACCAGGGCATTCCACTTCTGGGCAGGGCTGCTGTTGCAGTCCCACAGTTGGAGTCGGGTGGCGTTGGTCGCCGTGCCGCCGGGGAGATCGGCGCAGCGACCGGACGCCGGGTTGTAGAGGCTGCCGTCGGGTCGGGGGACGAAGGTCTGCTGCGGCGCGGCGTTGCCGCAGTCCCAGATCTGCAGCGGGGTGCCGTTGGCGGTACCGCGGCCGGTGGCGTCGAGGCAGCGGCCGAGGGCCCGGAGGCTACCGTCGGGCTCGAAGGTCCACTTCTGGGCGTTGCTGCCGTTGCAGTCGTACAACTGGACGGCGGTGCCGTTGGCGTTGACGGCGCCGGCGATGTCCACGCACTTGCCGGTCGGGGCGGCGTAGGTGACGGGGCTGTTCTCGGCGTAGACGCTCAGGACGTTGGTCCAGCCGTTGGTCCAGGTGTAGTAGGGGTCGGTGGTGGTGGAGTGGCCCGTGAAGGTCTGGATGACACCGCCCGGGGTCAGGGCCCAGAGGGTGGGTGAGCCGATGCCGGTGAGGTCGCCGTCGGAGCCGATGACGGGCCAGTTGGCGGTGGTGACGCCGTAGCCGATCTTAGTGTCGGTGGCGATGCCGGTGAGGGTGGGGTAGTCGATGCTGCCGCCGTAACCGTCGCTGATGGCGATGGTGCCGGTGGTAAAGGTGTAGCCGCGCAGGTCTCCGTTGCTCTGGTTGCGGGCCCACAGGCCGGGGTGGCCTTGGTTTGTCCAGTCGCCGGGGGAGATGAGGTCCCAGCCCTTCCAGCCGGTGGCGGCGAGCTTGGTGGGCGAGCCGAAGACGGCGTCGCCGAAGGTGGGGTAGAACCAGAGGGCGCCGGTGCCGTCGGGGCTGGTCTCGATGGTGAACAGGCCGGTGCGGTTGATGAATTTCTTGTTGGTGTCGAGTTTGGTGGTGCTGGGGTCGCCGCTGGCGGCGATCTGCAGGGTGGTGGACCAGTCGGTGGCGTTGTAGCCGGTGCAGTCGGTCAGCTTGGGGTCACAGGCGGGCTTGGCCAGGAGGTTTTTGGCGTCGAAGAAGCCGGTGACGCCTGCATTTCCGGGGTTTTGGTAGTACCAGAGGCTCTGGTCTCCGTCCTTGTGGACGATGAGGTCGTCGACGTTGTTGCCGCCGCGCAGGCTGCCGCGGTGGGTGGTGTGGTAGTTGGCCCAGGAGTCGTGGCCGGGAGAGTTGGCCTTCGGGGCGGCGAGCGGTGCCTTCGCGGCGGTGGCGGGGATGCTGTAGGCGCGAAGGTCGCCGTTGGGGTCGGCGGTGACGATGTCGGGCAGGGCGTCGCCGGTGACGTCGCCGAAGGTCGGAGCGGGGCTGTTGGGGTTCCACGGTGCGTAGAAGGCGTACTGGGCGACCGGGGAGAGGTTGCCGGCGTTGTCCTCGGCCTGGATGTAGAGGACGTTGGTGCCCCAGCGTCCGGCGGTCACCTGGAGCTGGCCGGTGGGCATGGAGCTGCCGCACTGCCAGGAGGAGTCGACGAGTTGCGGGTCGAAGCTCCAGCGCAGGCAGACCACTCCGGAGGTGTAGCCGCCGCTGGGGTTGGGGTCGGTGGCGGTGAAGGGGATGCCGCCGCTCTGGCCGGCGTAGAGCTGGGGGGTCTGGCCGTTGCCGCTGGGCGGGAACTGCTTGCTGGTGTCGGCGACGGTGCTGGGAAATGTGACGGTCGGCGGGGTGAGGTCAACCTTGAAGTAGCAGGCCGGGGTGGACCCGGATGACGGCATGTTCCGCACAGTGTCGTTGGCTACCATGCCGTAGCCGTAGGCGTGGCCGTCCTGGATGACGTTGGCGGGGACCTGGAAGCTCGTGACGCCGCCGTTGCTGACAGGAGCAGTCATGCCCGACGCGACGTCGGGGACACCGGGGACGTTGTAGTCCCAGATGTGGTCCCAGGTCGCGACCTGGGACTGGACGGGGCTGGAGACGGTGGCGTTGAGCCAGACGGCGTTGTTCTGGGCGGAGCCGGCGCCGAGCCAGGCCCAGTCGTTGCCGTTGCTGTCACCGCAGGCCTGATTGGTCGCCGCGGGGCTGGCCGTCGTCGGGGCGGGCCACACCGACGGGTTGGTGGGAACGTTGGGCACCCGGTCGTACATCACGGACAGTGCGGGCTGGTAGGTGAACCGCTTGAAGGCGTACTGGTTACTCTCGTCGCCGTAGAGGCCGAAGGTCAGCTGCCCGTAGTTGACGTACTGCTTCATCGCGCCGGTGATGTCGAAACTGAACGGCACGTTGCCGTAGCAAGCTTGGTCGTGTCCGGAGCCGCCCACCCAGGCCGTATCGCCGAGCGGCCCCCCCTGCTGTCCGGGCTGGTTGGACCAGGTCGTGCCGTTTCCGATCGGCCCGTTGGTGATGTAGAGGTTGAGCGGGTACTTGTTGGTGCAGGAGAAATCAGCGGAGACGTACTCCTGCATGCTCATCGTCGCGGAGTCGATGACCGCCCCGCCGAGCGCGCTGATGTCGAACTGGTAGAAGCTGCGCTCGATGTCAGCGGGTGAGCAGCTGCCGCCGTTGGGGTAGATGCCGCACTTGCCGACGCCCGGGTGATCGGCATCCGTGCCGCCCTGGTGCATCCAGTTGTTGGAGGTGTGGGAGGACTGGACCCAGGTCCAGGAGTTGCCTGTCAGAGTCCAGGGCAGATAGTCGGGGTCGATGTAGTACGGGGCTGTGCCGTGGGCCAGGAGGTCCTGGTCGGGGATGAGGTCGATGCCAGCGTCGGTGGCCTTGACCGGCATGGTGGAGACCTTGGAGGCCGTCCCGGGGCCGGCGTCGGAACTGCCGACAGAGGCCTGGCCCGCATCCGTCGGTGCGGGTGCGGGCGTGTCTGCCGCGGCTGCTCTGAAGGTCAGGGCGGTCTTCGTCACGGTCGCGGGGGCACTTGCAGCGGGTGCGGTGGTGCTGTCCCACATCTGAGGGGTGCGGGAAACCCAGCGAGGTTGGCTGTCGGCGCCGACGACGGTGACGTTGCCGTGCTCGTCGGTCTTGACCGTGACGCCGTCGAGAGTCGTCCCGAAATGCAGGTTCTTCAGCGCGGGGTTGGCGGCCGCGGCCTGGGTCTTGACCACCAGGACAGTGGTCAGACCGCCGAGCTTGGTGGCGGTGACCTTCAGGTCGATGTCGGGGGCGACGGACGGGTAGACCAGGCTGTCACCGCTGACGGTCGGCGACGGCAGCGCGAACGGGGCGGAGAGCGCGAGCTTCTTCCCATCCGAGCTGGTCATGGTCGCCAGCGGCCCGTCCCCGCCCTTGGACAACGCCACCTGACCCGCCGCGGACTTGGGCGAGAACGTGCCGTCCGGATTGGCCACCAGGGTGGCGTCCAGCCCCTGCCAGACACCATTACGGCGCACGCGCTGCTGCTCCAGGTGACTGGTAAGCGAGAGGTGGCCTTCAGGGGTGGCGACGGTCTCGCTGTACTCGGTCGTGAGCGAGCCGATCGGAACGTTCTTCTGTGTGGCCTTGGCCTGGGCGATGGCCGTCTCAGTTGCGTTGGCTGGCGATCGTTCCTGCAACTGCCTCGCGGTGGCGGCGTCGATCGCGGCCTGCGACGGTACGTTCGGTGCGTCGGCGGCGTGGGCGCTGAGACCTGAGAGGCCGGTGGTGAGCGTGAGAACGGCTGTCGCGGTCAACGCCCTGAGCGGCACACCGTTGTAGCGGCGCTTTCTGTTCAAAACGGGAAACTCCCCCCAAAGAACACGGAAGACCTGCATAGACACAGGCCAGAGGCACCGTAGGGGGAGGCGCTGACATCGGCCAATTCAATTCGATAGCGAAGTCATGACTTGCAGTGAAATGGGTGTTTCGTTGATCGCCGTGAGAATCCTCACGGGCGACTAAGGCTTGACTGTCCGTTGTCAAGGTCAGCTAGCATCCGCCAGTTCGGATACAGGACGTGGCTCCCGTATTCGGGGGCCCATTGCTGGGGGATGTGAAAGCGTGACATTTATACAACGGTCAGGCCTTGAGAAGGCAAAGGGTGGGAGGGGGAGACTACGCGGACGGCTGGCGGCCGCCACGACGGTCGCCGTACTCGGATCCCTGCTGGCGCCGCTGCCGATCGCGGCTGCCGCGGACGGGCCGGACTACTCGCGCAAATGGTCGCCACCGAACACCGCGCTGCCGAAGACGCCTTCGGTCGCGGGCCAGAACGTAGCACCTGTGCCGATCGCGAAGCCGGAGCACCCGGTGCCGCCGGCCTGGACCCCGCCGAAGAACCCGCAGCCGCTCTCCGGCGGCCACGCCTCGGTGACGCTCGGCTCCGCACCCGAGGCGCACCCTCTGGGTGAGGGCGAGAAGCCCCGGGCCGGTGCCGAGACCAAGGCCTCGGGGCTGCCGGTCAGCGTCGCGCCGCTGGCCGGTTCATCCGCTGCGGGCCAGACAATCCAGGTCGAGATGGCCGACGCGAAGTCCTCGGCCACCGCCGGGATCCCCGGCGTGGCGGTGACCCTGACCCGCCCCGGCTCGGGAGATGACGCACCCGTACGCCTAGGCGTCGACGCCACGAGCCTGGACGCCGCGTTCGGCGCGAACTGGGCCGCCCGCGCCCATCTGGTGGTCCTGCCCGGCTGCGCGACGACGACGCCGCAGGCCGCCGATTGTCGGAAGCAGACGCCGCTGGAGTCGCACTACGACCCGTCGGCAAAGAAGCTCGTCGCCGACGTCCCGCTGACCGGAACGGGCATCGCGAAGTCCTCGACCGCTCCGGCCACCAAGACCGCCACTGACGTCTCCGGCACGGCCCGGGCGGTGTACGCGGGGTCCACCACCACCTCGACCACGGTCGGCGTGGTGTCGGGGGCATCGAGCGGGGCCGGCACCTACGCGGCGACTCCGCTCAGCCCCTCCCAGTCCTGGGCCGCCGGCAGTTCGTCCGGCGCGTTCACCTACGGCTACCCCGTGCAGGTGCCGCCGGCGCTCGTCGGCTCGGCCCCGAAGGTGTCGCTGGCCTACGACTCCGCGTCGGTGGACGGGCGGACCTCCTCGACGAACGCCCAGGCCTCCTGGATCGGCGACGGCTGGGACCTCGGCGCCGGCTTCGTCGAGCGTTCCTTCAAGCCGTGCTCGCTGGACGGGATCACCGGCTCCGGTGACCAGTGCTGGGGCGGCGCGAACCTCACCATGTCCCTGGGTGGCCACTCCGGCCAGCTGGTGCCCGACGACTCCTCCTGCCAGTCCAATGCACCAGCGGCGATGGAACAGTCGGCCTGCACCTGGCGACTCAAGGACGACGACGGCACCAAGATCCAGTTCCTGACCGGAGCCACCAACGGCACCTGGAACGGCTCCTACATCAAGGTCACCGGCACCGATGGCACGGTGTCCTACTTCGGCCTGAACCACGTGCCGGACGCGAACGGCAACCCGACCACACTCGGCGCAGACAGCGGCTCAGCGTGGACCGTCCCGGTCTACTCCCCCAACAGCGGCGACCCGTGCTACGACCCGGCCAAGGGCCAGGGCTCGTGGTGCCAGACCGCGTGGCGCTGGAACCTCGACTTCGTCGTGGACCCGCACGGCAACCTGACCACCTACACCTACGCCCCGGAGACGAACTACTACTCCCGCGGCGGTGCCCAGAACAACGGCAACGGCACCAGCACCGCCTACACCCGCGCCGGAGTGCCCGCCACCATCGGCTACGGCCAGCTCCTCTCGGACCAGTTGAACAACAACGGCGCCTACAACCCCGCCGCGAAGATCGTCTTCAACACCTCCGAGCGGTGCGTCACCTCCACCGCGGCCTGCGATCCGTCCCAGCGCACCGCGGCCAACGCGGCGAACTGGCCTGATGTCCCGCTGGACCAGCAGTGCGACGCCACCAACCCGTGCACCGTCTACGGTCCGACGTTCTGGACCACCAAGTGGCTGTCCTCCATCACCACCCAGGTGAAGGTCAACGGCACCTACCAGACAGTGGACTCCTACGCGCTCAACCACACGTTCATCAACGTGCAGAACGCCACTGAGAACACCCAGGTCCCCTGGCTCGCCTCCATCCAGCGCACCGGCCAGGACACGCAGGCCACCGGCAGCTCCATCACCCTGCCCCCGGTGTCCTTCACCTCCCAGCTGCTACCCAACCGCGTGGACGGCACCAACCTGGTCCCCGCACCGCCGGCCTACAACCGGCCCCGCATCCAGCTGATCACCACCGAGACCGGCAGCACCATCGGCGTCAACTACGCCCCCGCCGACTGCTCGCGGACGAACAACGTCATGCCGGCCTCCGCCGACAGCGACACGCTCTCCTGCTACAACGTCAAATGGAACCCGCCGGGCTCCATCGCCGGCGCGGCACCGGTGGACGACTGGTTCCTGAAGTACCCGGTCACCAGCATCACGCTGAACCCGGGCACCCCGGGCTCGATTCCCATGGTGACCAACTACACCTACGGGAAGGCCGCCTGGCACCGCAACGACTCGCCGTCGCCCCAGGACAAGAACCGCACCTGGGACCAGTTCCGCGGCTACGCCTCCGTCACCGAAGTATCCGGAAGCGGCAACGACGGCCCACAGTCGAAGAAATCGACCACCTTCTACCAGGGCATGGACGGCGACCTGCTCGCCAACGGCACCGCCCGCAGCGTCCAGGCCAGCGGCCCGATGAGTGGCAACGTCACCGACTCCGACTGGCTCTCCGGCCGTGCTCTGGAGTCCGACACCTATACCCAGGCCGGCGGCACCATCGCCGGCTACACGGTGAACACCTCCAGCGGGCCGGTCACCACGGCGACACATAACCAGGGCAGCATGCCTGCCCTCCTCGCCCGCTACGCGACCACCACCGCGACCACCACCAACCGCTCGCTGAAGGCCGACGGCACCTGGCGCACCACGACGAAGACCACGACGACCGACCCGGCCCACGGCAACCGGATCTCCACCTCGACCGACACCGCCGACGGCCTACCGGACATCTGCACCCGCACCACCTACGCGTCCAACAACGCGAACCCGCAGATCTTGGCTCTCCCCTCCGAGGTCATCGGGGTCTCGGGCGCCAACGCATGCACCGCCACGCCCACCGCCGCCAACACCACCGCCTGGACCAGGACGGCCTACGACGGTCAGCCCACAGGGCAGTTCGGCACCGCACACGACGTGACGGCCCTACTCACCCTCGATCACTTCGACTCTGCGGGGGCCCCGCAGTTCAGTGCGGCCAACTCGACGTACGACGGCTACGGACGCATCACCAGCACGACCGACCCCGACGCCACCGACAGCGCGCACCCCAACGGCGCAACCGTCACCACCGCCTACGCCGCGGCCAACGCGGGTGAACTGCCCAACAGCATCACAGTCACCAGCCCGGCCCCGGCCGGCGCAAGCGACGCAGCCACCGGCCGCACCACCACCACCAAGTACGACGCCGCCCGCGCGCTGCCGCTGACGGTGACCGATCCCAACGGCCGCACGACCACCGAGGCCTACGACCAGCTCGGCCGCACGACCGGTGTGTGGCTGCCGGGCCGGGACACCAAGGCCGGCGCCAACAAGGCCTTCGCCTACACACTCCCGGGCGTGGTCAACGGCGCTGCCGTGCCTCCGACCGTGACCACCTCCGACCTGCAGGGGAACCCCAACCAGCAGGCGAACGACATCTACACCGTCAAGATCGACATCCTGGACGGTGAGGGACGGGCCGTTCAGTCCCAGTCGACACCGGCACTGTCCGCCTACAAGGGCCGGCTGATCACCGACACGGTGTACGACTCCCAGGGCCGCGTCACCCGGGCCAACAGCCCCTGGTACAACGATCTGGCCGCACCAAGTACCACACCGTTCGAGACCGACACCAAGAAGGTCCCGGCGCAGACTGCCACCGTCTACGACGGCCTCGGCCGCCCGGTGACCCAGCAGTTCGTCGCCTACGGGGTCACCCAGACCACGACGACCACCGCCTACCCCGGCGCCGACCGGACCGACGTCACACCGCCCACGGGCGCCACCCCGACCACGACGGTCACCGACGCACGCGGTCACAAGACCCAGCTGTGGCAGTACAAGACCGCCACCGCCACCGGCAATCAGGCCGACGCGGACATCACGTCCTACTCCTACAACCCGGACGGCCGCCTGGCCACGCAGAAGGACGCGGCGGGCAACACCTGGACCCACGGTTACGACCAGCGCGGCCGGGAGGTCATGGGTACTGACCCGGACACCGGGACCAGCACCAAGACCTACGACACCGACGGCCGTCTCGCGACCACCACGGACGCGCGCGGACAGACCATCGCCTACGCCTACGACCTGCTCGGCCGCGTGACAGGCACCTACTCCGGTACGGCAGCGCCGGCCAACCAGCTGACCGGCTTCACCTACGACACAATCCTCAAGGGCAAACCCGCCACCTCGACCCGCTACGTCAACGGCGCCTCCGGCATCACCTACACCAGCTCCGTGCTGGCCTACGACACCGCCTACCACCCGACCAAGACCACCACCACCATCCCCGGCACCGAAATCGGCCAGGGCACCACCCCCTTCACCTACACCTACCAGGCAACCTACGACCCCAACTCCGGTGCGCCGATCTCCGACCGACGCTCGGCCGTCGGCGACATCGCCGCCGAGGTGATCACCTACACCTACGACGTCAACGGACCGCTGCGCAGCTACGGCGCATTGGGCGGGGCCACCTACGACATGAGCTCGGACTGGGACGCCTACGGGCACAGCATCCGCGCCACGGTGAACCCGTGGGGCACCCAGATCGTCGTCACCAACACCTACGACGAGTCCACCGGCCGCCCGCTGCAGCAGTTCGTCGACAAGCAGACCGCAGCCACCGGCGCTGTACAGCAGCTCGCCTACGCCTACAACCCGGCCGGACAGCTCACAGCGATCCGCAACATCCCGGACAACACCCCGTCGTCCACCGACCTCCAGTGCTTCGGCTACGACTATCTCGGCCGACTGACCAACGCCTGGACCGACACCAGCACCCTCACCCAGGCCGCACAGCCCACTGTCGGCGGAATCGGCGCCTGCGCCAACTCCACCCCGACCAGCGGTGCCCAGGCACCCCTTCGGACGACGGTCGGCGGGCCCGCCGCGTACTGGCAGAGCTACGGCTACGACCTCACCGGCAACCGCACCCAGCTCGTCCAGCACGACTCCTCCGGTGACACCACCAAGGACACCACCACCAACCAGACCTTCCCGGCCCCCGGGACGATCAACGCCCCGACCACCGCTGCCAACACCGGCGGCGGCACCGGCGGCCCGCACGCCCTGACCGGCTCCACCACCACAGCGCCGACCGGCACCACCGGAACCAGCGCCCAGTACGACGCGGCGGGCAACACCACCGCCGTCACCGACACCTCCGGCACCGCCACCCTGGCCTGGAACAGCGAGAACAAGCTCGCCTCCTACACCAAGACCGGCACCGCCGGACCGACCACCTACCTCTACGACGCCAACGGCAACCAGCTCATCCGCCGCGATCCCGGCAAGACCACCATCAACCTCGGTGGCGACGAACTCGTCTACGACAGCAACGCCAACACCGTCACCGGCGTCCGCTCCTACCAGATCCCCGGCGGCGTCACCCTGGTCCGCCAGGGTGGCAAATGGACCTATCAGATAGCCGACCACCACGGCACCGGGATCCTCGCCCTCGACGGCAACACCCTCGCCGAGTCGCGGCGCCCGGCCGACCCGTTCGGCAACCCCCGCGGCACCCAGCCTGCCGCCTGGGCCGGCGACCACGGCTTCGTCGGCGGCACCAAAGACGACGCCACCGGCCTCACCAACCTCGGCGCCCGCGAATACCAGCCCACCACCGGGCGCTTCCTCAACCCCGACCCGATCATCGACCTCACGTCCCCCCAGCAGTGGAACGCCTACGCCTACAGCAACAACAACCCTGTCAACCTCAGCGACCCGAGCGGACTCCGCCCCGACGGTGAGGTCGGCGGCTTCGGCAGCCAGGTCTCCCACGGACTCACCGAGACCTGGAGCCCCGACGGAAACGGCGGCTGGGACTGGCACGAGGACGTCGTCTACGGCGACATGGGTCAGGACAAGCCGTTCGTCGTTCACAACACGGTCAACTTCAACGCCAGCAGCGGCAGGCGCAAGCCTGCTTCCTCCTGGTCGGTCGACGACGTCAAGCCCGGTGGCAACGCCACCTGGCACTCCTTCGCCCACCTCGTGGCCGAACTCAGCGGCGTGAACGACGTCCGGCGCTGCGCGGACGGGGACAAGGCCAGCTGCGCCTGGGCTGTCGTGGGCTTCACGCCGATCGGCAAGCTCGGCAAGGGCTTCAAGCTCGCTGAGGAAGGCACCGAGGTCGCCGTTGGTGCGGCCCGGACCGGGGACGACGCCGCACGCGTGGCGGGAAAGGCGAGGGCCGAGGAGGCGGCTGAGGACGCGGCATGCCCCCTTTCCGACGCGCTGGTTGGTGCGACCCACAGTTTCCCCCCGGGCACCAAAGTTCTTCTGGCAGACGGTACGACCAAGGCCATTGAGACCCTTCAGATCGGTGATCAGGTCGAGGCAACGGACCCGATAGCCGGGAGCACCGATTCCAAGCCCGTCACACTCACCATTCGTACGCCAGACGATGAGCACTTCACTGACCTGACCCTTCGGGACACTGATAGCCGCTTCGGATCTGAGAAGGCGGAGCACCTCACCAGTACCCAGCATCACCCCTTCTGGGACGAAACCACCCATCGCTGGACTAGTGCCTCGGACCTGCACCCCGGCGACAACGTCCGCGCTGCAGACGGTCGGACCCTCACCGTCCTGACGGTAAGGAACTACGACGACGCCCCGCAGGCCGCCTACGACCTCACCGTCGCCGACCTCCACACGTACTATGTACTCGCTGGTACCACGCCGGTCCTGGTCCACAACAGCGACTGTGGGCCGCCACTGTCGGGTGTGGGAGACAAGCAGTTCGGCAAGAAGTGGGCCAAGCACTCGAAGGACTACGGGCTTAATCCTGGTGATCCTGCGGCGCGCCAGTGGTTCGAGAATCGGATTCATGAGGTACGTGGATCGCACGACGAGGTTCGACAGGGCCCATGGAATCCCGACAATGGTGGCGCCAATGATTACTGGTTCTACCGCAAGGACGATGATCTGTTGATCACTAAGGGAGACGGGTCGTTCGTCACAATGTTCCCGCTAGGTGAGCGCGGGAACGGATGGTTCAATGGGGCGACTCCGCGCCAATGCAATTGCTAGCGAGAGCGCGTCAGGCTGAGATAGTCGACATAGAGCATGAAACAGACAAAGGAGTAGCAGCGTGAGCCCTCGACCCGAGGGGGTAGACCCCCTGGTCATCAGTGGCCTCAGGGCTCGTGAGGTCTTCGAGGTTGTCGACGCTGAGGGAGTAGTTGAAGCCCTTCAGATCGCGTTCCAGGATGGCTCGTCCGCAGTATTCACGGTCTGGACGGACTGGTCACTTCTAGTCGATCAGAGGTCGGACCAGAGCATTCCGGACTACCTGTGGCCGGGGGATGAATATTCCCAGCGATCAGTCGGGTTTGATATCCCCGAAGATGGCCTGGAGATTCTCTCTGTGACTTCAACGGTCGACGAGGTCGGGGCTCTCATGGGTGCCGATATCGCAGTGGATGAGCATCTCGTATCAGTGAGGTCGGTTGGCGGCGAGCTTGCACTATCCATTCAGTAGAGCCGGGAACTCGCGACCCCAGATCCGAGTGGGACTAAGGTTTCTCTGATTGCCGATCTGGCGTATGAAGACGCCCTCCTGGAAATGGCTCCAGGAGGGCGTCTTCAGTGCTTTGACGGCAGTAGTTGACGGCAACGTCAGCGGACGGGTGCTGCACAAAGTGGTGGGTCGTCGCCGTCGTCGGGCCGGGTGGCAGGGTCGCGGAGGGCCTTGCCGAGGAGATCGATGGCGTCGCGCTGGAGGCGGAGACGGACGTGGGCGTACACCGTCGCGGTCACCCCGATGTGGGCATGACCCAACAGCTCCTTGATGACGACGAGTTCGACGCCCTGCTCCAGGAGCAGGGTGGCCGCCGAGTGCCGGAGGTCGTGGAACCGGATGCGTCGGAGCCTGGCTCGGCGGAGCAGGGCGGTGAAGTGCCGGGTGAGGGTGGCTCCTTCGATGGGGGCTCCGTTGGGCCGGGTGAAGACGTAGCCGCTGTCCTTCCAGCCGGTGCCTGCCGCTTCGCGTTCCTGGCGCTGCTGGTCGCGGTGCTGTTCGAGGGAGCGCAGGCAGGGCGTGGGCAGGGCGATGCGCCGCTCGGAGCTCTGGGTCTTGGTGGGCAGGGCGGTCAGGCCGCTGGAGTTGGTGCGCTGGAGGGTGCGGCGGATGCTGGCGGTTCCGCCAGCCAGGTCGAGGTCTTCCCAGCGCAGGCCGAGGAGTTCGCCCTTGCGGAGCCCGGTGCGCAGGGCCAGTTCGAACAGCGCGTGCAGCCGGTGGCCGTTGGTGGCAGCGAGGAACGCGCGGGCCTCGTCGGTGGTGAGGGGTTCGAAGCGGCGGGGTCGGGGTGTGCCCATGCGGACGTTGCGGGCGACGTTGCGGGGGATCTCCTCTTCGCGGACGGCGTGCTCCAGGGCGGACTTGAGTACGGAGTGGACGTAGGCGAGCGTGAGCGGGGAGAGGCGCTTGGAGCAGCACTTCCCGATCGCGCAGCACTGGGGCTGCTCGCGGGTGGCGTCGAGGCCGCGTACGCAGCACTGGCAGGTGGTGCGGAGTTGGTCGAGCCAGGTGCGGACGTCCTTGGCGGTGAGCTTGGCGAGCCTCTTCTTGCCGAGGCCGGGGATGAGGTAGAGGCGGGTGCAGGCGGTGTAGCGGGTGTGGGTGTTCTCGCGGAGCCGGTGGACGGCGACGGTCTCCAGCCAGTAGGTGAGGAACGCTGCGACGCTGCCCTGCGCGGAGGGGGCGGGGACGCCGCGGTTGCTGGTGGCGATCTTCTCGGTGAGCTTGGCCAAGGCCTCTTTGCGGGTGGTGCCGTAGACGCGGACGCGTTTGCGGGTGTCGCCGACGGCCAGGACGTAGCCGGCGGCTTCCCAGCGTCCGTCCTTGCGCTGGTAGACGGTGCCGTCTCCGTTGGCGCGGATTCGGCGGGAGGCGGGGGTGTCGCAGGGTGTGGTCATCAGGCGGCTTCCTGTTCGAGGCGGGTGCGGATGAAGTCGGTGAGGGCGTGAGTCGGGATGCGGCGGGAGCGGCCGAGGGTGATCGAGCCGAGTTGCCGGGTGCGGATGAGGTCGTAGACGGCTGAGCGGCCGAGTTGGAGGCGGGCCATGACCTGGGGGACCGTCAGCAGGTCCGCCGACGTGGGCGGGGTCATGGGCGGTCCTCGCCTTCGTGCCTGAACTGCCGTTCGTGGGCGCGGTTGTGCCGGACGGCTGCGGCGAGGAGTTCTTCGCCGGGGCTGTAGCCCGAGCCGTGGTAGGTCCAGTGGCCGATGACGAGGGTCGTGCTCGGGTCCAGGTCGGGCAGGTCGGCGCGTGCGCGGGCCTGTTCGGTGCGCCAGGCGCGGCGGGCGTCGCGCAGGGCGCCGAGGGTGACCGAGTAGCAGCGGGACTTGGTAGAGAAGTGGCCCCGGAAGCCGAGCATGTGCGCCCACTTCCAGAGCTTGAGGCCGGCGAACTCCGGGCGCTGGCCCAGGTCCCAGCAGGTGCGGATCATCTGCCGCACGTGCTGTTCGACGGCGAGGTGGGGCAGGGGGCGGGACTGGCCGGTACCCGCGCAGGTCCGGCATTCGACGGGCACGCCGGTCTGTGCGGACGGGGCCATCCCGCGTCCCTGGCAGGGGCGGCAGAACAGGGCGCGGTCCAGGGTGACGGAGGCGTCGGCGGACTTGGTGGCGTACTTGGCCACGTAGGCGGCGACGGCCTGATCGGTGAGTTCGGCGTTGGTGCCGAAGGCGGCGATC
Organism: Kitasatospora sp. NPDC036934; assembly: GCF_055608425.1. Taxonomy (NCBI): domain Bacteria; kingdom Bacillati; phylum Actinomycetota; class Actinomycetes; order Kitasatosporales; family Streptomycetaceae; genus Kitasatospora; species Kitasatospora sp. NPDC036934. Next base: position 204,118 of record NZ_JBVJQR010000004.1, on the reverse strand, counting down.
TCGCGGATGTCGATCTGCTCGCCCCAGGTGAGTTCGCGCTCCCCCACGGCGTCGGAGGTGATGGTCAGGGTGACGCGCTCGACAGCGGCCTTGATGGCACCGGTGAGGACTTCGGCGGTCGCGTGTCCGGGCGGGGGCTCGCTGCTGCCTTCCGGGCCATCGAAGCGAATCACGGCGTGGTAGTGGACCAGGCCGCGCTTCTGGTACTCGGCGACCTTGGCGAAGGACACTCGAAGCTCTTCGCGCAGGGCCTTTTGCGTCATGTCGAGGGCAGCGGCGATCTCGCGACGCAGGTAGATCGTGAAGCGTCGCCACAGGTCCGAGGCGTGCGCGTTGAATAGCACCGCGCCGCAGTAGTCGTAGGTTTTCGGGTCCAGCGGGGTGCCGAGCAGCGCGTCAGCGGCGTCGTGGAGCTTGCCGCATCGGCAGGGGCGGACGCTGCCGTTGGCGGTGGTGGCGCGGTTGTGGACCGGGCCGAAGGACGGGGCGGTCAGGGTGGCGAAGACGCGGGGGTGCGTGCGCACGCTCTCGGGGACGGTCTTGCCGCCGGTCAGGCCCGCGCGGATCAGGTGGAAGGTGTCGGCGGCGTAGATGCGGGAGCACGAGGGGCAGCGCGAGGCACGGCGGTTGCCGCAGGCGGTCAGCAGGCGTCCGGTGGGTTCGTTGGTGGTGCTGTAGGAGCGCAGGACTTCGCCGGTGGCGGTGTCCACGGTGGCGGTGTGGCCGATGAGGCGTACGGGTTCGGTGCAGCCGCCGAGCCGTTCGATCTGTTCGCGGAGGCGGTCGAAGTTGTCGAGGTTGACCAGTTCGACCAGGTCCCGCACGGTGGGGCTGACGATGTGGCGCAGGTCCAGAAGCGGAGTCATGGGGGCGGGTCCTTTCGTGCGGGGGTGAGCGCCCCGAGCGGCAACATGGCCGGGATGTAGGCGTGTTGGTGCTGCTCGGGGCATGGCGAACCGAGCCCGGTCGGGCGGGGGCGGTCAGGTGGAGAAAGGGGCCGGCGGGGCTCAGGCGGAGAGCTGAGCGTGTGCGGCGGTGGCCAGCGGCAGCGTGACGCCCAAGCGGGCCTTCAGCTGACCGGGCGTGATGTGCTCGCCCTGTTCGGCGTGGTGTGTCTCGGCGATGCGCCGGGCGGCGTTCAGCAGGGCCTCAGGGACGGTCGGGAGCGAGGCGGTCACCGTCGCCTTGACCGGCAGAGGAGGGGGCACGAGAGCAGACGCGGGCTCGGAAGCGGTGATCACAGCCGGGGCCGGCGCGGAGACGGGTTCCGGCTCGGCGTCGAGCGGCGGGGCTTCCGGCAGGGGCTTCCAGGCCGGGGCGGGGGCGGTGGCTTCTGCCGGGATCGGGGCGGTCAGGGTGTGGAAGTGGCGGAGGAACTGAGGGCCTACCTGGCCCCAGCCGAGCAGTAGCAGCGGCGCGACCGCATCGACAGCGGCACGGCCGTAGTGTCCGGCCGTCAGGGGCTCGGCGACGTTCAGGGCCAGGGTCAGCAGGCCGCACAGGTGCATCAGGCGGGTTGCCGCCCTCAACTCCTCTGCCGGGACGCCGCGCAGGGACAGGAAGCGCAGGCCGACGAGGAGCCCGACCACGGACAGGTCAACCATGGGGGCGATCAGCGGCGCGACCGAGCGGGGCACTCCCAGGCGCAGGGCCAGTGCCCAGACGTTGCCGAAGGAGAAAACGAACGCCAGCAGGGCGATGACCGCCATGACCACGGTCACGGTGCGCTGTGTGAGGCGGTCTTCAGCCATCAGGCCAACTCTCCTTTCTTGATGGGGAGTTACAGGAAGGTCAGGCCGCGTCGGTCATGAGGGCGTCGGCGTCGTCGTCCATGAAGGCGGGCTTCCAGTCGACCGGGCCCTGACGTACGTTGAGGTATGCGGCCGGGTCCTCGGTCAGGTGGGCGGTGTAGTCGGCGATCCGGGCCGCGTCGGCATCGGACACGTACGGGGTGCGCACGCGGCTGAAGCCCGGACGGCCCTGCACTCCCATGGACGCCACCCCGACGTAGGCCGGGTCCTGGAGGTTGACCGGGTTGGCGTCCGGCCAGTTGCGAATGTCGTCGCCCAGCGCGGCAACGGAGGCTTCCGCCGTTTTCTGCGCGAAGGACAGCCCCAGCGGGCACACGTCCCGGATGAACGTCGGGATCGCGTCGCCGGTCGCCTTCTGCGTGGCGAGAATGACCATGATCCCGACGCTGCGGCCCTTCTTCACCAGGTCCTCGACGAGCCGGGCGTTCTCCGCCGACAGGGCAGCCAGCTTCTTCGTCTCGGCGTCGTTGCCCTTGTACTCGCGGAAGTAGGTGTGTGCTTCGTCGATGATCAGGATTGTCAGCGGCCAGATGCGGGACGGCCCGACGTGCCACATGTTCTTCACGCCCAGCACGGCCCGGATGGACGAGGAGCGGCCTCGCCGCAGCTTCACCATGCGCTTGAACAGGTCGTTGGCTTCGGCCAGGTCGTCTCCGGCGAAGGCGAACAGGCGGGACGTCAGATCGGCGTAGTCCCCTTCGTGGGCTGTGGAGACCTTGCCGTCCGCCACGGCGAACTGGACCGCGTCGGAGGGGGCGAGGTCGCAGATGAGCTTGTTGATCAGCGACGTCTTGCCGAAGCCGGGCAGGCCGGCCACGGTCACCCCGGGAACGTTCGCCATCGGCAGGCTAACGTCTTCGGCGTACTCGTCCAGCCCGAGCCCCCACGTGTCCAGGCTCTTTGGCACCGTGCCCGTGGGGACGTGCTCGGTCGGCGTTGTGAGCGGGTCCAGGCGCACGGCCCGGATCACCACCCGCCCGGGTCCGTCCGGCAGCACGGATACCCGCGTGCACCGCCAGGCGTCAGCGAGGAAGCGCGCCGAGCGCTGGAACTCCTCCAGTCCGACCTTCGGCAGGCACTTGGCCCGCACCACCACCCCGAACCGGTCCGGCTTGACCTTGATCCGAGGCACCAGGACCCGGGGCTTGGGCACCTCGCCCTCACGACTGACCAGCCCGGCGAGGAACGTCGGCGTCTTGTCCGTCACCGACAGGCCCGCCATCTTGGCGAGGCGCTCCCACCCGAACCGGATGCGCATCCCCTGACGAATGCTCGCCCGGGTCTCACGGTCGACCCGCAGGTAGCGGACGATGGCCACCACGGCCCACAGGGCCGCCAGGGCGAGGACCGCCCAGATCAGGACCGGGGCGATCTCGTTCATGTCCTTCACTTCATGCCTTCACGTCGTAGATGAACCCGAGGAGCGCTGCCTCCGGGTCGAAGCGGTCCATGCGGCCGATTGCCGGGTACTCCAGCGTCACCAGGACGGCGGCGACCTCATCGATCAAGGCCGGGGAGAACCGGCCGTCGGCGCCGACCGGAGCAGGCAGGGAGTACGCCGACTGCCCTACAGCGGAGGTCACTTGACCTTCTCCAAGCGGCCCGCCCGGTAGGCGATGCCCTCCGAGAGCTGGCCGTTGAAGATCCGCGCCCACGGCGTGGCGAACAGGTCCACCGGGCGCACCATGACGCCCGGCTTGAGCCCGTCGGGAAGGCCGGACTGGGGGACGGTGAGCTTCATGACCTCCGCGCGCCCCTCCTCCATGAGCATCACCGTGACCGTGAACAGGTGCTCGCCCGTCTCGCGGTCGGTGGCGATTTCCCCGGTCTGCGGGTCCTTGATCTTCGGTGTCGCGTCGGTGCCCGTCATGCAGACGGCAGAGGGCAGCATTCCGACGCGAATCCTGGTCATAGCCATGGCAGTTCCCTTGCTCGGGGGTCGCTTGTTCGACCCGCCAGAACCCTAGCCGCACAAGCAGAACAAGCGCAACAAGCGATACACATGACACAAGCGCTGGTGTCGCTACAGCCGAGACAGGCCCCTCGGTCATGTGTCATCTGTGCTAAGGCCCCGCTACCCTCGGAGGCATGACGTTGCCGTTTGAAGAGGACTCCCGGCCCCCGTATATGCAGGCTGCCGCTGCCCTGCGCCAGGAGATCCTTGAAGGCCGGTTGGCCCCTGGGGACAAGCTCCCGACGGCGCGCGAGCTGCAAGAGAAGTACGGACTGGCCAGCTCGACCATCCAGAGCGCCCTGCGCGTGCTCAAGAACGAAGGGCTGATCTACTCGGTCCAGAGCCGGGGAAGTTACGTACGTCAGCGTGCTGGTGCAAAAGCCAAGCCCGCTAAGGAAGTTGTCAAGAAGACGCCGTTCATGACGGAAGTCATGGATGAGATCATGCACAACTTGGGATTCAGCCAGGAGTTCATCCACGCTGGGCGCCCGGAGCCCGCCTACCTCGTCCAGGGGCAGCCGCGCCTGAGGCCGGAGAGCCCCGTGGAGGCCGCTGAGGACAAGTCGGCCTCCGAGCAGCCGCCGGCCGAGCGGATCAAGGAACTGACCGAGGACGAGCTGACCCAGCAGGCGGTTGCCCTGATCGGCGAACTCCGACGCCTTGAGGAGATCTACCAGAAGGCCCAGGACACGGCCCGCCAGCTCACAGAGGAATTGCTGCACCGGCGGGAGGCTCGGGAACGTCAGGCCCAAGAACCGCACGCACCTCAATGAGGGCCCCCGCCACCGCCAGAACCTCCGCCATGCGCTCGCCGGACGAGTGGGAGAGCACCCCGTCCCGAGAAGTCGCCAGCCGCCCGCAGCAGCTCCAGGCGTGTTCGCGGTGGTGACGAAGATCGGCAGAGCGGTGCAGAGCCGGAGCTGTTACAAGTTTCTTTACTGGATCAAGGCGGCCCGCTGTCGCGGGCCGCGCGCTCCGGCCCGCCGGGGCCGCCGCCCGCTCCTGTCTCCGCCCCGCTCAGCGACGGCCCCGCCTGTCCGGGTGCGCAACACCAGCGAGAGCGGCCGTGGGCAACAAGTCTCTGCTTCAACCCTTGCCCTCCCTCCGAGGGACCAGGGGGCCGAGCGCCAGTGCGGCGCCGTCGTGGTGAATGGTTGCGGGTCGCGGGTCGTGCCCCTCGCCGGCCGGTCCCCGGAGGCGTACCAGGAACCCCCGGGGGCCGCCAAGGCCGAGCGCAAGCGTCACCTGGTGAGCCTTGGCGGCCCCCGGGGGTTCCTGGTCCGGCGGAGCTGCCCGACCGACGAGGGACCCGTCCCGCTCAGGCCCGCAGCCTGCCGGAGGCTCCGGCACCGCGTGTGGCGGTGGGTCACCGTCCCGGGTGGGTATCTGCCCAGAGAGCCCGGTCAGTTCGCCCACCAGGCGTACCGTGGCGCTGGAGGTGGTGAGCAGATGACGATGGAACTCGCGGACAACGTACGGAAGTACTGGCGCCGCGCCGGGATGAGCCAGGAGGAGCTTGCCCACGCGGCGGGCCTGTCCCCGGCGACCGTCCGGAAGGTTGAGCAAGGTGGAACGGTCCGCATGGAGACGCTTCACGCTCTGGCCCGCGCTCTTGGCATCCCCACGGCGGCACTCGTCGCGTCCGACGTGCCGGAGCCCGTGGGACGGGCGGAGGAGCCGAACCGGCTCAACCTCATCCAGCTTCGCGCCGCGCTCACCCCGGCAGTGGGGCTCGTGGACCAGGACGCCGAGGCCGTGGGTGAGGAACCGAACCTGCGTGCCTATGCTCGGACGGTTCGAGACGCGCGGGTGCTGTACTTCGCCGACAGCTACAAGAGCGTCGCCGCCCAACTGCCCGGCCTGTTGCGGGACGCCGCGCGGGCCGTTGCCCACTACGACAGCGGAGAAGAGCACCGGCAGGCCCTGCTCGCCCGCGCGGAGGCGTTGCGCCTGGCCGGCACGTATCTCACGCAGGTGAGGCAGTACGACATCGCCTACACGGCCCTGCGAGGCGCCATCACGGACGCGCGGGAGGGCGGGGACCTACTCGCGGCCGGTTCCGGAGTCGGTTGCATGTGATGGCTGCTGGTGCGGCAGGGCCGGTTGGAGGAGGCGGAGCGGATCGCCGCCCAGAGCATGGATGTGGTGGAGCCGAAGATCACCGGTGCCGAGCCCAACCACTACGCGGTGTGGGGCGGTCTGGCCATGGAGGCCGCAGCCGCGGCGGCACGCAACAACCGCCCGGACGAGGCCAAGGCGTACCGCAGGGCGGCGCGGGTGGCGGCAACCGCCGTCGGCACCGCGCACCGTAACGTCTCCCGGCACTGGTCCGTCTTCGGACCGGTGACCGCTGCCATCAAGGCACTCGAAGACTCCATGGTCGTCGGGGACGCCCGCACGGTGGTACGCAAGGCGGGCGAGGAGGTCGAGCTGTCGCCGAAGGCGTGGAAGCGACTGGGCAGGCCCAGCACGAACGACGGGAACCGCTTCACCCTGGACATGGCGCGCGCCCACACGCGAACCGGAGACCTGTCGGCGGCCATGGACGAGCTGACCCGCGCTCGGGAAGCCGCCCCCGAGTGGCTGAGGCACCAGAACTCGGCGGCCGAGACGATGCAGGAGATCCTGAGCAAGCGCAAGCGCACGCTGACCAGCGACATGCGCGAGATGGCCGGCTACCTGGGCGTGGTCGGATAGCTGCTACGTAGCGTGGCAGTTCGCGGACCTTGCGTTGCGATCTGCCCTGCTGGGTCCGTGGATTGACGGCAAGTCAGCTCGTTACGGTCGCTGTGTCCTGTTCCAGCGACTGAGGCCGGGGATCCACTGTGGGCATGCCGAGGAGCAACGTGGACCGTCTGCGTCGCAGGGGGTTGCACGAAGCGGCGTCGGGCATGGCGGGACCCCGCCTGCTGCCATGGACCACCGAGGACGGGCGCCCCTGCTATCTGAGCACCGACGGCGAGGGCTACATCTCGACGCTCGCCGACGGCATCGAAACCGTGCAGCTCGGCATGGGCCAGGAGCTGCTGGAGTACGCCCGGGGCATCCTGACCCCCGGAGCCAAGGCACAGTCGGCCGTCGAGTACCGCTGGCTCGCCTGTCGGCTGGCCGAGGCCCTGTCGGACGCGCTCAGGGTCGCCGAGTCGCGCGGAGAGCGCATCCCGGCACCGCCGCAGGAGGAAGTGGCCGAGGAGGGTGAACCTGCGAACGCCAGCCCTCTTGCCGGGCAGGGGGAAGACTGATGGGCAAGACCACCCGCTACCGCTTCCGCGAGTACCACGTGACCACCGTGACCGACCCCATGGCACTGCCGGCCTTCGAGGCGGTCTGCGTCACCGGCGACGAACAGGACTGCGCTGCCGCGTCCGGCGAGCTGCACACCCCCGAGGACCTGACGCGCTGGATCGCCGGACACTGCGCCCAGACCGGTCACCAGTCGTACGAGCAAACCACACGCACCATCGTCCGCGCCGAGCCCGGAGCCTGGCAGTAGGATCACGCGCGCGGCCGACAACAGCACGACTGGTCTACACCCCTGACGGCAGTAGAGACGGCAACAGCCACGGACTTCGGCGCACATCCACGGACACCGACGGACCGTCAAATCACCTTTGACCTGCGGAAAAGCAGGTGGAGAGGGGTCGCGTAGCACACGTACTATGTGCTGGCAGGCACCACGCCGGTCCTCGTTCACAATTCCAGGCCGTGCGATCCTCCTCTGAAGTCGCTGCACCCTGACAGTTCGCTCGATAAGAGTTCGCTGGACTTCTGGGGCAAGCAAGACACGGAAGATATCGTCTTTTCGTTGAGGCCAGGTGCGAAGGAGGCACTGAGGGTGAAGCCGGACGGGACGATCGCGAATGGAAACACGCGGATCAAGGTCCTGCGGGATCGCGGATACGATGTCAACTCCTTGCCTCGCGAGCCCTATGGCAGTCGACCAATGACGGACGAGGATTTCTGGAACATGGATCAATGAATATTCGAGATCGAGTGCTTGCGGTCCTGGAGCCGGAGTTCAAGGAAGTTTTCCTGCTGGCCCTGGGGCATCGGCTGGGGATATCGGCCCGCTTCATTTTCTCGGAGGGAAGTTCGGATGCGCTGCAACAAGCCCGAGCTTGCAATGAGATGATGATCGCTATTTGGTTGCAAGTGTGGGCTATGAAGGATGCCAAGGGGGGTGGCTACCCGGATACAGAATTCCTTCCGATCCTGCTTGAAAAGGCTGACGCCGGGAACGCGCGTCCACATCTTCGCAATGCAATTGAGAGTGCCTTGCTCTCGGTCAATGGAGATGGGGAATCGGGGTGGGGAGTGATAACCCCGTAACCTGCCCAGGTCGTGAGATCCAAGAACACTGAGGAGCCCCGCCGGAAGGACATTCCGGCGGGGCTTCTTGATCGTTTGACGTCAGTTGTTGACGTCAGTTGGCGGGGACCAAGGCCCCACTTCCAGGCGGATCGTCGTCATCGCCGCAGTTGCTGGCGGGAAGCAATACTCCAGCACACCAAATGCTGCTGGCCTTGCGCACGCCCTGTGACCGCTCGTATCCGGAGAGCAATGCTCAGGACTTGTGGATCGGTGCGGGGAGGGACGCGGAGGGCGTACCTTCCCGAATGATCCTGTGATGGTCACCGAGTAGGCCCGCGTTCGCAGCGCGGGTCGGGAAGGCACGCCCGTGCTCAGCGTAGTCACCGACGACGGCTCCACCCAGTCCGGCTCTCTGATCGACGAGATCGTCCGCGAGGGAGCCCGCCGCATGCTGGCCGCCGCGCTGGAAGCGGAAGTCAACCAGTACATATCCGAGTTGGCGGCCGAAACCGACGAGCGGGGGCATCGACTGGTGGTCCGCAACGGCCACCACCGGTCCAGGACCGTGGCCACCGCAGCCGGCCTGGTCGAGGTCACCGCGCCTCGCGTGAACGACCGCCGCATCGACGACGAGACCGGCGAGCGCAAGCGGTTCTCCTCGAAGATCCTCGCGCCGTGGTGCCGCAAGTCGCCGAAGGTCTCGGAGGTACTGCCGCTGCTCTACCTGCACGGACTGTCGTCCGGGGACTTCGTGCCCGCGTTGGAGCAGTTCCTCGGCAGCGCGGCCGGGCTGTCGCCGGCGACGGTGACCCGGCTGACGAAGCAGTGGCAGGACGACCACGCGGCATTCCAGGACCGGGACCTGTCCGACCGCGACTACGTCTACGTGTGGGCCGACGGGGTCCACCCCAAGGTCCGGCTCGGCCAGGCGCGCTCGTGTGTCCTGGTCCTGCTCGGGGTGCGCCTGGACGGCACCAAGGAGCTGATCGCCCTGGCGGAGGCTGCGGGAGTCGACCGAGTCGTGGGCCGATGTGCTGCGCGACTGCCGCCGCCGCGGCATGCGCGACCCCGAGCTTGTCGTCGGTGACGGAGCGATGGGTCTATGGAGGGCCCTCGGCGAGGTGTTCCCCGCTGCACGGCACCAACGCTATTGGGTGCACAAAGCCCGGAATGTCACGAACTGCCTGCCGAAGTCAGCGCAGCCGGGCGCGGTCAAGGCGATGCAGGAGATCTACAACGCCGAGGATCGCGCGCACGCAGATAGGGCGATCGAGGGGTTTGCCCGCACCTACGGCGCCAAGTGGCCCAAGGCCGTCGCGAGGATCACCGACGACGCCGAGGAACTGCTGGCGTTCTACGACTTTCCGGCCGAGCACTGGGTTCACCTGCGGACCACGAACCCGATCGAGTCGACGTTCTCCACGGTCAAGCTCCGCACCAAGGTGACCCGCGGCGCCGGCAGTCCGGCCGCGGCCCTCGCGATGGTGTTCAAGCTCGTCGAGTCCGCCCAGGCGCGATGGCGGGCGATCACCGGCGCCCACCTCGTCGCCCTCGTCCGTGCCGGTGCAGTGTTCACGAACGGGCAGCTCAGTGAGCGGGCGGGAGATGAGGCTGCATGAGCACACCTACCCCTTCGGCCGACGGCGGGCAGCAGTGGCCCACCGATAAGCTGAACGCGTTGCAGCTCGGCCAGCGCCTGGTAGCTGAGGTCCCAGCCCTGCGCCCCGATCGCCGGGCGTTCGTCGACGTCACACCAATCGCCTCGCCAGCCGACACCCAAGCCCGCCAGCAGAGTCGGAAGCGAGCCGATCGCGCTCGCGCATTCCGGCTACGGCACTGGGACTACGACGCCGACCGCATCCTCGGTTTCGACTACGACATCGGAGCCGTCCTGATCAACGACGCAACCGCCGCCGACGAACCGGAACTGACGGCCACCCTCGAGGCATGGCAACTGCGTCCCGACCAGTTCCACTACCCATGGCAAACCGACGACCCGAGATAACCGCGCCAGACAGAAGGCACGAACATCCATCCACAGATCTTGACGATTGCTCGTATCCGGATCAGGTGCCAGCCAGGCCACCGAGACGCGACAGTCGGGCTGCCGGCATGCTCGAACACGAAAACACCCCGCTCGGGAGTGCAGTAAGGGCCCGCCAGCAAGCTGACGGCCTCTCATGCAAGATCGAGGATAGAGCCGGGAACGGCTCACAGAACGTCCTCTGGCAGCCGAACGCGGGGCGGAGAGTCCGGTCAGCCGTAGAGCGGCTGGGCGACTGAGACAGTGACCCGGTCGCCGAAGCGGCCGCGCAGGTCTGCCTGGGCGCTGGCCAGATTTCCGCTGACGCCGACCTCCACCACGCCGCGGGTGAAGCTCGCCTCCGATCCGTCGCCCACCATGACGATGCTGTAGTCGCTCGTGTGCCCTATCAGTGCCGTGACCCGGTTGCGGGTGGCGGCCAGCTCGCTGATCGAGCGCGGCGCGTCGCGCAGGTCCACGCGCACGCCCAGACCCAGGTGGGCGAGGGCGGCTTCGAAGCCGCCACCGCCCGGCTTCCGGTAGACGATGACGCAACCGTCCGGAACGTCCACCATCAGGCCCGTGAAGACATCCTGGTAGGAGCCGCCGAGGTGTGAAACCGCATCCGCGGCCGTGTCCAGCTGCTGCTGATCCGGTCGGCCCGAGCTCGGCGGAGGGCTTGCGGCGACGGGGGACGCGGCAGCACTCGTCGGCACGGGAGCGGATGGCACGACATTTGTCTGTCCAGCGCAGGCTGCGCAAGCCAGCAGAGCGGTCAAGGCAAGGGTGACAGCGGTCAGGTGTATCTGCGTTGGGGTTCGGGGCATCGATCCAGCCTCACTTCATCGGCGACGGTTCGTGATCGTACGCGGGTGCGAAGCGGCTTGCGTAAAGCAGGCAGGCGTCCTGGGCCCAGATCCATCGATGGAGCGCCGTCTCCAGGCCTCTGGTATCCGGAGCGGATCGGACATCCAGGCGGGGCCAGGCGTTTCGACCCGTTACCGGCTGTGCGATCCGCCAACTGCCAGGACGTAGATGCGGGGGCGGTTGCCAGGCGATCCGCCGGTTCGGGCCCCCGTCCGGGACAGCACCCTGGTCTCTACCTCTTGAGCGCGGCGGCAGCAGGCCCTCCTGGAGCAATGCGCGTGTACTCGGCGCGGCGCGCTTCCAACTCCGAAGGCAGGAGTGGCTGTGACACCAGTCGGCGATTCTGCCCAGCCGGGTGCAGTCTCAGTTCTCTGGCAGGGCCGTTCAAGCCCCCATCAGAGGCCGCCCGTGCTGGCTGCTACTTGAGGCTTTCCGCAACGTGAATGAGTTCTTCAACTGAGAGCAACCCCGGGCCGCCAGTGGTGATACTGAAAGTGTAGGTCCCATCAGACCATGTCAGCGAACGGGGCCCAAGCGTAGGACTCGGTTGTGTGATGGATGCAGGGTTCTTGTTGACGCTGGTAGCCTGACCGGCTGGTAGTGCGCTACTCCGGAGGGTCTGGCTGATAATCAGGGACCATCCGGATTGAGGATCTGTTCCCAGCTGGTACCCGCTGGCCCAGGCAGGTACGTCAGTCGGGAGCGGGTCCAGACCGGGCAACTCGACCATCTTGGTTGCCGGATAGGGGTAGTAGTTTTCCGGTAGATAGGTGGGCCGGCGAAGGTTCCGCTCATCGAAGTGGACGACATGCCTGTTTGCGACTGCGTCGTCCAGCGCGCGGGCTCCGAGCGGCTTGTTCAGGTGGGTCGTGATTCGCCCGATCCCTCCGGGGTCGCAGAATCCCGGAGGGACTGTGTGCCGCAGGGCGACCCTCACCGCGCCGGAAGTCTCGTGGGCCACGAGCTCGGGTTTCTTCTCGCAACTCCAGCCGAGGTTGAGCGTCAGGGTCTGACCGTCGGCACTGACCAGCAGTTGGCTCGGTATGGGGCCGTCGTGGACTTTGGTCTCTGGGGCTCGGTTCATCCATGCGTTGATCGCGAAGCCGCCACCGAGAACGGCCACAGCAGCCACGGCGGTCAAGCGATTCCGTCGTCTGCGCTTGGACATCTGACGGGCGGCACTTTGCTTAACACCTTGCTCCACGGGCCCTCCACGGCGTTCACGGCCATGCTTGCGGCAGGGCCCGTGCGAAGTCAAACGAGACGGGACGCGGCGCCTACCAACCTCCCCGGCAAATCGTCTAAATCTGTGACGACTCCCTTGCCGGGAGATGGTAAACCCTTGACCGTTATGCGCGAAAACACGCGAAAAGGCGCTTCTGGGGCGTTTATTCGTGTGCGGCAAGTGTCTGCTCGGAGCTACCATGCGAGGTGCGCGATCACTCAAAAGGGCTGATTGCATCTCATCTGGGGGGGAATTGAGTGACTCAAAAAAGCAACTCTGGCCGGAAGTGGATAATTTTGGCCACTGCGCTACTGGCATCGGTGGCTGCAATTGCGCCAGCTATCGCTGTATCGGGGGATGACGCCCCCACTTCAGCGCCGACTCGGCCGGGCTCTACGTCCAATAAGAAGCTGCCAGCTGGCGGTACCACTGCAGCTGCACTGGCAGAGGTCGCCAAGCCGGAAACCCTCAAACTCATGAAGAAGCAGGAGGTGCTGGACAAGGTCGTCGACCGGATCGTCGGAGGGCTAGAGGAGCATGCCCGGGATCGGATCCCAGGATTTTCCGAGGTAGAGGTCGACCCGGGGGCCAACCGCATCACCTTGCATTGGAAGGGGGAGCTACCGGACATGGTTCGCGGTGTGCTCCAAACCCTTCCGGAGGGCGTGAGCGTGCAGGTCCTGCCTGCCAAGTACTCCAAGGCGGAGCTGCACGCAGCCCGTGAGAAGCTGCTGTCGAACGGCAAGCCAATCCCCCTTGCGGCGAAGAGGGCAAGCCACATCAGCAGCATCGGGCCGTCACTTGACGGAAGTGGCCTTGACCTCGGCTATGAGACGGACGACGAGCGGGTGCCTGGGGCGCTTCTTGCGCCACCTTCTACCGAAGAGCTGACGCCGCAGGTGGAGGCCATCGCGTCGGCCGTTGCCGGTGTGGAAGTCCACGCTCGCCACCAAAAGACGGTTGTGGACCTGTCGCGAGGCGCAGACTCCGAGCCGTGGTACGGCGGTGCTGGTGTACAGACTCCCGGTGGGACGATCTGCTCCACTGGCTTCGGGGTCTACAGTCCCTCGGCTAATTACAAGAACTTCGTCACGACTGCCTGGCATTGCGGGGCAGGCTCGTACAACACTTGGTACAGCCGCCAGTACATGGGCTACGCCAATGAGGGCGACGGAAACGCGGCCGATGACACGATCGGTATCGTTCCGAAAAACGACCAGCACTCGGGCGGGTACGTCTATACCCTCGCATGGAACGAACCCAGCGATTATGCCCTGCAGGTCTCCGGATCCGGCGGCAACAATGTTGGCGACTATGTCTGCCAGTCCGCCGCCAACTCGGGGGCGCACTGCAATATTCGCGTCGCCCAAGTGGATCGACAGATCACGGGGCCCAACGGCGTCCAGCGTAAGTTCGCTGACGAGGCCGTGCAGACGGACCCTAACAACATCGCCGCCGCCAACGGAGACAGCGGTGGACCTGTCTTCGTGACAAGTGACAACGGAACCAAGATCCAGGCCCGCGGGACCATCACCTCTCTTGAGTCGGAGCAGGACTGCGCTGGCCGGCAGACCGCTGACGGTGGATATCGTGCGCCGTGGTGCTTTCACGGGATGTGGTACGTCCCGATTTCCCAGACGCTCGCCGACATGGGGTGGGTCCTGAGGACAAGCAACCCGTAAAGATAAGCCGCTCTTGGAGCGGTACTCCCGATACCGCAAACTCTTTGGTGACGGGCTGAAGCGGCATGGTGTGGCGGCGAGACCTGGGCTGCCACACCATGCCGCGGTGCGGGACTTGGAGCGCGGGTCCCCGTGTCCGTCCCGGCTTTGAGGCTCGTGACCCCGCGCCGGGCCCGGACCGGGGTGGGCTGGCGTGACCTGCCAGAGCGGTTCGGCCCCTGGGCACTGCTCGTCCGGGTCGTCCCGCCGATCGGCAGGGGCCGGGGGGACTGTGTCGATCAGCCCGCGAGGCGAGGCCGATCGGCCCGCAAACGCGCAGCTCAGCGCAGCCGAACGTCAGTGTCACGTTCCCATAACGTTCCCATGCGGGTGAACTTCGGCGCGTAATCACCGTCATCCGGCGGCCTCTCGCCTACAGTTCTCGCAGACGATTTCGGCATTTTCGCAGGTCAGTGACCTGCATCGCCGGACTGTCCATCAGATCATCGGTGGGGCGGGTGGGACTCGAACCCACGACCAAGGGATTATGAGTCCCCTGCTCTAACCGGCTGAGCTACCGCCCCGGTTCGCCGCGCACGCCGGTCGTCGACCCACGGCAGCAGCAGACGGCCCCGCGAGGCCGTCCCGGGCAGCATAGCCGGTCGATCACCCGTGGTGCGCGCCGGGGGCGCAGCCGGGTGCGCGAGGGCGTGCGCCGCCCCGGGCAGCGGAGCCCGGGTGGCGGCGGCGGGCCCCGGCAGGGCAGCCTGGGCTGATGACGAAGCGTGGGACGGCGGCGGTGGGGGCACTGGTGCTGGCGCTCGCGGCGGCGGGGTGCACCACCGCGGCACGGCCCGGCAGTGTCGCCCCGACGGTCACCTCCGCACCGCCCACCAACACCACCGCGAACGCCCACGGCTGGAACAGGCAGCGCCTCAAGGGGGCGATCGGCAGGCACACCGGGGTGACCCGCACCGCCAAGCCCACCGTGCTGAACGGCCTGGTCGGCGCGGTGTTCACGCGCAACGCGGACGGCGACCACTTCTGCACCGCCAGCGTGGTGGACAGCGCCGGCCTCAATCTGATCGTCACCGCCGCGCACTGCGTCTGGGACCCGAAGATCGGCCAGCGCAGCGACCTGGTCTTCGTCCCCGGCTACCGCAACGGCGACACCCCGAGCGGCGTCTGGCCTCTGCTGTCCGTCACCGTGGACGACGACTGGAAGGACCACGCCGACCCTGACATGGACGTCGCCTTCGCCGTCGTCCAGGCGCAGAACGGGCAACAGGTCCAACAGGTGCTCGGCGCCAACGAACTGGGCGTCAACCGCGGCTACCGGGTCCCGGTGCGGGTCACCGGCTACCCGGGCAGCAGCGACGTGCCGATCACCTGCTCCAACACCACCTCCGAGCAGAGCGCCACCCAGCTGCGGATCGACTGCCCCGACTACACCGGCGGCACCAGCGGCAGCCCCTGGGTCACCGACTTCGACCCGGCCACTCGCACCGGCACCGTGGTCGGCGTGATCGGCGGCTACCAGGAGGGCGGGAACAGCCCGGACACCTCGTACAGCAGCTACTTCGGCGACCGGGTCCAGGCGCTCTACGACCGGGCCACCGGCTGAGCGGGCCGGGAGCGGGCCCGGAATCGAACACCCGGCATTGGCACCATCGGGCACGGCCTGGTAGATCTTCCTCTCGAACGGCGGAACGCACGGCCCTGATGCCCGCCCCGAGGAAACGAGACGGAGCCCCGATGGCCCCCGGCCCGGTACCGCCCGCGCGCACGGCCGGAGCGACCGCACTGGCCGCCCTGCTGCTGGCCGCCGGCACCGCGTGCGGCGGTGGGCCGGGCAAGCCGCCGAGCGCCGAGATCGCCCAGCAGAGCGCGGCCCGCGACCGGATCGGCACCCTGTCCATCCACAACGCCCAGGGGCCCCGCTCCTGCACCGCGAGCGTGGTGCGCAGCCCCGGGCGCAACCTGCTGGTCACCGCAGCGCACTGCGTGCAGAACCAGCGGGTCGGGCTGCTGGACGGCCTGGTGTTCACCCCCGGTTATCGCAACGGGTACTCCCCGTACGGGACTTGGCAGGTGGAGTCGATCACCGTCGACCCGCGCTGGGCCTCCGACGACGACCCGGACTACGACGTGGCCTTCGTCACTCTCCGCCCGGCCGACGGCCGGCAGGTCGAGGACGCGGTCGGCGGCAACCCGCTCGGCACCGGCAAGGGCGTCGGGCTGGCGGTCTCGGTGACCGGCTACCCCAACCAGAGCGACGAGCCGATCACCTGCTCGGTCCGGACCAGCGCGCAGAGCGCCACCCAGGAGCGCTTCGACTGCGGCGGCTACACCGACGGCACCAGTGGCAGCCCGTGGGTGACCGGCGACGGCACGGTGGTCGGCGTGATCGGCGGCTACCAGGAGGGCGGGGACACCCCGGGCACCTCGTACAGCGTCGCCTTCGACCAGCGGGTCGCCGACCTCTACCGGCGGGCGACCACCTGACCGCGGCCCCGGCCGGGGAGCGGAGTGACGCACCCGACACCGGCGCGGGCAACACGAAGGCCCCCCGGTCGTCCGAGGGGCCTTCGCTCTGAGCAGTCACCGGGCGGACCCGGTGCAGCTCCCCCAATTGGACTCGAACCAATAACCTGCCGATTAACAGTCGGCTGCTCTGCCAATTGAGCTATGGGGGATCGCTGTGCTGAACTTCCTTACCTGACACGGGAGTCGGGCTCCTGGGAGCACTCCTTCCGAGCTCCCCCAATTGGACTCGAACCAATAACCTGCCGATTAACAGTCGGCTGCTCTGCCAATTGAGCTATGGGGGATCGGCTTCCGCTCCGGCTCCCGTTCCCCGGGCTCCTCGGCGCTCGCTGCGGGACATACATTAGCGCACTCGGGGGGGTGGTCCGCCAATCGCTTTCCCCCGGCCGCCCCGGACCGCCGGTCCGGCGTGCCCCGCGCGCGCCCCCGGCGGCGCCCGGGGATGCTGGGGAGCGCGGGACGGTTCACCGTCCCGCGCAACGGGTAGGGCAATCCGGCAGAAGGCCGCCAGGAGAGGGTGGGTCCGATCATGTGGAAGCTGTCGTTGGCCGTGGGATTCGCGGCCGGCTACGTCCTCGGCTCGCGGGCCGGGCGTCAGCGCTACGAACAGATCGCCAAGGTCACCCGGCAGATCGCCCAGAACCCCACCGTGCAGGGGGCGACGGACCGGGCGCGGCAGCAGGCCGGCGCGGTGGCCGGGAAGGCGGCCGGCGCCGTCGCGGACCGGGTCGGCGACCGGCTGCCGAACGCGGTCACCGACCGGGTGCCGTACTTCAGCCGCTCCCGCGCGGAGGACGACGGCTGGGGCACCGTCCGGCCGTGACCGGACGGTAGCGTCCGGGGCCCGTCCGCGGGCGGGCCCCGGGCAAAGGGGGTCCCAACGCGCGGTCCCGAACCGGCAACGTCTCACCCGGCCCGGACGCGTCCCGGGCCGGGCTGAGGCATGATCTCGACATGGCCATCGTCGCGGGGATAGACAGCTCGACCAACCGCACCCGGATCGTCGCGTGCGACGCGGACACCGGCGCCGTCCTCCGCTCCGGCAAGGCTCCGCATCCCGTCCCCGAGGACCAGGACCTGCGCCCCGGCGAGGCCGACCCGCAGGTCTGGCTGCACTCGCTCGGCGACGCCGCGGCCGGCGGCCTGCTGGAGAGCGTCCGGGCGATCGGCGTCAGCGCGCAGCAGCACGGCATGATCGGCCTGGACGCCGGCGGGGTACTGGTCCGGCCCGCGATCCTGTGGCACGACCCGCGCGCCAGCGGCGCCGCCGCCAAGCTGCTGGACGCCCTCGGCGGCCCGGCCGCCTGGACCGCCGCGATCGGCTCGGTGCCCGGCCCGACGTACACCATCGCCAAGCTGCGCTGGCTGGCCGAGTTCGAACCGGCCAACGCCCGCCGGGTCGCCGAGGTGCTGCTGCCGCACGACTGGCTGGTCTGGCAGCTGCTCGGCCACCCCAAGCGCCGCACCACCGACCGCGGCGACGCCTCCGGCACCGGCTACTGGTCCCCGATCACCGGCGAGTACCGGCAGGACCTGGTCGAGCTGGCGCTCGGCCACGAACTGCGGCTGCCGGACGTGCTCGGCCCCGCCGAACCCGCCGGACACACCCCCGAGGGCCTGCTGATCTCGGCCGGCACCGGCGACAACATGGCCGCGGCCCTGGGCCTGGGCCTCGGCCCGGGTGACGCGGTGGTCTCGCTCGGCAGCGCCGGGACGATCTTCGCCGTCCACGACGAGGCCGTGGTGGACGCCACCGGGCTGGTCTCCTCCTTCGCCGACGCCGGCGGCCGCCACCTGCCGATGGTCGCCACCCTCAACGCCGCCCAGGTGCTGCGCGCCACCGCCGCCATGCTGGGCCGGGACCTGGAAGGGCTGAGCGACCTCGCCCAGCACTCCTCCCCCGGCGCCTACGGCCTGGTGCTGCTCCCCTACCTGGACGGCGAGCGCACCCCCGCACTGCCGCACGCCGCCGGCACCCTGACCGGCCTGCGGGCCGAGGCGATGACCCCGCAGCACATGGCCCGGGCCGCCGTCGAGGGCATGCTGTGCAACATCGCCGACGCACTGGACGTGCTGCGTGCCCGGGGCGTGGCGATCAAGCGGGTGTTCCTGCTCGGCGCGGCCGGCCGGCTGCCCGTGGTGCGGCACGTCGCCCCGATGCTGTTCGGCGTCCCGGTCGTGGTGCCGCCGCCGGGCGCGCACGCCGCCCGTGGCGCCGCCCGGCAGGCCGCCTGGGCGCTGGCGGGCACCCCCGAGCCGCCGGAGTGGACACTGCCGGACGCCGAGACCATCGCGCCCGAGGACGAGCAGGACCTGGCGATCGGCTCGGCGGTGCGCCAGCAGTACCGGGCCGCCCGGGACCAGATCCACCCGGAGGTCGCCTCGTCGTAGGCGGCGTGGGCCCCTCCGCGGGAGGCGGGACGGGATTGGCCGGAGTACGCCGACGAAGATGCGTCGCCCCGCCCCCGATGGCAGCGTGGGTCGGGACACGGCCACCGAGACGAAAGGGCGGCAGGATCCCATGGCCCTGCACAAGGGGACCGGCGGCGACCGCCGGCTGAGCGTCAGTCCGTTCGTCGGCATCACCGATCCGCTGGGCGCGATGGAGCTGGCCCCTCCGGTGCACCGGCTCGGCGAGGGCCCGGTGGCGGCCGACACCGCGTACCAGCTGGTCCACGACGAGCTGATGCTGGACGGCAGCGCCAAGCTCAACCTGGCGACCTTCGTCACCACCTCGATGGAGGTGCAGGCCACCCGGCTGATGACCGAGTGCCTGGACAAGAACATGATCGACAAGGACGAGTACCCGCAGACCGCCGAGCTGGAACGGCGCTGCGTGGCCATCCTCGCCGACCTCTGGCACGCCCCCGACCCGGACAGCACGGTCGGCTGCTCCACCACCGGCTCCAGCGAGGCCTGCATGCTGGCCGGCATGGCGCTCAAGCGCCGCTGGATGCGCCGCAACCCCGAGCGCTACGCGTCCGGGGCCCGGCCCAACCTGGTGATGGGCATCAACGTTCAGGTGTGCTGGGAGAAGTTCTGCAACTTCTGGGAGATCGAGGCCCGCACCGCGCCGATGGAGGGCGAGCGCTTCCACCTCGGCCCCGAGCAGGCGGTCGCCCTGTGCGACGAGAACACCATCGGCGTGGTCGGCATCCTCGGCTCGACCTTCGACGGGTCGTACGAGCCGATCGCGGAGATCTGCGCGGCCCTGGACGAACTCCAGCAGCGCACCGGCCTGGACGTCCCGGTACACGTGGACGCCGCCTCCGGCGGCATGGTGGCGCCGTTCCTCGACCCGGAGCTGGTCTGGGACTTCCGGCTCCCCCGGGTGCAGTCGATCAACACCTCCGGCCACAAGTACGGCCTGGTCTACCCGGGTGTCGGCTGGGCGCTGTGGCGGGACAAGGAGGCGCTGCCCGAGGAACTGGTCTTCCGGGTCAACTACCTGGGCGGCGAGATGCCGACGTTCGCGCTCAACTTCTCCCGGCCCGGCGCGCAGGTCGCGGCGCAGTACTACGTCTTCCTGCGACTCGGCCGGGATGGCTTCCGGGCCGTCCAGGGGGCCTGCCGGGAGGTCGCCACCTACCTGGCCGGGGAGATCGGGAAACTGGGCTGCTTCCGGCTGCTGACCGGCGGGGACCAAGTCCCGGTGTTCGCCTTCACCACCACCGAGGACGTGAACTTCGACGTGTTCGACGTCTCGC
Source organism: Kitasatospora sp. NPDC036934 (assembly GCF_055608425.1). Lineage (NCBI taxonomy): Bacteria > Bacillati > Actinomycetota > Actinomycetes > Kitasatosporales > Streptomycetaceae > Kitasatospora > Kitasatospora sp. NPDC036934. The sequence continues at coordinate 184,012 of NZ_JBVJQR010000004.1, read as the reverse complement.
GGCGACTGCGCGAGCGCGGCTGGCAGGTGCCCGCCTACAGCTTCCCCGCGGACCGGGAGGACCTGTCCGTGATCCGGATCGTCTGCCGCAACGGCTTCTCCCGGGACCTGGCCGACCTGCTGCTGGCCGACCTCAACCGGCTGCTGCCGGAGCTGCGGCGCCAGCCCGTCCCGCTCCGGGAACTGGGGATGCCGATCCGCGAGGGCTTCCACCACTAGGGCGTGGCCCGCCCGCCACGCGGGCGCCACGGGCCGGAAACGCCGCAGCGGGAGGGCACTGGGAAGCGCCCTCCCGCCGGGTGGTCCCGGGTCGGTCGGGGCAGCCTCCCCCCGCGAGGCTGCCCCGACCGGTGGGGGTCCGGGACTCCGTGTCGAGCCTGACCCGGCCGACCGGCCGGTGCCCGAACGAAACGGCCGGGGCGGTGGAAACGCACCGGCGAGGAGAACTCTGCACGACGAACACATGACTGTTCGAGGGTTCCGAGGTGTTGTGAGACACTTCCGTCCGTCTCAACGCCATGACCTGGAGTTTGGGACACCAGGCCGCTGAGGTTGGAGAAGAGGAGACGCCGGACGACCAGGCGCGCGCCTCTCGCACCGCCCACCGTTGTCCCGCCCTGGGACTGTCCCGTCCTGCGACTCATGGAGGGCCGCATTGGCTTCCGCATGGAAGGACCTGCCCGAGGAACTGTCCGAGCCCGCCCGGCTGCTGGCCGAGGAGCTCCGGACGATCAAGGACGCGGCCGGACTCTCGCTGTCCGAGCTGGCCACCCGGACCCACTACAGCCGGGCCTCCTGGGAGCGCTGGCTGAACGGCAAGCGGGTGGTGACCGCGCAGGCGCTGGAGGCGCTGATCGGGGCGGTGGACTGCGACCCGGCCGCGCTGCGCCGACTGTGGCGGCGGGCGACGGAGCCCGCTGCCGGGGAGGCCGCGGCCGAGGAAACCGCCGAGGAGGCTGCTGAGGAGCCTGTCCAGGCCCCGGCTCACGCCCCCGTTCAGGCCCCTGTCCCGGCCTCTGCCCCAGAGCTCTCCGACGACCGGCCGGCGGCCGAGGAGCCGGACCAGCTGGTGGCCGGGCCGGCGAGCGAGCTGCCCGCGGACCAGGAGCCGGCGCCGACCGCCGGGCAGCCCGCCGCCGAACCCGCCGCCTGGTGGCGGCGCCCGGCGGCGCTGGTCTCCGGCGCGGCCGTGCTGGCGCTGCTGCTGGTGCTGGTCGGCCTGCGGGTCAGCCGGCACGACGACCAGGCCTCGGCCGCCGACGGGCCGGCTCCGACCGCCTCGTCCACCGCCAAGCCCACCCCGTCGGCCCCGTCCGACCCGTCCGACCCCGCCTGCCGGGCCCTCGGCTGCGCCCACAAGGACCCCAAGACCACCGGCTGCGGCAAGGACGCCCGCACCCTGCAGACCCAGGTGGTCGGCAAGGTCGTCGTCTACCTCCGGTACAGCCGGACCTGCCAGGCCGCCTGGGCGGCGATCACCGAGGGCGAGCCCAAGGACTACGCGGTGATCACCGACAGCACCGGGGACAGCGAGACCGCGATGATCCACTGGGGCTACGACAACTACTCGCAGATGCTGAACGCGGCGGACCCGTCGATCGGCTTCCAGGTCTGCGGCTTCCGACCGGCCGGGCACGACTGCACCACGACCGTCGCCGCCCTGGCCTCGGTGGTGGACTCCACCCCGATCCCGATCGGCCCCGCCTCGCCGCCCCCGGGCACCGGGGCTGCGGCGACGCCGACGCCGGGCGACTCGGCCCCGGCCGGCCCGGCGCAGCCACCGGCGACCGGCCGGGCGTCGCCGAGCCCGTCCGCGCCCTGAGGTCAGAGGTCCGAGGCCTGACGTCTGAGCTTCGAGGTCCGAGTCCTGACCGGCTAGTCGAGGTAGCCGCGCAGTTGCTCGGCATAGGCGTGGTCGCGGAGCTTGACCAGGGTCTTGGACTCGATCTGGCGGATCCGCTCCCGGGTCACGCCGAACACCGCGCCGATCTCCTCCAGCGTGCGCGGACGCCCGTCGTCCAGCCCGTAGCGGAGCTGGACCACCTGGCGCTCCCGCTCGCCGAGGGTCGACAGCACCGCGTCCAGGTGCTGGCGCAGCAGCAGGAAGGCCGCGGACTCGGCGGGTGAGGCCGCGTCGGCGTCCTCGATCAGGTCGCCGAGCGCGACGTCGTCCTGCTCGCCGACCGGGGTGTGCAGCGAGATCGGCTCCTGGGCCAGCCGGAGGAGTTCGCGCACCCGCACCTCGGTGAGCTCCAGGGCGGTGGCGATGTCGGCCGCGGTCGGCTCCACTCCGCGCTGCTGGAGCAGGGTGCGCTGCACCCGGACCACCCGGTTGATCAGCTCCACCACGTGCACCGGCACCCGGATCGTGCGGGCCTGGTCGGCCAAGGCCCGGCTCATCGCCTGCCTGATCCACCAGGTCGCGTAGGTGGAGAACTTGAAGCCGCGGGCGTAGTCGAACTTCTCCACGGCCCGGATCAGGCCGAGGTTGCCCTCCTGGACGAGGTCCAGCAGGGTCAGTCCGCGGCCGACGTAGCGCTTGGCGACGGACACCACCAGGCGCAGGTTGGCCTCGATCAGGCGGCGCTTGGCGATCCGGCCGGCGACCACCAGGGAGTCCAGCTCGCGGGCCAGCGGGTCCGGCGGCGGGGGGTCGCCGTCCAGCCGCTCCTCGGCGAACAGGCCGACCTCGATCCGGCGGGCCAGTTCGACCTCCTCGGCGGCGGTGAGGAGTCGGATCCGGCCGATTTCGCGCAGGTACTGGCGCAGCAGATCGGGGGCGGGGGCGGCCCCCTCGGCGCGCTCGGGCGGATCGTCCTCGGGATCCGGCTCGGCCTGCGCCTCCGGGTCCGGCCCGTCCGGGTCCGGACCCGGGTCCGGGTCCGGGTCCGGGTCCGGGTCCGGGTCCGGGCTGTCGGGGTGGCCCTCCGGCAGTTCCCGGGCGGGCGTCAGCTCGCCGACCGGGGACGCGGCCCCGGCCCGGCCGTGGTCCGTCTCCTGCTCCCCGTCCGGTGTCCGGGCGGGCTGGGCTCGTCTGGTGGCGGTGGTCGCTGCGGCAAGGCCTCGGTCCACGGGCATCCCTCGGGGCGGGCGCGACTCTGGCGGACCCGCGCTGTACGGAGGTGGGACGCCCTCCAGTGTGGGGTACGCCACGCTCCGTGGCCGAGACTCGTGCGCCGACTTTCTGCACGGAACTCGCCGGGCTTCCCGGCAGGCTCCTCGCCCGGCTCCCGTGCGGGGCCTACAGAGCCGCGGCGCCCTGACTGCGGAGCTGCTGCCCGTACTGCTGGAGCTGCCACAGTTCGGTCTGCACCGCGTGCAGCTGCTCGGCGTCCGCCCGGTGGCCCAGCCGCTGGAGGTAGCCGCGGACCTCGGCGATCCGGCGGTCGACGGCCAGCAGGCGCAGCTTGACCAGGAACTCGCCCGCGTAGATCGCGTCGGCCTTGCGCAGCGAGCGCACCGGTTCGACGGTCAGCTCGGTCACCAGCGAACGCACCTGGTCGTCCGGGGACGCCTCGCGCACCGCGCTGGTGAAGTCGGACACGGTCGCCCCGAACGCGGCGCCGCCGGCCTTGGCGATGGCCTGTCGAACGGCGGCGTACGGCGGGGTCGGGAACTCGTCCTCGCCGTAGTGGTCGAAGGCCGGGCTGACCAGGTCCGGGTGCTGGAGCGCCAGCTTGAGCAGCTCGCGCTCGACGAACTGGGCCGGGTCGCGCGGGTTGAGCCGGAAGGCCGGCTGGGCGGGGCGCGGCGCCGCGACCGGCTGCTCGGTGCGCCGCTGCTGACCGTTGGCGCGGGGGTTCTGCTGCCGCTCCCGCTCCCAGCGGGCCAGCTGGGAGATCCGGCGGACCACGAACTGCTCGTCGCCGGGGTTCACCCCGACCATGCCGGCCAGGCGGATCGCGTAGCCGTGCCGGATCGACGGGTCCTTGATCTTGGCGACGATCAGGGCCGCCTCCTCCAACGCGGCGGCCTGCCCCTCGGGCGTCTCGACCCGGTGCTTGGCCACCGCCGTGTGCAGCGCGAACTCGAACAGCGGGACGGGGTTGTCGATCAGCTGCCGGACCGCGTCGTCACCCTGGGCCAGGCGCAGCTCGCAGGGGTCCATGCCGCCGGGGCTGACCGCTATGGAGGTCTTGGCGGCGAACTTCTGGTCGTCCTCGAAGGCCCGCAGCGCGGCCTTCTGGCCGGCCGCGTCGCCGTCGAAGGTGAAGACCGTCTCGCCGCGGTACTGCGAGGTGTCCATCAGCAGCCGGCGGATGATCTTGATGTGGTCCTCGGCGAAGGCGGTGCCGCAGGTCGCCACCGCCGAGGTGACCCCGGCCAGGTGGCAGGCCATCACGTCGGTGTAGCCCTCGACCACCACCGCCCGGCCCGACTTGGCGATCTCCTTCTTCGCCAGGTCGATGCCGTACAGCACGTGGGACTTCTTGTAGATCGGCGTCTCGGGGGTGTTCAGGTACTTCGGGCCGTTGTCGTCCTCACGCAGCCGACGGGCGCCGAAGCCGATCACCTCGCCCGCGATGTCCCGGATCGGCCACACCAGCCGGCCCCGGAAACGGTCGATCAGCCCGCCGCGCTGGCCCTGCGAGGCCAGACCGCCCTGGAGGATCTCCTTGTCGGTGAAGCCCTTGCCGCGCAGGTAGCGGACCAGGTGCTCCCACCCGGCGGGGGCGTAGCCGACGCCGAAGGTCCTGGCCGCCTCCTCGTCGAAGCCGCGCTCGGCCAGGAAGCGGCGGCCGATCTCCGCCTCCGGCGAGGCCAGCTGCTCCTGGTACCAGGCGGCGGCCACCTTGTGCGCCTCGACCAGCCGGGTGCGCTCGCCCTGCTGGTGGCGGGGGCTGTAGCCGCCCTCCTCGTAGCGCAGGGTGATGCCGGCCTGGGCGGCCATCCGCTCGACGGCCTCGGCGAAGGTGAAGTGCTCGATCTTCATCAGGAAGGCGATGGTGTCGCCGTTCTCCTGGCAGCCGAAGCAGTGGAAGACGCCCTTGGCGGGATTGACGTAGAAGGAGGCGGACTTCTCGTCGTGGAAGGGGCAGACGCCCTTGTACTCGCCGCCGCCACCGTTGGTCAGCTGTACGTAGTCGCCGACCACCGCGTCGATCGGCAGTGCGCTGCGCACCGCCTGTACGTCTTCGTCCCTGATCCGCCCGGCCACCCCGGAAGTCTACTGGGGCGGCCGGGGTTTCGAGCCGGGGTTCCCCTCCGCGGGCGTCACGTCCAGGAGGCGCCGACGAGTTTGGCGTGCAGGGCCAGGGCCGAGGCGTCCGTGAGGGTGGCGATCTGGTCGATGACGGTGCGCAGGGCCGCGCGGTCGTCCTCGGCCTCGTGGTACATCGCGGCGAAGACCGGGTCCAGCCCCTCGGGGGCACGCTGGTTCAGTACGTACGCCAGCTCGGCGATCACGATCCGCTGCCGGGCCCGCAGCTGGGCCTGCTCGTCGCGCATCATCACGTAGAGGACGGCGACCGCCTTGAGCACCGCGACCTCCAGCCGGACGTCCCGCGGCACCACCAGCTCGGCGGTGTAGCGGGTGAGCCGGCCGGGCCCGTAGCGGGCCCGGGTGGCCTGCTCGGCGGCCAGGCAGAAGCGGCCGATCAGCTGGCTGGTGAAGTCCTTGAGCCCGGCCCGGGCGCGCGCGGTGCCGTCGTAGCCCCGCGGCCAGAAGTCCTGGGCGAGCAGCCGGTCCAGCGCGGCGGCGAGCTCCTCCGGCTCGGCGTCCCGGGCGTAGCGCTCGGCGACCTTGAACAGGTCGGCGCGCTCGCCGGGCGCGCGCAGGGCGGCCGGGTCGATGTGGCCGGCCTGGAGGCCGTCCTCGACGTCGTGGGTGGAGTAGGCGACGTCGTCGGACCAGTCCATGACGGTGGCCTCGAAGCACTTGCGCCCGGCCGGGGAGCCGGCCCGCAGCCAGCGGAAGACCGGCAGGTCGTCGGCGTAGACGCCGTACTTGGGCGAGGCCGGGTCGGTGGGGTGGGCGCCCCTGGTCCACGGGTACTTGGTAGCGGCGTCCAGGGCGGCCCGGGTCAGGTTGAGGCCGACGCTGCGACCGGGCCAGGGGGCGAGCCGGGCGGCGGGCTGGTCCTCCGGGGGCGCGAAGCGCTTGGGTTCGAGCCGGGTGAGGATGCGCAGCGACTGGGCGTTGCCCTCGAAGCCGCCGCAGTCCTCGGCGGCCTGGTCGAGCGCCTCCTCGCCGGTGTGGCCGAAGGGCGGGTGGCCGATGTCGTGGGCCAGGCAGCCGGCCTCCACGAGGTCCGGGTCGCAGCCGAGGGCGGCGCCGAGCTCCCGCCCGACCTGGGCGCATTCGAGCGAGTGGGTGAGCCGGGTGCGCGGGAAGTCGCTGCGCATGGGCGCGACCACCTGGGTGGTGCCGGCCAGGCGGCGCAACGCCGCGGAGTGCAGCACCCGGGCGCGGTCGCGCTGGAAGGCGGTGCGGCCGGGGCGCTTGTCCGGTTCGGGGACCCAGCGGGCCTCGGCGGCGTGGTCGTACGGGATCGGGGCGGCGAGGCGGTGCGTGGTGTCGTCCATATGCCCCTCACGGTACGCCGGGCCTCCGACACGCGGGGTGTGCCGCGCACGAAGTGGTGTGGACCGGGGCGTGAACCGTGGGAGGCGCGCCGGTGTCGGCCCCGACGATTCGACCGGACCCGAACGGTCCAGCCCCCGGGCGGCCCGTGTAGGTGCCCGGGGCCCACGAAGGTGACCCGTGAGCCGGCGGAGGTGCCCGGGGGCCCGCGAGGTGCCTGTGCCGCCGGGAGGCCACGGAGGCGGGTCAGCCCCGGACGGCCTTCAGCACGGCGGCGGCCACCCCCTCCTCCCCCTTCGCGTTGGGGTGGATCGGAGTGAGCCCGTGGGCCGGGAACGGCGGCTCGATCCAGCGGGCGTCCTCCCCCGCGCACATGTCGTGCCCGGCCGAGGGCCCGGCGGTGTCCACGAACACGGCCCCGGCGGCCTCCGCGCGCTGCTTGAGCATCCCGTTGAGCTGCTGCTCCTTCTCGGCGAGGAAGCGCAGGTCCGCCGTCGCGATCGTGGTGCCCAGCACCGGCACGCAGCCGGCCGGGTCGGCCGGGAGCAGCGACGGGTAGCCGATCACGTACACCCGGGCCTGCGGGGAGCGGCGGCCGATCTCCCGCAGGGTCTCGGCGACCTTCTCGCCGGCCGCGTCCACCTTGGCCCGCACCTCGTCGGTGCCGCCGGAGGCGTAGTGGTCCCGGCAGGGCGCGGCCGAGCCGTCCTCGCCGACCAGGTCCTTCACCGCGTCCGCCAGGGTGTCCTTGGCGCACTGGGTGACGACCTGCATGAAGCCGGCGTCGTTGCCGCCGATACCCAGGGTGACCAGCCGGGTGGCCGGGGTCAGGGCGTCCAGTTGGGCCGGGTTGGCGCCGTCGTCGGTCTTCTGCGCGGCCTTCAGGTCGCCGGTGCGGGCGCCGCTGCAGCTGACGTCCCGGAACCGCCCGGGCTCCAGGGCGAGCGCCTTCGCCAGCAGGGAGGGGTAGTTGACCCCGGAGCGGGCGCAGCCGCCCGGCTCGCCGACCTGCGGGGCGATCCGGGGCCCGGCGGTGTACGAGTCGCCGAGCGCCACGTACGGGCCGCTCGGCGGCGGGGTCGGGGTCGGCGCCGGGGGCAGGGTCGGGCTCGCGGCGGCCGGGGCGCGGCCGGGTACCGCGCCCGCGAAGCCGCGGTCCGTGGCGACCGGGCCGTCCGAACCGCCCCCGCCGCTGCATCCGGTCAGTCCCGCCAGCAGCAAGGCGGCGAGCCCGGCCGTCGCAACGGCCGTCGGGCGTGTGGTCCTCGGCATGGCATCCCCCCGGGGGTCCGGATCACGGGCAGCTCCGTACGCGGCGGCCCGTCCCCCGGGCACCGCAGACTGCAACGTACGGGCGGCGCCGATGACTCCCGGCGCGAACCACTCCATCCGCTCCGCGCCCTGCTACTCCACGCCTGCTACTCCGTGCCGTGCTATTCCGCTCCGTGCCGTGCTACTCCGCGTCGCGCTCGTGCTCGGCCAGGAACTGCTCGAAGCGCCGCCCCAGCTCGTCCGCCGACGGCAGGTCGACCGGCTCGGCCAGCAGGCTCTCCCGGCCATCGGCGCCCGCCACCGCGTCGTACTGGCCCTCCATGCCGCGGATCGCCGAGCGCAACTCGCCGTCCCCCTGGGCCAACTGCTCCTCGATGTCGGCGTACACCTCGCCCATCCGCTCGCGCAGCCTGGTGCCGGGCAGCACCAGGCCGGTGGCCGACTGCACCGCCTCCAGGATCAGCACGGCTGCCGCGGGGTAGGCCGAACGGGCCACGTAGTGGGGGACGTGCACCGCGAAGCCCAGCACGTCGTGCCCGGCCTCGGCCAGCCGGTACTCCAGCAGCGCCTGGGCGCTGCCCGGGACCTGCGCCTGCTCGAACCACTGCGGGTAGCCCGGCGCGAGGTCCAGCCGGTTGCCGTGCGGCGTCAGGCCGACCGGGCGGGTGTGCGGCACGCCCATCGGGATGCCGTGGAAGTCCAGGCTGAGCCGGACCTCGAAGCGCTCGACCAGCTCGCGGACGGCGCGCGCGAACCGCTCCCACTCCACGTCCGGCTCCGGGCCGGTGAGCAGCAGGAACGGGGCGCCGGCCGCGTCCCGGACCAGCTGGAGCAGGATCTCCGGCGGGTCGTAGGACGACCAGTGGTCGTGGTCGAAGACCATCGCGGGGCGGCGGGCCCGGTAGTCGACCAGGCGGTCGTGGTCGAAGCGGGCCACCACCTGGGGCGAGCCCGTCTCCAGCAGGTGGGCCACCACCTGGCCGCCGGCCTCGCCGGCGTCCATGAAGCCCTCGAAGTGCTGGAGCAGCACCAGGCCGGCGCCGGTGTCACGCAGCTCCGCGTTGGCCGCGGCCAACGCGGCCACGCCCCGCTCATCCAGCTCGTACAGCGCCTGGAAGTCTCGCACCGCGCACCCAACCCCGTTCTCTGCTCGTCCCGACCCGACCGGCCTCTCGTCCTCTCCAGCGTGCCGGGCCGCGCCGGAATTCCCGTTCCGGCCGACCGCCCGTCCGGCGACCCGCCCGGGGACGCGGCCGGAGACCGTCGTCGACCGCTCCGGACCATGATCGCATCCGAGGGGAAAAGCCCTGGTCACGGGTGTTCAACAGGCTGCTCCGGGGAGCGCGGTGGCGGTCCGCGCCGCCATTCGCGTGCCGCGAAGTGACGCACCGCGTTCTGGCGGGTATCGTCCTCTCGCTGCCTCGCATCGTCGCGTCGTCGTCACGTCGTCCGTAACGCCGTCGATCACGACCCGGATCGCTGCTCGGGCAGACACCCACGACGCATCTTGCCTTCACCTGGCCGCCTGCTTCCCTTCGCGCTCTCGTCTCCTCTTCGGCCATTTCGCGGACGCACACTGTCCGCTCGCCCTTCCCGCCGGACCGGTCCGAGGATCCGTGTCCGTTCCGGCACACCTCGCCGCCCGTTCCGGGCCGCCGCTCCCGCCCCACCCGACCGGAATCCTCCGGCGCGCACGGGTACCCGGAAGCGGAAACCGGGCCGGGGCGACCCCAGTCCACCGCAGCGCGTGCCGCACCCCGGCGCGGACTGCGCCCTACGACCGATGAAGGACCAAGGTTCCGTGCCAGCACCTGTCTTCCTCACCGGCCGCACCGTTCGGTTGGAGCCCCTCGCCGCCCACCACGCCGAGGCCATCGCCGCGGCCGGCGCCGAGGACCGAACGACCTACGCCTTCACCCCCGTCCCGCACGGCCTGGAAGCGGCCCGCGACTACATCGCGCGCGCCCTCGCGGACCAGGCCGCGGGCCGGTCGGTGCCGTTCGCGACGGTGAACGTCGCCGACGGCCGGGTGGTCGGCTCCACCCGTTTCCTGGAACTCGACTACTGGCAGGGCCCCATGGTGTGGCCGCCGGCGCCCGGCGTGCCGTTCGGCGATCCGGCGACGGCCGTCCCGGACGCCGCCGAGATCGGCAACACCTGGCTCTCCCCGCGCGCCCAGGGCACCGGCATCAACACCGAGGCCAAGCTGCTGATGCTCCGGCACGCCTTCGAGACCTGGGGCGTGCAGCGGATCTCGCTGCGCGCGGACGCCCGCAACCTGCGCTCGCGGGCCGCGATCGAACGGCTCGGCGCGACCTCCGAGGGCGTCCGCCGGGCCCACTCGCGCGGGCTGGACGGGGTGGTGCGCTCGACCGCGTTCTACTCGATCCTGGACTCCGAATGGCCGGCGGTCCGGGACATCATCGAGCTGCGGATCGCCGCCGCCACCTCGCCGAGCGCCCCTGATCCGGCGATCAACCAGGAGTGCCTTAGACCGGGCGGCGGCAGCGGGCAGCTGATGATCACGGCCTGAAGGGGAGCCGTTCGCCGGTAGCGGCGGTCTCCAGGATCCAGCTGAGGACCGCCAGACCGTGCGGCTCCTGCGGCCGCACCGGCCAACGGTCGTGGCTCGTCTCGGCGATCGCGGAGACCGGCCGCCAGCCGTTGCGGACCGGGGCGACCGCCACCTCCCAGACCGGATGGCCGTCGTTCGGGCGACAGATCCTGAGCGAGCCCTGGTGGGTGTGGACCGCCCAACGGCCGTCCAGGGCCTCCGTGTGCCTCCCGGCCCGGATGCGCTGCCACTGCTCGTCGGTCCACTCCACCTCGGGGACCGGGTGCGGGCGCGGGACCAGGATCTCCGCTCGGCCCCGGCCGCCGGTGACCGCCCCGGGCGCCGGGAACGCCCAGCCGGGCAGCGGTTCCCGGGCGGCCAGCCAGGCGGCCGGGATGCCGTGGGTACCGGTGTGGGCGGCCACCACTCCCCCGGCGATCGCGGCGACGGTGTCCATGTCGCCGCCGGCCGCGATCGCCGCCCGGACCGCGGCCGGGTAGTCGGTCAGATGGCTGGCGGCGCACCAGAGCGCGTACGGGACGGTGTCGGCGGCCGAGGTCCGGCTGCCGTTGCCGAGCACACTCGCCGCGAGCACGCGGTCCTGCTCGGCGAGCAGGCCGACGGCCTCATTCAGGCCGTCGCGAACGACGCCCAGCGGGGTGCGGAAGGCCACCTCGCGCAGGAAGGTCTCCGGCGTCGTGCCCCCGGTCCGGGCCCGGACCGCCAGGGCCGCCGCCACGGCGACGGCGATCGCGCCGTCCACGGCCTGCGGGTGGGTGTGGGTGATCACGGCCGTGCGCGCGGCCAGCTGGATGACGGCGGACAGGTCGCCCGCGTACGCCGCCCCCAGCGGGGCGACCCGCATCGCGGCGCCGTTGCCGTACGAACCCTGGCCGTCGAAGAGTTCGGCGGCCAGGGCCTCGGCGTCGCCGCCCTCCCGGATCAGCCGGAGCATCCGGTTGGCGGCCGGACCGTAGCCACGGTCGAAGTCGTGGCGGCGGGCGAAGGCGTGGGTGAGGTCGAAGGTGTCGATCGTGCCGCGTTCGCGCTGGGCGGCGTACACCGAGCAGGCCATCTCGGTGTCGTCGGTCCAGGGCCAGGGGCCGGGCGGTTCGGTGCGGGAGGCGAAGTGGGCCCGGGCGGTTTCCGGGACGAAGAACTGGGCGCCGAGGGCGTCGCCGACGGAGAGGCCGTTGAGCGCGTCGAGCGCGGGGCCGTTTGGTTCGATCATCATGGGCCTCCCAGCACAGCGGCTCGACCGGCGTTTCGTCAACACCGTTGCGAGGAAGCCCCTGACGAGGGACGTTTCGCATACCTCCGATCCGGGCGGGCAGCACCCGGGTATGACCCGCGCACATCCGCTCGACCCCGTCGCCCTGCTCGGCGCCGACCAGCAGCACATCGCCACCCGGGCGCAGCTGCGCCGGCTCGGCGTGCCCTCCGGCACGATCGCCCACCGACTGCGGCCGGGCGGGCCCTGGCAGCAGGTGCTGCCGCGGGTGATCTGCCTGCAGAACGGGCGATTGACGAACCATCAGAAACTAAGGGCAGCACTGGCGTACGCGAGTCCGAAGGGACAGCCGCCACGACCCGGGGAGGTGCTGCTGACCGGGCTCGCGGTGCTGGCGGACGCCGGGCTGCCGAGTGCCGGGCACCCGGCAGACCTGGCCGAGGTCGATGTCCTGATCCCACATCAGCGTCGCATCAGAGACAGGGAGTTCGTCCGGATCCACCGGGCCTCCGGGGCGATGCCGGGCGGCTTCGAACGGGACGACGGGCTGTGGAGCGCCTCCGTTGCGCGGGCGCTGGCGGACATCGCGTCGCGGGAGACCGGGCAGCGCCGGTTCCGGGCGCTGTGCGCCGAGGCCGTCCAGCGGCGGCACTGCGAACTCGGCGAACTGCTAGACCAGTTGCTCGCCGGGCCGGGGGCACTGGCACTGCCGCGGGTGGCCCTGGTGGTGGAGGACCTGACCGCCGGGGTGCGGTCGGTGGTGGAGGGCGAGGCCCGCGAGGTGCTCGCCCACGCGGGCTTGCCGGAGCCGCTCTGGAACCCGGTGCTGTTCCTGGACGGCCGCTTCCTCGCGGTGCCGGACGCCTACTGGCCGCACGCCTGCGTCGCCCTGGAGATCGACTCCCGCGCCTACCACCTGCGGCCGGCCGACCACGAGCGCGGCCCGGCCCGCACCAACCGCCTCACCGCCGCCGGCCTCCCGGTGGTCCGCACCACCCCCGTCCAGCTGCGCCGCGACCCCGCCCCGGTCCTGCACGAGCTGACCGCCCTGGTCACCACCGGCCCGCACGGCCCGCACAGCCGGGTCAGTTGGCGCCGTGCCCGGTGAACCCACCCGCCCCTCAGGCGTGTTGGGCGCCGGCGGCCTCGGCGGCGGCCACCAGGCGCTGGAGTTCGGCGAGGTGAGCGGCGAGGGCGGCGCGGCCCTCGCGGGTGGCGGCGAGCCAGGTGCGCGGGCGCTTGCCGACGTAGCCCTTCTTGACCACCAGGTAGCCGGCGTCCTCCAGGGCGGTGGCGGCCTTGCTGAGCACGGAGTCGGAGACCTCGCAGTGATCCCGGACCGCGGCGAACTCGGCCTCGTGGCAGGCGCCGAGGAAGGCGAGCACGGTGAGCCGGGTGGCGTGCTGGAGCAGCGGGTCGAGCGCGCCGGGCATCAGCCGGCCTCGTGCGAGCGCCGGACCCTGCGGTTGAGCCAGTGAATGCCCGCCCAGAAGGTCAGGCCCGCGGCGAGCCCGGCGACCCCGGCGATCCAGCGCGGGCCGCCGCCGGCCTGCCAGGCGAGCAGCATCCCGGCCGCCGACACGGCGCAGACCGCGAGGACCGCCAGCGCGACCGGGCCGCGGATGCCGTCCGGCACTCCCCGGCGGACGATGCCGTCGCTGCGCACGGCGACCCGGGCGAGCCCACCGGTCAGGGCGGCGAAGCCACCGGCGAAGGCGCCGATCAGGGCGTACTGCCCGGTGGCGACGGCCTGGCCGATCCCGAGGCCGTACGCGGTGAAGGCGAAGGCGAAGGCCGGCCCGTACCAGCGGGGCACCTCGCCCGGCCGCCGGGCGGCCGCGTCGGCTCCGGCGGCCAGGCGCAGCGCCTCGGCGGCGGGCAGCGGGGTGGGAACGGAATTACTCATGACAGCCCCCTCGTCGGTGATGGTGACTCCAGCATGGCACTTACTTTCCAGGTTGGAAAGTATTTTCTGGAGCGCAGACGAAGCGGCCCCCGGTCCGTGGGACGGAGGCGGGGGCCGGAGGAGCTCGGTCCAGGGGTCAGCAGCGCGGGTCGATCTCCTGGAAGGTCCCGTAGTGGTCCGGGGACCAGTACTGCTCGCCGGAGCCGCCGGTGACGACCCGGCGGGTGCCGCGGTCGTTGGAGCCCGGGGTGACCACGGTGAACTCGTGGTAGTAGCCGTTGCCCTTCTTCGGCAGCCGGCTCTCGCGGTTCTCGAAGACGATGCCGTCCCGGTTGTACGGGTAGGGGCCGCCCTTGGCGATCAGGCCGAGGGTGTCCTGGGCCTGGCTGGGGAGCTTGGTGCGGCAGACGTCGGCCAGGGCCGGGTCGGCGGGCACCCAGCCGCCGCTCGGGGCGGAGGCGCCGCCGGCCGGCGGGGACGGCTTGGGGGCCGAGGGCTTGGGGGCCGAGGTGCCCGCGGTGGCGGTGGCGCTCGCGGCGGCCTTGGGGTGGCTGCCGCCGCCCTTGCCGGCGAGCAGGTACCCGACCCCGGCGAGCACGGCCAGGATCAGGACGGCCACCACGACGAGCGGGCTCTTGCTTCTGGTCATGCCGTCCAGCTTGGCAGCCGGCGGCGTCCGGCCCGGCCAGTCACACACATGACGGACACCACAGAAACGTACGGCCGGGCGGGAACGGACGCCGTTGTCCGTTCCCGCCCGGCCGTGTCACGTACGCCGGTTCTCCTGCGCCGAGCTCCGGTGCACGCCCTCCCGACGGGAGGGTTCAGCGGTCAGTCGTACCCGCGCGTGAGTAGGGGATGCCTACCCTCTCAGCGCGAGTCGCTGCCCGCCGTCTCGATGGCGGCGCGGCCTGCCTCCAGGCGCGCCACCGGGATCCGGAAGGGGGAGCAGGAGACGTAGTCCAGCCCCACCTCGTGGAAGAAGTGGACCGACTCCGGGTCGCCGCCGTGCTCGCCGCAGACGCCGAGCTTGAGGTCGGGGCGGGTGGCCCGGCCGGCCTCGACTGCGTGCTTGACGAGCGAGCCGACGCCGTCGCGGTCGATGGTCTCGAACGGGGAGACCCCGAAGATGCCCTTCTCCAGGTAGGCGGTGAAGAACGAGGCCTCCACGTCGTCCCGGGAGAAGCCCCAGACCGTCTGGGTCAGGTCGTTGGTGCCGAAGGAGAAGAACTCGGCGGCCTCGGCGATCTGACCGGCGGTCACCGCGGCGCGCGGCAGCTCGATCATGGTGCCGAGCTTGATGTCCAGCGTGACGCCGGTGGACTGGGCGACCTCGGCGAGCACCCGCTCGCACTCGTCGCGGACCAGCTCCAGCTCCTGGACGGTGCCGACCAGCGGGATCATCACCTCGGGGCGCGGGTCCCCGCCGGCCAGCTTGCGCTCGGCGGCGGCCTCGGCGATGGCCCGGACCTGCATGCCGAACAGGCCGGGGATGACCAGGCCGAGGCGCACTCCGCGCAGGCCCAGCATCGGGTTCTGCTCGTGCAGCTTGTGCACCGCCTGGAGCAGGCGCAGGTCGTTCTCGTTCGGGTCCTTGCGGGCCTCGGCGAGGGCGACGCGCACCGACAGCTCGGTGATGTCGGGCAGGAACTCGTGCAGCGGCGGGTCGAGCAGGCGGACGGTGACGGGGAGCCCGTCCATCGCCTGGAAGAGCTCCAGGAAGTCGCCCTTCTGCAGCGGCAGCAGGGTGGAGAGGGCGAGCTCGCGGTCCTTGTCGTTGTCCGCGAGGATCAGGTGCTCGACCTCCTTGCGGCGCTCCTCGCCGAGGAACATGTGCTCGGTGCGGCACAGGCCGATGCCCTGGGCGCCGTAGCGGCGGGCCCGCGAGCCGTCCTCGGCGTTGTCGGCGTTGGCGCGCACGGCGAGCCGGCGGCGGCCGTCGGCGTGCGACATCAGCCGGTGGACGGCCTGGACCAGCCCGCCCTGGACGTCGGCGCCGGCGTGCAGGGTGCCCTCGAAGTACTCGACCACGGGGGACGGCAGGACCGGTACCTCGCCGAGGTAGACCTTGCCGCTGGCGCCGTCGATGGAGACGACGTCGCCCTCGTGGACCACCAGGCCGTCGGCGGTGGTGAACTTGCGGGACTTGGTGTCGACCTCCAACTCCTCGGCGCCGCAGACACAGGTCTTGCCCATGCCGCGGGCGACGACGGCGGCGTGCGAGGTCTTGCCGCCGCGCGAGGTGAGGATGCCCTCGGCGGCGATCATGCCGTCCAGGTCGTCCGGGTTGGTCTCCCGGCGGACCAGGATGACCTTCTCGCCGGAGCGGGACCACTTGACGGCGGTGTAGGAGTCGAAGACGACCTTGCCGATCGCGGCGCCGGGCGAGGCGGCCAGGCCCCAGCCGATCTGCTTGGACTCGGGGGTCGGGGCGAAGCGCGGGAACATCAGCTGGGCCAGCTGGCCGCCGGTGACCCGCATCAGGGCCTCGTCCAGGTCGATCAGCCCCTGGTCGACCAGCTGGACGGCGATCCGGAAGGCGGCCGCGGCGGTGCGCTTGCCGACCCGGGTCTGCAGCATCCAGAGCTTGCCGCGCTCGATGGTGAACTCGATGTCGCAGAGGTCGCGGTAGTGGTTCTCGAGCTTCTGCATGATCGCCATCAGCTCGTCGTACGACTTCTTGTCGAGCTTCTCCAGCTCGGACAGCTGCAGCGTGTTGCGGATGCCGGCGACGACGTCCTCGCCCTGGGCGTTGGACAGGTAGTCGCCGTAGACGCCCTGGGCGCCGGTGGAGGGGTCGCGGGTGAAGGCGACGCCGGTGCCGGAGTCCTCGCCGAGGTTGCCGAAGACCATGGTGCAGACGTTGACCGCGGTGCCCAGGTCGTTCGGGATGCGCTCCTGTCGGCGGTACAGCCGGGCGCGGTCGCCGTTCCAGGAGTGGAAGACGGCGTGGACGGCGAGGTCCATCTGCTCGCGCGGGTCCTGCGGGAAGGCCCGGCCGGTCTCGCGCTCGACGATGCCCTTGAACACCTCGACGAGGTCCCGGAGGTCGGAAGCGTCCAGGTCCAGGTCGTTGACGGTGCCCTTGGCGTGCTTGGCCTCGTCCAGGGCCTCCTCGAACAGCTCGCCGTCGACGCCCAGCACGGTCTTGCCGAACATCTGGACCAGGCGGCGGTAGGAGTCCCAGGCGAAGCGCTCGTTGCCGGACTGGGCGACGAGGCCGACCACCGAGGCGTCGGAGAGGCCGATGTTCAGGACGGTGTCCATCATGCCGGGCATGGAGAACTTGGCACCGGAGCGGACGGAGACCAGGAGCGGGTTGTCGGCCTGGCCGAGCTTCTTGCCCATCTCCTGCTCGAGCGCGTCCAGGTGGGCGCTGATCTCCTCGTGCAGCGAGGAGGGCTCGCTGCCGGTCTCCAGGAAGACCTTGCAGGCCTCGGTGGTGATGGTGAACCCCGGAGGGACGGGGAGCCCCAGGTTGGTCATCTCGGCCAGGTTCGCGCCCTTGCCGCCGAGAAGGTCCTTGAGGTCCTTGTTTCCTTCGGTGAAGGAGTAAACAAACTTCTGCTGGGACGGCACGGGTCGGTCTCCTCGTACGCGGTTGCCCTGACGCCGGAGAACATACCCATTTCGAAGGCACTTCTCTGCCCTGAATAGGCCACACGAGGCCGGTACCGAGGGGTAACCCGCTAGATCGAATGCGCATAAAGGCGTTCACCTCTGTTGGTGAAATCGTCCCCCTGACGCTAGCCCGCCTTCAAGACTTGAAGGCGGGGAAACGGAAGATCGCTCGATTCGGACGCTGGGTAGCGGCCGCGGGTCGGTCGCGTTGCCCCGGCTTGATTTCCTGCAGTCGGATCGGCCGATCGGCGTCGAACCGGCTTCGGGAAGCGATTCACGGTCGACCTGTCCATTTCGTCCACTGACCGGGCGTCAGTCGCCCCCGCGTGTGGCAAGCGTCACCAGCCCGTCTCGCGGCTCGAACGTAGAACGCCTGCGCCAATCGTCGCACTCCGTCCAGGAACGTGCTCGTTCCGTGATGCCAGACCGCCAAAAAGGAGCCCTCTTGTCCAGAATGGACAAGAGGGCTGCGCCCGGGTGGCCAGCCCCTCGTAAGGGCTGACTTCGCCGGATCGGCTAGATCATCCGCCGGAGGTGTCCGATTCGGCATCCTCGCCCGGCCGGGCGCAGTCGTACGGATCGTCCAACCAGCCCTCCGGCAGGACCACCCGGCCGTTGCCGCTGGTGCGGCCGCGCGGGCCGTCCGCGCCGATCGGCCAGGTCTGGGTCTGCTCCACCTGGGCGAGGGTTCCGGCCAGTTCGGCCAGCGAGGAGGAGTTGGCGAGCCGCACCCGCAGCTCGGAGCCGACCGAGAAGCCCTTGGTGTACCAGGCGACGTGCTTGCGGAAGTCGATCACGCCGCGGGTCTCGTCCCCCAGCCACTCACCGAGCAGCTGGGCGTGGCGCACCATCGCCCGGGCCACGTAGCCGAAGTCCGGGCGGGCGTAGTCGACGTCGCCCTCGAAGATCGACACGAGGTCCCGGAACAGCCACGGCCGGCCCAGGCAGCCGCGGCCCACCACGACACCGTCGCAGCCGGTCTCGCGCATCATCCGCAGCGCGTCGTCGGCCGACCAGATGTCCCCGTTGCCCAGCACCGGCACGTGCGCCGGGACGGCCTCGCGCAGCCGGGCGATCGCCGACCAGTCGGCCGTCCCGCCGTAGTGCTGGGCGGCGGTGCGCCCGTGCAGGGCGATCGCGGCCACGCCCTCCTCGGCGCCGATCCGGCCGGCGTCCAGGAAGGTGAGGTGGTCGTCGTCGATGCCCTTGCGCATCTTCATGGTCACCGGGAGCTCCCCGGCGTTGGCCACGGCCTCGCGCAGGATCTCCCGCAGCAGGTTGCGCTTGTACGGCAGCGCCGAGCCGCCGCCCTTGCGTGTCACCTTGGGGACGGGGCAGCCGAAGTTGAGGTCGATGTGGTCGGCCAGGCCCTCGTCCGAGATCATCCGGGCCGCCTTGCCGACGGTCACCGGGTCCACCCCGTACAGCTGGATCGAGCGCGGCTTCTCGCTCGGGTCGAACTTGATCAGCTGCATGGTCTTGGCGTTGCGCTCGACCAGCGCCCGGGTGGTGATCATCTCCGAGACGTACAGGCCCTTGCCGCCGCTCTGCTCGCGGCACAGGGTGCGGAACGGGGCGTTGGTGATCCCGGCCATCGGCGCCAGCACGACGGGCGGCCAGACCCGGATCGGGCCGATGTCCAGCGCCGCGAACTCGGTGCCGGTCACGGACACGGTCGTCGTCGCCGCCTCGGGCGCGGTCGCCGTCTCCGGCGCGGTCGCGGTCGCGGTCGCCGTCTCGGGCGCGGTGGGTGCGGGCGTGGCTGTCATGCGCGGCTGACCTCGGATAGGGGGACGGGACTCTCCATTGTCCCCCACCCGGATCACCCGCCCGGCCTACTGCTGATCGGAGCGGTAGCCGATGTCCAGCGAGCCGGAGCCGACGTCGGCCTCCAGGGTGGCGGCGCTGGCCGCGTCACCCAGGGCCGGATCGATGGTGCTGCTGCCCGAGCCCGTGCCGCCGTTGATCCGGTAGCGGCTCCCCTTCGGCATCGCCATGGTCACCGAACCGGATCCGGTGCTCACCCGGACGTCCTGCGGCGCCGACCGGAAGGTCAGGTCCACCGCCCCGGACGTGCTGGACACGTCCGCCCGGGGCGAGGAGAGGTCCGTGCCCTGGGTCATCCCGGAGGTGGTGCTCACCCGGACCGGGCCGGACAGCCCGCGCAGGACGATCGAGCCCGAGGTGCCGTCCAGCCGGACCTCGCCGCTGAGGTCCGTCACCTCGACCGCGCCGGAGGTCACCGAGCCGGAGACCGCGGTGCCGGCCGGCACCTCCAGCTCGATCGAGGCGCCGCAGTTGTAGAAGGGCAACGAGCGCCGGCACTCCACCCCGACCGTCATCGTGTCGCCGACGACGTCGGCGCGCACCTTCGGCTCGGAGACCGTCCAGTCCAGGTTCTTGCGCACCACCACCCGGTCCGCCACCCCCGGCTTGATCCGCACCGACGCGCTGCTCGTGGCGAGCTGCAGCCTGTGGACGGGGGCGACGAACGTCTGCTGCTCGGTCCGCGACTGCCGGGCCACCAGGGCCAGGGTCTGCGCCCCTCCCATGACCACCACGAACACCACGGTGAGGACCCCGATCAGCCGCCACGCCCTGGTGGACCGCGCGCTCACGTGATCTCCAGGAAGCGCAGCACCGCCATCACCCGGCGGTGGCTGTCGTCGGCCGGCGGGAGGTCCAGCTTGGTGAAGATCGAGTTGATGTGCTTGGCCACCGCGCTGTCGCTGACCACCAGCGCAGCCGCGATCGCCGCGTTGGACCGGCCCTCCGCCATCAGCGAGAGCACGTCCCGCTCGCGCGGGGTCAGCTTCTCCAGCGGATCCCGGTGGCGGCGCACCAGCAGCTGGGCCACCACCTCCGGGTCCAGCGCGGTGCCGCCCTCGGCCACCCGTTGCAGCGCGTCCACGAAGTCGTCCACATTGGCCACCCGCTGCTTCAGCAGGTAGCCGACCCCGCTGGTGTTGGTCGCCAAGAGGTCCGCGGCGTAGCGCTCCTCCACGAACTGGGAGAGCAGCAGCACGGCGGTGTCCGGCCACTGCTGCCGGATCACCATCGCGGCCTTCACGCCCTCGTCGTGGAAGCCCGGCGGCATCCGGACGTCCGCGACCACCACCCCCGGGCGGTGCTCCTCGACGGCGGCCAACAGCTCGACGGCGTCCCCGACCGCGGCCACCACCTCGAACCCCACCGCCTCCAGGACCTTCACCAGGCCGACCCTCAGCAGGACCGAGTCCTCGGCGATCACAGCACGCACGGCAACTCCACGGTGATGGTGGTGGGGCCCCCGAGGGGGCTGAGAACGGACAGCGTTCCGTCGACCGAGGCCGCGCGCTTGCGCAGACCGGTGAGCCCGGTGCCGCGCGACGGGTCCGCGCCGCCCACGCCGTCGTCGCTGATGACCAGGCGCAGCCGGCCGCCGGCCGTCCGCACCGAGACGTCGACCTGCTTGGCCCGGGCGTGCTTGGCCACGTTGGTGAGCGCCTCGGAGACGGTGAAGTAGGCGACCGCCTCGACGGTCGGGGCGATCCGGTCGGACAGCTCGACGTCCAGGCGCACCGGCAGCGGGGCCCGGGCCGCGATGCCGGACAGCGCCGCGTCCAGACCGCGGTCCTCCAGGACCGCCGGGTGCAGCCCCCGGACCAGGTCGCGCAGCTCGTCGATGGCCGCCTGGGCCTCCTCGTGCGCGGCGACGATCACCTGCATGGCGTCGGGCGGGCAGTCCTTGAGGGTGCGCCGGGCCAGGCCCAGGTTCATCGCGAGGGAGGTGAGACGCTGCTGGGCACCGTCGTGCAGGTCCCGCTCGATCCGGCGGCGCTCGGCGTCCACCGCGTCCACCAGGCCGGCCCGGGACTCGGCGATCTCCTCGACCCGCTGCTCCAGCTGCTCCGCCCGGTTCGGGCCGAGCAGCAGCTGCGCCGCCCGCACCTCCAGCCAGGCGACCAGCGTGGTCAGCCAGGGCGTCATCAGCAGCAGCAGCACGCCGGTCACCGTGAGCACCACGTCCAGGCCGGCCAGCTCGCTGCGCAGCCCCACGTCGAGCGGCAGCAGCCAGACCCAGCCGTACAGGGTGGTCAGCACCAGGGCGGCGCCCCAGAGGTAGACGGCGGCCAGCGCGCCGAGCGCCAGGACCGGACCGGCCAGCAGGTGGTAGGTGATCTGGCGCCAGGCCAGGCCGAACCGCAGCCGGCCCAGCCGCAGGGTCGTGGACCCACCGGGGGGCGGCACCTCCACGCCGTGCAGGGCGCGCAGCCGGCCGCGCTGGACGCGGGTGAGCCAGCGCGCGCAGACCAGGACGGCCGCGAGGACCGGGAAGAGCAGGCCGGAATCGGTCACGGCCAGCCAGACCGGCGCGGCCATGGGTATTCCGGCGGCTATGAAGCGGGTCTCCCGCCAGGCCTCGGCCGACCACGGTGGTCGTCCGAGGCTCCTGACGAGCGCTCGGCGCAACGTGGTGGAGGGCATGCCGGACAGCGTAGGGCCCGGTGATCAACGGCCGCCATGAAGGGGGGTGCCGGACGGGGGTGTAGCTGGATACACCCCCGATTCGGTGTGCGGCACCACCGACAACGGGCCCCCGTCACGGAAGGCTTGGGGGCATGACGAGCACCGCATCGCACTCCGCCACCCCGCCGCACGGGCGGCCCGTCCCCGGGGACCACGGGGGTGTTCCCGGGGGCGCGCTCCGCCCGGCGCCGGGGCCGGAGGGGACGCTGCCCGCCGGGGCCGGGCCCTGGTCGGTCCGCAGCGTCGGCACCGGCCGCGGCCGAGCCGCGCTGGAGCTGTACCAGCACGGCGAGTTGGCCGACGTCCTGGTCGCCGCCCGGCTCGCACCGCAACTGGTGCGCGGCGCCCGGCGCAGCCCCGCCTCCGGGCGGTGCTCGTACGTACTCGCCTGGGGGCGGCTGCCGGCCGACGGCACGGCGCCCTCGGTGGTGTTCACCGGCGGGCGGCGGCTGTTCCGCGCCGTCCGGACGGCGGCGGTCGCCGAGGTGGTCACGGTCGCCGGGTCGTTCTGGCTCGCGCTGGCCGAGGGGCCGTTCGACACCGTGCTGGTCGAGCACCCGGCGGGCGGACCCTCCGAGCGGCTGCCGCTGCAGCGGGTGCGGACGCGGGCGGAGGCCGGAGCATGAGCACCGCCGTCATCGCGGGCGCATCCGGGTACGCCCTGCCGGAGCGCTTCCGGAAGCTGCCGCGGCTGGCCGCCCTCGGGCTGCTGCCCTGGCTGATGGTGCTGGCCGTCAACCACGAGACCCCGTGGGTGGTGCTGGACCTCGCGGAGTTCGCCGCCCTGCTCTCGCTGGACGCACTGCTGCGCCGGTGCAGTGCCGCCGCCTCGTGGCCGGGCGGGGTGGCGGCCCTGCTGCTGGCCGGTGACGCGCTGGCCGACATCTCCTGTGCCGGGCCGGGGCACGCGGTGCTGGCGGCGCTGGTGATGGCGTGCTGCGTCGAACTGCCGCTGGCGGCGGTGTGCCTGCTGCTCGGGAGCGAGTCGATACGCGGCCAGGGCCGACCTCAGGCCTGGGGCAACTCGCCCATCAGGGCGCGGGTCTCCTCGTCCAGCGGGGTGTAGCTGATCATCCGCGTCCCGAGCCGGGGGCTCAGCCAGAAGTTGGTGTACTCGCAGCGCAGCAGGCCCACGCCCGGCACCTGGAAGCGCTTGATCCCGTTGCCCGGCCGCATCACCTCGTGCCGCTGCCACTCCTCCTCGAAGTCCGGCGAAGCCTTCAACAGCCGGGTCAGCAGCGCCTTCCAGGCCGGCTCGGCGGAGTGGTCGGCCATCGAGGCGCGGAACCGGGCCACCATGCCGAGGCGCTCCGTCCGGTAGTCGATCAGCACCTCGCGGAAGCGCGAAGGGGTGAACGCCAGCCACATCAGGTTCCGCTCCTCCAGCGGCAGTTCACCGAGGTCGCCGACGATGGCGGTGTACGGCGCGTTGTGCGCCAGGATGTCGTAGCGGGAGTTGACCAGCGCGGCCGGGTACGGCGCCATCTGGTCCAGCACCAGGCGCACGCTCGGGGTCACCGAGGGGCACTCCGTCACCGGCGACGGATCGTCCGCGCCGGCCAGGGTGAACAGGTGCGCCCGCTCGCTCGGGTCCAGCAGCAGCGCCCGGGCGACCGCGTCCAGCACCTGCGCGGACACCTGGATGTCCCGCCCCTGTTCGAGCCACGTGTACCAGGTCACCCCGACAGCGGCCAGCTGCGCCACCTCCTCCCGGCGCAGCCCCGGGGTACGACGGCGGCCGGTCATCGGCAGGCCCACCTGCTCGGGCGCGATGCGCTCGCGGCGGCTGCGCAGGAACGCCGCCAGGTCGTGCCGGCGGGCCTCGTCAGGAGTGCCGCGGTGCGGCCCGGCGGAACCGGGACGGGCTTGCGCGGCCGGGGTCATCAGGCTCATGCTCCCCAGCATGCGGCACACCGAAGCCTGTTGCCAGGTACTTCTTATACCTGGATAACCACACTCTGGTACCAGGGTACGAAGCGGCGGATCGTAGGACCCGTGACTCAACGACTCGCCGTCGCCCCGGCCCCGGTACGGACCGCTCCCGCTCCCCACGCCCCTTCCTCCTCCCCCTCGCTCGGCACCGCCGGGCTGGTCACCGTCCTGCTCGGGGCCTTCCTGCCGATGCTGGACTTCTTCATCGTCAACGTCGCCCTGCCCACCATCGACGAGGACCTGGCCGCCGGACCGGCCGTCCTGGAACTCGTCGCGGCCGGCTACGGCATCGCCTTCGCCGTCCTGCTCGTCCTCGGCGGACGACTCGGCGACATCTTCGGCCGCCGCCGGCTGTTCGTCGTCGGCGCCGCCGCCTTCGCCCTCACCTCGCTGGCCTGCGGACTCGCCCCCGACGCGTGGTCCCTGGTCGCCGCCCGGGCCGCCCAGGGCGCCTCGGCCGCCCTGCTCATCCCCCAGGTGCTCGGCACCATCACCGCCGCCACCGACGGCGCCCGGCGCGGCCGCGCCCTCAGCGTCTACGGCGCGGTCGGCGGCATCTCCGTGGTGATCGGGCAGGTGCTCGGCGGGATGCTGGTCGCCGCCGACCTGTTCGGCACCGGCTGGCGCTCCGTCTTCCTGCTGAACGTCCCGTTCGCGCTGCTCGCCGTGGTCCTCGCCGTCCGGTACGTGCCGGAGAGCCGGGCCAGCCAGGCCGCCGCGGTCGACGTGCCCGGCACCGCCCTGCTCACCGCCACCCTGCTCTCGCTGCTCATCCCGCTGATGGAGGGCCGCGCGGCCGGCTGGCCGCTCTGGTCCTGGGTACTGCTCGCCCTGTTCCCGGTGTTCGCCGTCACCTTCGCGCTGGTCGAGCGCCGCGCCGAGCAGCGCGGCGGCACCCCGCTGGTGCCGCCGTCCCTGCTGCGGATCCCCGAGATGCGCCGCGGCCTCGGCATCGCGCTCCCCTACTTCGCCGGCTTCGGCGGGTTCATGTTCGTCATCGCCGTCGCCCTCCAGCAGGGCCTGCGGCTCGGCGTGGTCGCGGCCGGCTGGGCGCTCGTCCCGATGGCCGTCGGCTACTTCACCGCGTCGCTCTCCGGCCCGCGGCTGATCGGCCGCTGGGGCAGCCGGGTGCTCAGCGCCGGCGCCGTCGTCCAGGCCCTCGGCCTCGTCACCATCGCGCTGACCGTCCTCGCCGACGCCGACCACTTCTCCCCGCTGCGGATGGCGCCCGGCGTCGCCCTCGCGGGCATCGGCCAGGGCCTGATCGGCACCCCGCTGTTCCGGGTCGTGCTCGCCAAGGTGCCCGCCGCCCGTGCCGGTGTCGGCAGCGGCGTGCTCGCCACCGGCCAGCAGTCCAGCCTCGCTCTCGGCGTCGCCACCCTCGGCACCCTCTACCTGTCCCTCTCCCCCGGCCTCGGCATGGGCCGCGCGCTCGCGATCTGCCTCGGCATCCAGCTGCTGGGCTCCTTCACCGTGCTGTACCTGACCACCCGCCTGCCGCGCTCCATCGGCTGAGCCGCCCGGCCCACGGCCCAGGGCGACGGCGCAATTGCCCCGCGACCGGATTCCTCCCGGTCGCGGGGCCGTTGTCGTCGAGGTCGAGCGAGCGCCGGAGTGATGTGCGCTGTGGGTGTCCTGGGGGCCGGGCCCGGCGTCACCCCTGTCTGACCCGTCTGGCCTTCGATGGCGGCCGACGGTGGTCGGCGCTCAAGCGGCCGCGCTCAGGTGGTCAGCGCGGCGATGAAGGTGTCCAGGCGGGCGACGACCGTCCGCAGGTGGTCGAGCGACCCGAGGGGGTCGTTCGGCCGTTCGAGGCTGTGGTCAGCAGCGGGCAGTTCCAGGACGGGGTGGCCGGTGGAGTCGGCGACCGCGCGGTCCCAGAGCCGGTCGGCGCCACCACCGACCAGGAGGGTCGGGGCCGTGACCCGGTGGAGGGCGCGGGCCACGTGGTCGAGGGTCAGTACGGGGGTGAGCCAGGCGGCCGCGAGTTCGCGGTCGGCGGCGAGGCCGGCGGCGAAGGAGGCCAGTGACTTGCCGACCAGCAGCCGGCAGGCGCCGCCCTCGGCGTCGACCGCTTCGGCGACCTGGCGCTCGACCCAGGCGATCCGCCGTTCCATCGTGAACTCAACGAATTCGTCCGGGAGTTGCCACCAGAGCTCGTGGACCGTCCAGCCGTGCCGCAGCAGCACCGAGCGGGCGAAGTGAAGCAGCGGCCGGGCGGGCGTGTAGCCGGTGCCGGGGACGATCAGTGCGACCCGGTCCGGGTCGCCGTCGAAGCGGGTGGGGAGGGCCAGCGCGGCGGGAGTGGGCACGGCCCGCAGGCTACCTTCCGAACCGCCCTACCCGACGGGGTCGTTGGCGCGTCAGGCCGGGCTCTCCCCGCTCAGTACCGGCCGGGGCCGGATGGTGACCACGGCCAGGGTGCCGGCCAGGGCGATCGAGGCGAACACGGCCAGCGCCCCGGTGGTGCCGACCGCGCCGGCCAGCGTTCCGGCCAGCAACGCTCCCACCGGCATGACGAGTTGGCCGATCGAGCGGGACAGGCCGAGCACCCGACCCAACTGCTCGGGCGGGGACAGCTGTTGCTGGAGGGTCACCCAACTGACGCCCCAGACCGTCGCGCAGAAGCCGAACACCGCCTGGTAGGCGATCAGCACCGGGAGCGCGGCGCCGAGCGAGGCCAGCGGGATCAGGAACAGCGCGCCGGCGGCGAGCGGACCGAAGACCGGGATCACCCTGGTCAGGCCGATCCGCCGGATCACCCGCCGGGCGGTGAGCACGGCCGTCACCGCGGCGATGCTGTGGACGGCCTGGGTCAGCCCGAGTTCGCCGGGGCCCAAGTCCACGACCTGGTAGGCGAAGTAGGCGAACAACCCAGCCAGTCCGGCCCCGCCGAGGTTGAGCACGGCCGCGGCGACGGCGAGCCGGGTCAGCAGCGGCTGGTCGCGCAGCACGCCGATCCCCTCGTGCAGCGACGCCACGATCCCGGGGCGCGCGGCGGGCTGCTCCGGTTCCGCGCCGCGCCGCAGCCGGGGCAGGCTCAGGGCCAGTGCGGACAGCCCGTAGCTGACCGCGTCCGCGACCATCGCGGTCGCCGCCCCCACCGCCTGCACCAGGGTGGCCGCCAGTCCGGGGCCGGCGATCTGGCCGACCGAACGGGCCCCGGCCAGCTTCGCGTTGACCGCCACCAGGCCGTCCTTGGGCACGAAGTCGGCCACCACCGTCGGCACCGCGATGGCGGAGACCCCGCCCAGTGCCCCGGAGACGGCCGCGACCGCGTAGAGGTGGCCCAGGGTCAGCGCGCCGGCGGCGTGCGCCAGCGGGACGGTGGCGATCAGCAGCAACTGGAGGACGTCCACCGCGACCAGCAGCCGCCGTCGGGAGGCGACCCGGTCCACCAGCACCCCGGCGAACGGCCCGGTCAGCCCCTGCACCCCGTACTCCAACGCGAAGAGCAGCGAGGCCGCCAGCGGGCCGGCGTCCAGGAGCAGGATCGCCAGCGCGGGCAGCGCCAGCGCCGTGACCTGGGTGCCCGCCACGCTGACGCCCTGCGAGAACATCAGCGCGGGCACCGCACTGCCCGCGGGTGGCGGAACGGCCGCCGGGGTACGACCTGAACCATCAGCTGCCATACGTCTCAAGCTACTTCACGCTACGGCCGGTCAGCGGCCCGTTCCGCCATACTTGAATCGCACAATGATCGAGTCCGAAGGAAGGGGGAGCTCATGAGCTTCGTTCTCGTGTTCCTGGCCGCCCTGGCGGCCGTCGTCGGAGGCATCACCCTGCACCTGACCCGCCGCGAGCGGGCCCGCCGGCAGTGGGCGGGCGGCGCGGAGGGCCTGCTGATCGAACGGCAGCGGACCTCCCAGGCCGCCCGGATCCGCTCCACCTACTCCAGCTTCGCCACCCACCACGGCAACGGCCTGCTCCCGGACGACCTGTACCCGCAGCACTCCTGACCCCACCCCGGGGGCCTCACGGCGCGAGCGGGGCCAGTGCCGCGGGCCTCGCCGCGCCGGCGGCGGACGAGTCGGCCAGCAGGATCGCCAGCTCGTGCGACGGCGCCGGTTCTCCGGTCGGGGTCGCCGCCGTGATCCGGTCCAGCCGGAAGCCGCGGCCGGCCTGCCGGGTGCAGCACCAGGCGATCAGGTACCACTTGCCCTCGGCGGTGAGCAGCCCGGCCGGTTCCACCGCACGGTCGCTCTCGCGGCCCGCCGCGTCGACGTAGGACAGCCGCAGCACCGTGCCGCCGCCGAGGGCCTGCTCGACGGCACCGCGCACCGACTCGTCGGTGCGGGCCGGCAGGGCGACGATGCGGGCGGCGAGCTGCTGGGCCGCCTTCGAGGCGGGGCCGCTCATGGTGGCCGCGATCTTCTGCGAGGCCGTGCGGGCCGCGCCGGCGTACGGGGCCGAGGCGTCGGCGGCGGCGAGCGCGGCGACCAGGGCCGAGGCCTCCTCCGGGGTGAAGCGGATCGGCGGAAGGGTCATCGCAGGGTCGATCGACCAGCCGCCGCCCCGCCCGGTCGTGGTGCGCACCGGGACGCCCGCCGCCATCAGTGCCTGGAGGTCGCGCTGCACGGTACGGGTGCTCACCTCGAAGCGGGCGGCGAGCGAGGCGACGGTCCGGGATCGGGGCGCCGCCGCGCGCAGCTCCTCCACCAGTGCGTAGAGCCGGGGGGTGCGGTCCATGCGCGCGACGCTACCGCCCCGCGCCGGCCAGGTAGTCCCGCTCCCGCCGCTGTTCGCGCTCGGTGACGGCCAGCGGGAACAGCGTGAAGCCGTGCATCGCGCCGGCCACCACGTCGAGCCGGACGGGCACGCCCGTCGCCCGCCACCGCTGGGCGAGGAACAGCGAGTCGTCCAGCAGGGGGTCCTCGGTGCCGACGACCAGCCGGGCGGGCGGCAGTCCGGTCAGGTCGGCGTACAGCGGGGAGACCTCCGGGGAGCGGCGCCGCTCGGGGGTCATCCCGGGCGTGAAGAGCTGGTAACTCCCCTGGATCGTATCGGTGTTGCTGAGCAGCCGCCGGGAGCCGAAGAGCCGCTGGCTGGGCGTCATCGACAGGTCGTACGCGCCGAAGGCGAGGTGGGCGGCCCGGAACGCGCCGGTGATGCCGTGCCGGTCGCGCAGCCGGAGCAGGGTGAGGACGGCGAGGTGGGCCCCGGCCGACTCGCCGCCGGCCAGCAGCCGCCGGGTGCCGAACTCGGCCTCGGCGTGGTCCACCAGCCAGCGGGCGGCCGCTTCGCAGTCGTCCGGACCGGCCGGGAAGGGGTGTTCGGGCGCCAGGCGGTAGTCCACGCTCACCACGGCCAGCCGGGCCTCGGTGGCGAGGCGCCACAGCTTCTCGTCCTGCCCGGCGGCCGAGCCGAACGCCCAGCCGCCACCGTGGATGTGCAGGTACACGCCGTCGACCCGCTCGGGCACGAAGGTGCGGACCGTCACGCCGCCGGCGATGACGCGGTCACGGCCCTGCGGCAGCCGCACGGGGGGCGTGTCGGCGCCGAGGCGGTTGGTCCGCAGGCGGGTCAGGGTGGCGGTGTCCGGGGTTCCGGTGCGGGCCGGGCGGAGTGCGGCGGCAGCCTCGAACCGCTCGTTGAAGGCCAGGGTCTCGGCGAGGCAGTCCTCGTCTGTGATCGTCATGGGTCGATCTTCGCGACCGTCCGCGACAGCCCGGTGTCACCCTTTCCGAGTGGCCTGCGTCACATCGATCCGTCGGCCCCGGCCGCCCGAACGGCCGGCCGTCATCGCCGAAGCCTTCCGCCGCCACGACCACCCCGAAGAGAAATCCGGTTGGTCCGATGCCCCCGCCGTTCGACAATCACCGGATGACCCACGATCAGTTCGACTGGGCACGCCTGCGCGCGGCCCGCCGGGCCTGCACCCGCTTCCTCTCCGGCAGCCGCCCCCTCACCATGCACGAGCGGCTGGCCGCCCTCACCGCCGCCGTCGACCCGGGCGCCCACCCCGACATCTACGGCAACGGGGGCCCGGTCGGGGAGCTGGAGGAGCGTACGGCCGCGCTCCTCGGCACGGAGGACGCGGTCTTCTTCCCCAGCGGGACGATGGCCCAGCAGGTAGCGCTGCGCCACCACGCCGAGCAGACCGGCAACCGGGCCGTCGCCCTCCACCCGCAGAGCCACCTCGAACGGCACGAGCGCCACGCCTACACCCAGCTCACCGGCCTGCGCGGCCTCTGGCCCACCACCGAACTGCGCCACCCGACCGCCGGTGAAATCCGCCTGCTCGGCGAGCCCTTCGGCACCCTGGCGGTGGAACTCCCGCTCCGCGACCCGGGTTTCCTGCTCCCCAGCTGGGACGAACTGACCGAGCTCACCGCCGCCGCCCGCGAGGCCGGCGCCCGGGTGCACTTCGACGGCGCCCGGCTCTGGAACACCACCGCCCACTTCGGCAGGCCGCTCCACGAGATCGCCGCGCTGGCCGACAGCGTCTACGTCTCCTTCTACAAGGACCTCGGCGGGATCAGCGGCGCCGCCCTGGCCGGCGACAAGGCCTTCGCCGCCTACGCCCGCACCTGGCGCCACCGCTACGGCGGGCAGCTGTACCAGCAGTGGCCGGCCGCCCTCGCCGCGCTCACCGGTCTGGACACCGTGCTCCCCCGGATCCCCGACCGGATCCGTCACGCCGCCGCCCTCGCCCCGGCGCTGGCGGCCCTCCCCGGCGCCAGGCTGTTCCCGGAAGTCCCGCCGACCCATGAGTTCCAGCTCTGGCTGCCCCACTCGGCGAGCGCCCTGAACGCCGCCGTCCTCGCCCTCGCCGAGCAGGAGGGGACCTGGTTCGTCCCGGAGTGGACGGACGCCGCCCCCGGCCTCGCCATGGCCGAGGTGAGCCTGGACGGCCCGGCCCAGGACTGGACGGCGCAGGAGGTCACCGAACTCGGGCTGCACTTCCTGGAGTTGGTCACGGAAGCCGAGCGGCGGACCGCCGCAGGCGACCAGGGCTGAGCCGGCGGCGCCCGGCCCTCCGGCCCAGGGCCGAGAGCCGGGCGCCGCCGCACACGTCAGGCGAGCGCGTCGATCGGCCGACCGAAGTGCCGGGCGAAGAAGCGCACCGCGCTGTCCGCCTCGAACCTCGGCAGCTCCTTGTGCCGACCGGCGTTGGCGTGCAGCGTCTTCTCCGTCGAGGCGAAGGCGTCGAACAGCGCGAGACCGTCCCCGCGGGATATGTGCTCGTCGTCCCACTGCAGGTCGTACTCGATCGGGATGGTGATCCGCCGCGCCTGCTCGGCCAGGACGTGGGGCCAGTGCTGGCCGAAGACCGCGGCTTTGATCCTGGGTTCGGCCGCGACCAGCGGGACGCCGATCGCGGTGCCCATGTTGAGGCCGAACCAGCCGACCGGCCCGTCGGCGCCGATCTCCGGCAGTTCCTGGAGCGCGTCCAGGGCCGCCACCCACTCGGGCAGCGAGAGTGCGGCGAGGTGGGCGTTGTAGCGGACGACGATCGGGCCCTCCGGCTCGCCGGCCGCCCGGGCCCGGAAGAGCTCGGCGATCTCGGCCTCGTCGTGCGCCGACCGCGGCCGGTCGCCGTGACCGGGCGCGTCGAGGACGGCGACGTGGAAGCCGCAGCCGGCCACCAGACGCCGGGCCCGGCCCGCCATCGCGGGGTGCTTCTTGTGGTTGCCGCCGCCGTGGCCCATCAGGATCAGGGGCGCGGTACCGACGGACGCCCGGTCGGTGCCGGACACCGGCGACCAGAGGACTCCGGGGACGCCGTCGACGGTGAACTCGCGCTCGCGCATGCCGTTCACCGGCGCGTCGGAGCTGAACTTCAGAGAAGAAAGAGAAGAAGACATGGCCATGGCCTTTCGGGAGTGCCGTGTTGTCGAGGCGCTCCCGGCGGGACCTGTGTCAGTCGCCCGACCGTGACGAGAGGGGGAGCACCCATGGGGTTATCACGTTCACGGGGTCTCACCTCCTTGCGCGGTTTCGCGGTCGAGAGGATCTTGTCGCCCGATCACCACCCGCGCAAGTGATTTGTCTCCGCCCGCCCGGCCCACGAGCACGCCGCCGGCAAACCGTTGGCGACCCCCAGACCCTTCGTGTCAGAATGACGATTATGAGCGAGAAGCAGGTGCGGCGGTCCTTCGCCGACGTCCGGGACCGCGAGGAGCTGGCGGCCCTGATGGCCGCCGGGAGGCGGCCGAAGTGGGTGATGTTCTGGGGGCACACCGCACGCTCGGGCGGTGGAGCGCGACAGGAGTGCCTGAGCCAGTGGTGGCCCGGGCGGTTCACCGTCGACGGGGTGGCGTACACCTCCGCCGAGCACTGGATGATGGCCGGGAAGGCCCGGATGTTCGGCGACGAGGCGATCGAGCGGCAGGTGCTGGAGGCCCGGACGCCCGCCGAGGCGAAGAAGCTGGGCCGGCTGGTCAAGGACTTCGACCAGGACGCCTGGGCGGCGGGCCGGTTCGAGCTGGTGGTCGAGGGGAACGTCGCCAAGTTCGGTCAGGACGAGGCACTGCGGGAGTACCTGCTGGGCACCGGCAGCCGCGTCCTGGTGGAGGCCAGCCCGCTGGACCGGATCTGGGGCATCGGGCTCGCCGCGGACGACGTCCGGGCCGAACGCCCCCTGGAGTGGCGGGGGCTGAACCTGCTCGGGTTCGCCCTGATGGAGGCGCGGGCGCGACTCGGCGGCTGACGCCGGGCAGGATCCACCGGACCGGCCCCGGGAGCCGCCCCCGCCCGGAGCGCGACCGGCGCACTTCTCGCAACGGCCGCCCTCTGCGCGCTCCTTGACACCACTCGGGCACGACTGGTCGCGCTCTCGTAACTCCATCGCCACATTCCGACGCCAGGATGTCCCGCAGTCAGGGCACAGATGGACAGGTTGGGGCGATCATGCGCATGCGGTCGACGGAAGAATCCGCAGGCCAGCAACCGGAGGGCGAGCAACGGGCCGCCGAACTCCGGGCAGAACTGGACGAGTTGCTCCGCGCGAGCCGCTACGCGGGCCAACGCGAACGACGACTGAACGAGACGGTACGGGCGAACCCGGGCCGCCAGCGCCCGGACGGCGAGCTGCTGCGGCAGCTCGCCCAGGCCCGCACCCTCCGCGAGGGCCTGAGCGCGCGCTGCCTCCAACTGAGCGATCAGTTACAGGAGCTGGAGCTCAACCTCAGACACCGGCAGCACCCCCCGGGGCCCCCGCACTCGGAACCCCCGCGCTCGGGCCCTCCCCACTCCGAACCGCCGCACCCCGAACCGCCGCACCCCGAGCCCCACCCCCACCAGGCCCCGACGCCCCCACCACCGCCACCACCACCGCCGCCGCCACCACCGCCCACCCGCCCCGACCTCGGCGCCCTCATCGAGCGGATCACCGGACTCCACCGCGGCGGCGCCCTCGCCGAGTCCCAGGACCTGCTGGACCAGGCCGCCGCACGCCTCGCCCCCGCCGACGCCGCCCTGCTGGTCGGAATGCTCTCCCAGCGCGGCCCGACCGGTGCCTCGCTGCAGCTCGCCCGGACCACCGCCCAGGGCGCCCCGGACCACGCCGTCGCCGTGCTGGCGCAGCTACGCGAACTGGGCCTGGCCGAGGAGGCCGCCGAACTGTTCCACGCCTTCTGGGCCTATCCGGCCACCGCCGTCCCGGCCCTGCTCGCCGCCCTGGAGCGGGCCGGGCAGCACGCCGACGGCGCCACCCTGCTCTGGGAGTGGGGCTCGGCCCCGACGCCCGAACTGACCTCCCTGGCCACCTGCCTCCAGCAGCACGGCCGCCCCGCCGACGTACGGACCCTGCTGCGCCAGGCGGCCGGCCGCCCGACCGCCGACCTCGCCGACCTCGCGACCGAACTGCCGCCCGCGCTCGCCACCCTGCTGCTGCACGAGCTGGCCGCGCTGCGCCCGCCCGTCGAACTGGTGCGCCTGGCAGCCGCGTTGGACGGCCACGCCGGGCTCTACGGCCGGCTGCTGGACGCGCTACTGGCGGACCCCACCCGCCACCGCAGCACCCTCGCCGCCCTCCGCACGGCCGGCCTGCCGACCACCCCGCCGGCCGCCCCGCGCCCCCGCTGGGGCCGGCGCTGACCGGCACGAGGTCGATCGGAGTGATCGGAGCGACCTGAAAACGGCGGAGCCCCCGCCCGCCCTCACCGAGGAGGACGGCCGGGGGCTCCCCGAAGTACCGGACTCAGCAGCCGATCAGACGCGCCGCCAGGTAGCCCTTCACCTGGTCCAGCGACACGCGCTCCTGCGACATGGTGTCGCGGTCGCGCACGGTCACGGCGTTGTCCTCGAGGGTGTCGAAGTCGACCGTCACGCAGAACGGCGTGCCGATCTCGTCCTGGCGGCGGTAGCGCTTGCCGATCGCGCCCGCGTCGTCGAACTCGACGTTCCACGCGGTGCGCAGGTCGGCGGCCAGGCCGCGGGCCTTCGGGGACAGCTCGGCGTTGCGCGACAGCGGCAGCACGGCGACCTTGACCGGGGCCAGGCGCGGGTCGAGCCGCATGCCGACGCGCTTCTCCATGACGCCCTTGGCGTTGGGCGCCTCGTCCTCGAAGTAGGCGTCGATCAGGAAGGCCAGCATGGCGCGGTTGAGGCCGGCCGCCGGCTCGATGACGTACGGGAAGTACCGCTCGCCGCTCTCCTGGTCGAAGTACCGGAGGTCCTTGCCGGAGGCCTCGCTGTGCACCCGCAGGTCGTAGTCGGTGCGGTTGGCGACGCCCTCGAGCTCGGAGAACTCACTGCCACCGAAGTTGAAGCGGTACTCGATGTCCACGGTGCGCTTGGCGTAGTGGGACAGCTTCTCCTTCGGGTGCTCGAAGAAGCGCATGTTCTCGGTCCGCATGCCGAGGTCGACGTACCAGTCCCAGCGCTGCTGGAGCCAGTACTCGTGCCACTGCTCGTCCTCGCCCGGCTTGACGAAGAACTCCATCTCCATCTGCTCGAACTCGCGGGTGCGGAAGATGAAGTTGCCGGGGGTGATCTCGTTGCGGAAGCTCTTGCCGGTCTGGGCGATGCCGAACGGCGGCTTCTTGCGCGAAGTGGTCTGGACGGCACTGAAGTTGGTGAAGATGCCCTGGGCGGTCTCGGGGCGCAGGAAGGCCAGGCCGCTCGCCTCCTCGGTGACGCCGAGGTGGGTCTTCAGCATGCCCGAGAAGTCCTTGGGCTCGGTGAACTGGCCCTTGGTGCCGCAGTCGGGGCAGTTGACGTCCTTGAGGCCGTTCGGCGGCGGGAAGCCGTGCTTGGCCTCGTACTTCTCCTCCAGGTGGTCGGCCCGGTGGCGCTTGTGGCAGGAGAGGCACTCGGTCAGCGGGTCGTTGAAGGTCGCGACGTGGCCGGAGGCCTCCCAGACCTCGCGGGCGAGGATGACCGACGAGTCGAGGCCGACGACGTCCTCGCGGGCCTGGACCATCGTGCGCCACCACTGGCGCTTGATGTTCTCCTTGAGTTCGACACCCAGCGGCCCGTAGTCCCAGGCGGCACGCGTGCCGCCGTAGATCTCGCTGCAGGGGTAGACGAAGCCACGGCGCTTGCTCAGGCTGACGATCGTGTCGATCTTGTCGGCGGCCACAGTGCTCTCTTCAGTACGTACGGCACGGTCAGGGCACGGCTGGTTGCTCGTACCCGAGTACCTCAGATTACCGGCCAGACGGGTACGGGGTTCAAATCGGTATCGTCCGGCTCCCCCCACCCATCGACACCTCCCGTTCACCCTTCCGAGTGAGTTGACAATCATTTCCACTTCAGATGAGAATGATTGTCATGATGATCGGACTGCCCAGCCGCCGGACCCGCACGACCGCCGCCCTCGCCACCACCGCCCTCGCCGCCTCACTGGCCCTCACGGCCTGCGGCGGCAGCAGCAGCGCCAAGGGCTCGGACGGCAAGCTGAGCGTCGTCGCCTCCTTCTACCCGATGGAGTTCCTGGCCCGGCAGATCGGCGGGGACCACGTGTCGGTCACCGACCTCACCGCGCCCGGCGTCGAGCCGCACGACCTGGAGCTCACCGCCAAGCAGGTCGCCGGCGTCCAGAAGGCCGACGCGATCATCTACCTCAAGGGCCTCCAGCCCACCGTCGACCAGGCCGTCGACCAGTCGTCCAGCAAGCACCGGATCGACGCCACCGCCGCCAGCCCGCTGGTCGACCACCACCTCGACGAGGGCACCTCCGAGGCCGACGGCCACCGGCACGAGGGCCCGGCCGGCGACCCGCACATCTGGCTCGACCCGACCCGCTACGCCGCGATCGCCAAGAGCGTCGGCGCCGAGTTCGCCAAGGCCGACCCGTCACACGCCGACGACTACCGGAAGAACACCGACGCGCTGGTCGGCAAGCTCACCGCGCTGGACCAGGAGTTCCAGGCCGGGCTGAAGGACGCCAGGACCAAGACCTTCGTCACCAGCCACGCCGCCTTCGGCTACCTCGCCGACCACTACGGCCTCACCCAGGTCGCCATCAACGGCCTCGACCCGGAGTCCGAGCCCACCCCGGCCCGCCTCGCCGAGGTGCAGAAGGCCGCCAAGGACAACGGCGTCACCACGATCTTCTTCGAGACCCTGGTCAGCCCCAAGCTCGCCGACACCGTCGCCAAGGACCTCGGCCTCAAGACCGCCGTCCTGGACCCGCTGGAGGGCGTCAAGGACCCCGCCAAGGACGACTACCTGAGCGTCATGAAGCAGAACCTGGCCAATCTCCAGGCCGCCCTCGGCGCCCCCGCCGCCACCCCCGCGAGCTGACGGGACACCACACCATGACCCATCCGATACCCCCGGCCGTCCGCCTCCGTGACGCCGTCGCCGCACGCGCCGGCCGGCCGGTGCTGCGCGGCGTCGACCTCACCGTCCGACCGGGCGAGGTCGTCGCCCTGCTCGGCGCCAACGGCTCCGGCAAGTCGACCACCGTCAAGGCCGTGATCGGCTCCGTGCCGCTGGAGCGGGGCACCCTGGAGCTGTTCGGCACCCCGTACCGCTCCTTCCGCGCCTGGCACCGGATCGGGTACGTCCCGCAGCGCACCACCGCCGCCTCCGGCGTCCCGGCCACCGTGCGCGAGGTGGTCTCCACCGGACGGCTGCCGCAGCACCGGCTGCTGCCCTTCCGCCGCCGGGACCGCGCCGCGGTGGACCGCGCGCTGGCCGCCGTCGGCATGCTGGACCGGGCCGGGGACGGCGTCGCCGACCTGTCCGGCGGCCAGCAGCAGCGGGTGCTGATCGCCCGCGCCCTGGTCGGCACCCCCGACCTGCTGATCATGGACGAGCCGATGGCCGGCGTGGACGCCGCCAGCCAGCAGGTGCTCGCCGACACCCTGCGCGCCGAGGTCGACCGCGGCGCCTCCGTCCTCCTGGTGCTGCACGAACTCGGGCCGCTGGAGCCGCTGATCGACCGCGCCGTGGTGCTGCGGGACGGCTGCGTCGCGCACGACGGCCCGCCCGTGCCCAACACCGGTCTGCACGCGCTGCCCGGCCACGACCACGTCCACCCGCACGCCGACCTCACCCCGCCGAGGCTGCTCGCATGACCGAGATGCTCTCCTACGACTTCATGCAGCGCGCCCTGCTGGCCGCCGTACTGGTCGGGATCACCGCCCCCGCCGTCGGCATCTACCTGGTGCAGCGCCGCCAGGCCCTGATGGGCGACGGCATGGGCCACGTCGCGATGACCGGCGTCGGCCTCGGCTTCATCTTCCAGACCAGCCCGGTCTGGATGGCCGTGCTGGTCTGCGTGCTCGGCGCGGTCACCATGGAGCTGGTCCGCTCGCGCGGCAACCAGCGCGGCGACATCGCCCTCGCGATGCTCTTCTACGGCGGCATGGCCTGCGGCAAGCTGCTGGTCTCGATGTCCGCCCAGGCCGGGGCCGGCTCACTGGAGAGCTACCTGTGGGGCTCGATCCTCACCGTCGCCCCCGCCGACCTGGCCACCATCGCGGTGCTCGGCGCGGTGGTCATCGCGGTCACCGTCGGCCTGCGCCGCCAGCTCTTCGCGATCTGCCAGGACGAGGACTTCGCCCGGGTCACCGGCGTGCCGGTGCGCACCCTCAACCTGCTGCTCGCGGTGATGGCCGCGGTCACCGTCACGGTCGCCATGCGGGTGGTCGGACTGCTGCTGGTGAGCGCCCTGATGGTGGTCCCGGTGGTCGCCGCCCAGCAGCTCACCCGCTCCTTCGCCGCCACCCAGGCCGCCTCGATCGCGCTCGGCGTGGTGGTCGCCCTGGCCGGTGTCACCGGCTCCTACCAGCTGAACGTGCCGTCCGGCCCGGCCATCGTGCTGCTGGCCATCGCGGTCTTCGCGGTGTTCAGCGTGATCGCCGCCCCGCTCGCCCGCCGCCGCCACCGGCGCCGCGGCGACGCCGACCGGGGACCGCAGGTCTGCGACGTCCGGCTGCCCGGCCCCATCACCGGCCGGATCCCCGGCCAGGACCCGGGAAAGAGTTCCTCCGCCGTGACCACTCCGGAGGAGCGGGCCGGGCTGGCACAATGAGGTGCGTGACGCCCACGACCCCAGGAGGACCCACGGTGACCACCGCAGGCCCGTCGCCGCGCGCCCGATCGACCCGGCAGCGTGCCGCCGTCTCGTCGGCCCTGGACGAGATCGCGGACTTCCGCAGCGCGCAGGAGCTCCACGACCTGCTCAAGCACCGCGGGGACTCCGTCGGTCTGACCACGGTCTACCGCACCCTGCAGTCGCTCGCCGACGCCGGTGAGGTGGACGTGCTGCGCACCGCCGACGGCGAAGCCGTCTACCGCCGGTGCAGCAGCGGACACCACCACCACCTGGTCTGCCGGCACTGCGGCGCCACCGTCGAGGTCGAGGGCCCCGCGGTGGAGCGCTGGGCCAACTCGGTCGCCGCCGAGCACGGGTTCAGCGACATCGCCCACACCCTGGAGATCTTCGGCACCTGCGCGGACTGCGCGAAGAAGGGCTGACGTCCGTGCGGGGGCAGCCCGCACGGACGACCGCGAAGGGCCCGCATCCTGCGGGCCCTTCGCCGTGCACCGGTCGGCGGTCAGCGCTGGGTCGGCAGCTCCAGCGGCGCGGGCAGCTCGTTCGGGATCGCCCCGCCGAAGCGGCGGTCGCGCATCGCGAACTGCTCGCAGGCGCGCCACAGGTCGCGGCGGTCGAAGTCCGGCCAGAGCACGTCCTGGAACACGAACTCGGCGTACGCGGACTGCCAGAGCAGGAAGTTGGAGGTGCGCTGCTCGCCACTGGGGCGCAGGAACAGGTCCACGTCCGGCATGTCCGGGTGGTACATGTACTTGGCGAGGGTCTTCTCGTTGACCTTCTTGGGGTCCAGTCGGCCGGCCGCCACGTCCAGCGCGAGCGCCTGGGCCGCGTCGGCGAGTTCGGCCCGGCCGCCGTAGTTGACGCACATGTAGAGCGTCACCGCGTCGTTGCCCTTGGTCTGCTCCTCGGCGACCTGCAGCTCCTGGACGACGCTCTTCCACAGCTTGGGCATCCGGCCGGCCCAGCGGATCCGCACGCCCATCGCGTCCATCTCGTCGCGGCGGCGGCGGATGACGTCCCGGTTGAAGTTCATCAGGAACTTCACCTCGTCGGGCGAGCGCTTCCAGTTCTCGGTGGAGAACGCGTACAGCGAGATGTTCTTGACGCCGAGCTCGATCGCGCCCTTGAGGACGTCCAGCACGACGGACTCGCCGATCTTGTGGCCCTCGGTGCGGGGCAGCCCGCGCTCCTTGGCCCAACGGCCGTTGCCGTCCATCACGATGGCGACGTGGTCGGGGACCAGCTCGCCGGGGATCTTCGGGGGCTTGGCGCCGCTGGGGTGCGGGGTCGGGGGAACGTAGTCCCGCTGCTTGCCGCCGCCGAAGAGCCGTCGCGCTGCCATGTGCTCACTTCTCCACGTATCTCATCGAGCGGATGCCCCGCTCCAGGTGCCACTGCAGATAGGCCGCGACCAGGCCGCTGCCCTCCCGCCAGTACCGCGGCTCGCAGGCGTCGGCCGTCCGCCAGTCCCCTGACAGCAGCGCCCCGAGCAGTACCAGTGTCTCAGGGGAGGGTACGGCACATCCGGGCACTCGGCAGTCCGCGCAGAGCACCCCTCCGGCCTGCAGCGAGAAGAAACGGTTCGGCCCGTCCAGGCCGCACTTGGCGCAGTCGGTGAAGCTCGCGCCGTACCCGTTCACCGCGAGCGAGCGCAGCAGGAAGGCGTCCAGCACCAGGTGCGACTCGTGCGCCCCGGCCGCCAGTGTGCGCAGCCCGCCCACCAGCAGCAGGTACTGCTGGACGGCCGGCTCGCCCTCGTTCTCGGCGAAGCGCTCGGCCGTCTCCAGCATCGCCGTGCCGGCGGTGTAGCGGCCGTAGTCGGTGACGATCGAGCCGCCGAACGGGGCGATGGTCTCCACCTGGGTGCAGAGCGGCAGCCCGCGCCCGATCAGCTCGCTCCCCCGGCTGAAGAACTGGACGTCCACGTGCGAGAACGGCTCCAGGCGGGCGCCGAACTTGGACTTGGTCTTCCGCACCCCGCGTGCCACCGCCCGCACCTTGCCGTGCTGGCGGGTCAGCAGGGTGATGATCCGATCGGCCTCGCCGAGCTTCTGCGCCCGCAACACGACGCCGTCGTCCCGGAAAAGACTCATGCCGACCATTGTCCCCCACCGCCGGGGCCCGCCGCGGACAGCCGTGTTGCCCGCACCGGGGGCCGTGGGGGAGGACCACCGCGGTGCGGGTCACGGCGGGCCCGGAGTGGGGGTCCTCCCGGCCGGAGCCGGGGAGGATCGGGCCCGTTCGTGGGGGATACGGGAGGTCCGTCGCGGACGGGTCCGCCGGGCCGGGGCCGGAAAGGCCTACAGGTTCTCGTACGGCGTCCGGGTCGCCGCCTCCAGCAGCGCCGGCACCTGGCTCTGCGGCAGGTCCAGACAACTCCCCACCGCGGCCAGCGCCTCGCGCTCCTGCGGCAGGTAGCGCCCGTCGGCCAGGGCGATCGCGGCCCCTTGCAGCAGTAGCCGCTCCCGGCCCTGCCGGGCCAAGTGCGGGGCGAGCGGTTCGAGCACCGCGCGCAGTTCGACGGCCAGGCCCCCGGCCATCCCGTGGGCGTCGTGGAGTTCGCCGCCGAGCCCGGACAGCGCGGCGAGCGCGGCCAGCACCTGGGCCTCGCCGCAGTCCTCGAACCCGGCCTCGCGCACCGCCGTGCAGGCGGCCTCGCGGGCCGCCCGGTGGGCGGTGCCGCCGGCCGCGAGCAGGGCCAGCGCGATCGTGTACTGGGCGTCCCGCAGCATCGCGCCGAGGCGCACGCTGGTGGGCTGCTCCAGGACCTCGACGCCGTAGCGCCCGTGGCAGCTGGTGCACTGGACGCTGCCGATCACCGACCCGAGCGGAACGACGGGCGTGCCCAGCAGCCGCAGCCACGGCCGGCCGTGCTGCCGGCGGTAGTTGCGGTCCCCGCCGCAGCCCGGGCAGAAGAAGTCACCGAGAACATCGGTCCGCCACCTCGGGCGAACACCCCACAACCTGGTCACGGCGCCACTCCCCAGACATGGCAGGCGGCCTGCACAACTATGGGCAGGTCACGCGACCGGACACCGAGGCCGTCCCACCGGCCCGGCTTTCCGGTGGATCGATGTTGCCACGGTTACCGGCACGTGTCAGTACCTCGAACGGCTTCCGATCCGAAAAAATGTGGCGCAGGCCACAGCGGGCGGCGCACACGGCGAAGGGCCGCCCACGGGACGGCCCTTCGCGTACCACCCGTACGAATTAGCCGCGCTGCGAGCGGTTGACGGCACTGATCATCGCCTTCAGCGAGGCCAGCACGGTGTTGCCGTCGATGCCCACGCCCCACAGCACCTTGCCGTCCACCGCGCACTCCACGTACGCGGCGGCCTGGGCGTCGCCGCCCTCGCTCAGCGCGTGCTCGGCGTAGTCCAGCACCCGTACGTCCACGCCGATCCGGGCCAGCGCGTCCGCGAAGGCCGAGACCGGGCCGTTGCCGGTGCCGGACAGGGTCACCGGGATGCCGTCCACCACGGCCTGCGCGGTCAGCGCGTCCCGGCCGTCCTCGGTGGTCAGGGTGCGCGAACCGGCCAGCGACAGCCGGCCCCACGGGTTGCCGGTGGTCGGCAGGTACTCGTCCTCGAAGACCCGCCAGATCTCCGCCGGGCTGACCTCGCCGCCCTCGGCGTCGGTCTTGGCCTGGATGATCCGGGAGAACTCGATCTGCATCCGGCGCGGCAGGTCCAGCTTGTGGTCGTTCTTCAGGACGTACGCCACCCCGCCCTTGCCGGACTGGCTGTTGACCCGGATGACCGCCTCGTAGGTGCGGCCGACGTCCTTCGGGTCGATCGGCAGGTACGGCACGCCCCAGGTGTGCTCCTCCACCGGGACTCCGGCGGCCTTCGCGTCCGCCTCCAGGACCTCGAAGCCCTTCTTGATGGCGTCCTGGTGCGAGCCGGAGAAGGAGGTGTACACCAGATCGCCGGCGTACGGGTGGCGCGGGTGCACCTCCATCTGGTTGCAGTACTCGGCGGTGCGGCGCACCTCGTCGATGTC
The DNA here is from genome assembly GCF_055608425.1 of Kitasatospora sp. NPDC036934. NCBI lineage: Bacteria > Bacillati > Actinomycetota > Actinomycetes > Kitasatosporales > Streptomycetaceae > Kitasatospora > Kitasatospora sp. NPDC036934. The sequence goes on along the minus strand of NZ_JBVJQR010000004.1, from coordinate 142,008 downwards.
GGAGAAGTCGATCTGCGGGTCGATGCCCTGCGAGAACAGGTTCATCCCCAGCGTCACCAGGTCGACGTTGCCGGTCCGCTCGCCCTGCCCGAACAGGCAGCCCTCGATCCGGTCCGCACCCGCCATGTAGGCCAGTTCGGCGGAGGCCACCGCGGTACCCCGGTCGTTGTGGGGGTGCACCGACAGGCAGACGAACTCCCGGCGGGACAGCCGGCGCGACATCCACTCGAACTGGTCGGCCTGGACGTTGGGGGTGGCCCGCTCGATGGTGGCCGGCAGGTTCAGGATGATCTCGCGGCCCTCGCCCGGCTGCCAGACGTCCATCACCGCCTCGCAGACCTCCAGCGCGAAGTCCAGCTCGGTGTCCACGAAGATCTCCGGCGAGTACTGGTAGCCGAAGACGGTGTCGTCGCCCAGCAGCTTCTCCGCGTACTCCATCACCAGCCGGGTGCCGTCGACCGCGATCGCCTTGGTGGCGGCCTTGTCGTTGCGGAACACGACCCGGCGGAACAGCGGCGCGGTCGCGTTGTACAGGTGGACGGTCGCCCGCGGGGCGCCGACCAGCGACTCCACGGTCTTCTCGATCAGCTCCTCGCGGGCCTGGGTCAGGACCGAGATGGTGACGTCCTCCGGGATCGCCCCCTCCTCGATCAGCGACCGCACGAAGGCGTGGTCGGTGGCCCCGGAGGACGGGAAGCCGACCTCGATCTCCTTGTAGCCCATGGCGACCAGCAGGTCGAACATCTTCCGCTTGCGGGCCGGGGACATCGGGTCGATCAGCGCCTGGTTGCCGTCCCGCAGGTCGGTGGAGAGCCAGCGCGGCGCCTTGGTGATCACCTGGTCCGGCCAGGTGCGGTCCGGCAGGTCGACGGTGCCGAACGGCAGGTAGCGCCCGGTGCGCATGCCCGAGGGCCGCTGGCGCACCGAGGCGGCGGTGATCGGGGTCGGCCGGTCGACGAAGGCGCGAGCGGCGGGGACGGACGCGGCGGAGGTCTGCTCGGTCATGGAGGGGACTCTCGGCTTCCTGTGGATGCGTGGTGCGGGCGGGTCGGGAGGGATCAACACCGACTGGCCGGCCTCTGCTGCGCCGCGCGATACACCGTTGGATCGCCGATTCCGCGCACAGCTCGTTCCCCGCGGCGAGGGAGCCGGCCCCAGTGGACTACAGGCCCTCGACGCGGCAGCTAAGAAGAAGCAGCCCGTTGCGCATGATGTGGCCCAGCGTAACCCAGGCCCGCGCGCCCCCGAAGTGATCCGGGCTTCCGTTCCACTCCTTGAGACGGCGGCCAGTTCGGCCCGAGGTGGTGACAACCGGTCATCGAAGCCTCACTCTGGGCCACATGACTGCAGCAGTACCGATCTGCGCGATCGTCCCGCCGTACGTCCTGGACCGCCTCGCCGAGGCCGGTCACCAGCCCGCCGTCCACTCCCTCGCCCTCGACGCCGCGCACCGCGCGGCCCGCCTCGCCGCTCCCCCACCGGCCACCGCCGACCCCGGCCTCAACCGGGTGATCGCCGACGCCGGGCACGGCCAGCGCCTGCCCGGGCGCACCGTCCGCACCGAGGGCCGGTCCCCGGTCGCCGACGCCTCCGTCAACCACGCCTACGACGGCCTCGGCGCCACCTTCGCCCTCTACTCCGAGGCCTTCGGGCGCGACTCGATCGACGGCCGGGGGCTGCGGCTGGACGCCAGCGTCCACTACGGCCGCAACTACGACAACGCCTTCTGGAACGGCTCCCAGATGGTCTTCGGCGACGGCGACGGGCGGATCTTCGGCGACTTCACCGCCTGCATCGACGTCATCGGCCACGAACTCACCCACGGCGTCACCCAGTTCACCGCCGGCCTGGACTACCAGGACCAGCCCGGCGCGCTCAACGAGTCGGTCTCCGACGTCTTCGGCTCGCTGGTCAAGCAGTACGCGCTGCACCAGGACGCCGCCGGCGCCGACTGGTTGATCGGCGCCGGACTGCTCGCCCCCGGCGTCCAGGGCGCCGCGCTGCGCTCGATGAAGGCGCCCGGCACCGCGTACGACGACCCCCAGCTCGGCAAGGACCCGCAGCCCGCGCACATGCGGGACTACGTGGACACCACCGAGGACAACGGCGGGGTGCACATCAACTCCGGCATCCCCAACCACGCGTTCTACCTGCTGGCCACCGCCCTCGGCGGCCGGTCCTGGGAGCGCGCCGGGCGGATCTGGTACGACACCCTGACCGGCGGCGGCCTGCCCGCCGACGCCGACTTCACCGCCTTCGCGCGCGCCACCGTGGCCGCCGCCAAGGCCCGTTACCCCGACCAGGCCTCGGTCGCGGACACCGTGACGGCCTCCTGGGCGCAGGTCGGCGTCAGCCCCGGCTGACGGGGCGGCGGCCCGGCGGGCCCACCGGGGACGAACCGGGGCCGCGGGTTCGCCGCCGGTCGAGAGCGGACCGGGACCGGCCGGACGGGGCCCAAGGTCACGGTCGGGGAAAAGTGCCGCAAAAGCCTTCCCTGCGTAGCACCATGGACACCATGCGTATCCAGGTGACCCGGACCGGCGGCCTCGCCGGAATCGTCCGCCACGCGGAACTCGACACCGTCGACCGCACGGACGCCCCGCACGTCCACGCGCTCGCCCGCGAAGCCGTCGCGGGCGGGCTGCGCGCCCCCTCGTACGGGGTGCCGGACGGCTTCCACTACGAGATCACCGTCGACGGACGGACGGTGTACTGCGCCGACCCCAAACTCACCGACTCGCAGCGCGAGCTGCTGTCCCTGGTGCTGCGCGAGGGGGCGTGACCCCCCGCGCAGCCCGCTCGGACTCCCGGGTCAGAAGCCGAGCTTGCGCAGCTGCTTGGGGTCGCGCTGCCAGTCCTTGGCCACCTTGACGTGCAGGTCCAGGTAGACCGGCGTGCCCAGCAGCGCCTCGATGTGCTTGCGGGCGGTGGTGCCGACGTGCTTGAGCCGCGCGCCCTTCGCGCCGATCACGATCGCCTTCTGGCTCTGCCGCTCGATGTAGACGTTGGCGTGGATGTCCAGCAGCGGGCGGTCGGCCGGCCGGCCCTCGCGCGGCAGCATCTCCTCGACCACGACGGCCAGCGAGTGCGGCAGTTCGTCCCGCACGCCCTCCAGGGCGGCCTCGCGGATCAGTTCGGCGACCATGATCTGCTCGGGCTCGTCGGTGAGGTCGCCCGCCGGGTAGAGCTGGTCACCCTCCGGCAGCAGCTTGGTGAGCAGGTCGGCGACCAGCTCCACCTGCTTGTCGCCCACCGCGGAGACCGGGATGATCTCGGCCCACTCGAAGCCCAGCTCGATCCCGAGCTGGTGGATGGCGATGAGCTGCTCGGCCAGCCGCTTGGAGTCGACCAGGTCGGTCTTGGTGACGATGGCGACCTTGGGGGTCTTCTTGATCCCGGCGATCTCCTTGGCGATGAACTTGTCGCCGGGGCCGATCTTCTGGTCGGCGGGCAGGCAGAAACCGATCACGTCGACCTCGGCCCAGGTGGTGCGGACCAGGTCGTTGAGGCGCTCGCCGAGCAGGGTGCGCGGCTTGTGCAGGCCGGGGGTGTCGACCAGCACGAGCTGGGCGTCCGGGCGGTGCACGATGCCGCGCACGGTGTGCCTGGTGGTCTGCGGGCGGTCGGAGGTGATCGCGACCTTCGTCCCCACCAGGGCGTTGGTCAGGGTCGACTTGCCCGCGTTGGGACGGCCGACGAAGCACGCGAACCCGGAGCGGTACGAGGAGGAAGGGGCATTCATGGGCTCCATTCTCCCTGATCACCGGAGCCCCGCCGTCCGGGGTCGGCCGACCCCCGCGGTCAGCCCTTGCCGCCGCCCCGTCCGACCAGTGAGAACACCACCAGCAGCAGCAGGAAGGCGAGTGCACCCCAGAGCCAGTAGACCGTGCCGGTCTCCTGCCACTTGCCCATCCCCATCACGAACAGCACCAGCCCGGCGACGAACGCCAACGCCCCCATGCCCCAGCCCCTCACCGAGTCCACTCCCCCGGTGAGATTATCGGCTGAATGCATGGGGGCGAGGCCCGCCAGCGCCTCTCAGCGGGCCTGAGCGGACACCCGCAGCGCCCCGTCCGGGCCGGCCAGCAGCACCGGTGTCCCGGCACCACCGAGGTCCCGCACGGCCGCCAGATCGGCCTCGGTCGGCTGCTCCGCCTCGCTCACCACGGCTGCCGCCTCCAGCGACTTCGCACCGCTGGCCGCCGCCATCGCCACCGCCACCTGCAGCGCGCTCAGCCGCAGCGACTCCAGCGCGACCGTCCCGGCGACATAGGTGCGGCCGGTCTCGTCGCGCACCGCGGCCCCCTCGGCCACGCCGTTGCGGGCGCGGGCCGAGCGGGCCAGGGTGATGATCTTCTTGTCTTCTGGGTCGAGCTCGACGATGTCACTCATGCCGCCGAGCATAGGCGGCCCCCCACCCGCGCCACAGCTCAGTGGCCGACCGGGTGGGTGCGCCCCGGGTTCGGGTTGAGGACCTTGACGAAGGTCTTCGCGGCGCCGGACGGCAGCGGCTCCTCGCGCGAAGTCCGCTCCCGCCAGAACGGGTTGTCGTGCGGCAGATGGCTGCTGACCCGGCCGTACATCCCGAAGGTGGTCACGACGATCCCGAAGACGAACGCGAACAGCACGTTCGACATCCGGAAGTTGAGGATGTTCGCGTCCGGCCGGCCGAGCACCGTCAGCCCGTAGAAGCCGGACAGGACGAACAGCGCCCCGACCACCATGTTGAGGTTGGACGCGAAGTTCCCGCCGATCACCGCCCCGGCCACCAGGACCGCGCCCGCCACGATGGACAGGACGCTCAGCGCCCCGTTGGTCGACAGCCCGGCGATCCGGTCACCGTGGGTGGCCAGGAAGCCGGGATGGTCGGTCAGCCCCAGGATCCCGAACACGATCAGGAAGATCCCCCCGAGCCCCGCCCCGGCCCGCCACACCAGGGCGAGCCGGCGATCGACGGTCGGCAGTTCGTCTTGCAGCTTCATGGCGACCTCCAGAGCTCGGCCATGACCGAAGGGCACGTCTAGCTGTACGGGTGGCTCCCCTGCAGGTGCGGCGTCTCGTGCATGTAGAGCGAGCCGCACTGCTGGCAGCAACGCAGCCCGGTGCCCCAGTCCTGTTCGGGCCGCGTCTCGGCGTCGTCGGGCATGGTCCGGCCGCAGAGCGCGACCGACGGGTCCTCGTCCCGCACCACGTGCCAGGACTTGACTCCGCCAGCCGCCCCCTGCGGGCCGTACTCCGCGCGAAGTTTGTGCGTCATGCCCTCCATGGTCGCGCGGCGACCGCCCACCCGCTACTCGCCCGCGGCCTGCGCCGTCTCCCCCGCCCGGCGCACCGGCGAGGCGACCATCGAGCCGATCCGGTTGCGGCGCCCGGCCGAGGACTCGGCGGTCAGCAGGATGCCGGTCAGGCCGTCCGCGGCCGGCTCGGGCAGCGGGATCTCGCAGGCCGAGCCGGGGATCGGCACCCGGCCGAGGTGCTTGGCCAGCAGCCCGCCGACGGTCTCGACGTCCTCGTCCTCCAGCTCGATGCCGAACAGCTCGCCCAGGTCCTCCACCAGGAGGCGGGCGGTGATCCGGTACGAGCCGTCACCGAGGTCCTCGATCGGCGCGATCTCCCGGTCGTACTCGTCGGTGATCTCGCCGACGATCTCCTCCAGCACGTCCTCGATGGTGACCAGTCCGGCCGTGCCGCCGTACTCGTCGATCACGATCGCGACGTGCGAGCGGCGCTGCTGCATCTCGCGCAGCAGGTCCCCGGCCGGCTTGGAGTCCGGGACGAACACGGCCGGGCGCATCACCGCGCCGACCTCCTCGGCCTCCGCCTCGCGGTTGATGTGGGTGCGGCGCACAAGGTCCTTGAGGTAGACGATGCCGACCACGTCGTCCTCGTTGTCGCCGACCACCGGGATCCGCGAGAACCCCGAGCGCAGCGCCAGGGTGAGCGCCTGCCGGACGGTCTTGTGCCGCTCGATCATCACCAGGTCGGTGCGCGGCACCATCACCTCGCGCACGATGGTGTCGCCCAGTTCGAAGACCGAGTGCACCATCCGGCGCTCCTCGTCCTCGATCAGGTCGTCCTTCTCGGCCAGGTCGACCAGCGCGCGCAGCTCCGCCTCGGAGGCGAACGGCCCCTCCCGGTAGCCCTTGCCCGGGGTCAGCGCGTTGCCGAGCAGGATCAGCAGCCGCGGGATCGGGCCGAGCACCGCGGCCAGCGGCAGCAGCACGAAGGAGGCCGCGGTCGCGGTGGAGACCGGGTGCTGGCGCCCGATCGTGCGCGGCGAGACGCCCACCGCGACGAAGGACACCAGCACCATGACCCCGAAGGCCAGCAGCACGGCCTGCCAGGTCGGGTGGATGTTGCGCACGCACACCGCGGTGACCAGCACCGCGGCCGCCATCTCGCTGGCGACCCGGATCAGGGTCGCCAGGTTCAGGTAGCGGAACGGGTCGGAGGCGACGGCCAGCAGCCGCGCGGAGCCGCGCCGCCCGTTGCGCACGGCCTCCTCCGCCCGGAACCGGGAGACCCGGGAGACGCCCGCCTCGGCGCACGCGGCCAGCCAGCCGAGCACGACCAGCGCCACGGCGCCGAGGATGAAGCTCGTACTCTCACCACTCACAGGGGTTCGGGCTCCGCGCTCAGTGGGTGGTGGGGGCCGGGGAGATGCCGCCGAGGCCGCGGCCCGCCCGCCAGTCGTCCAGGATGCGCTTCTGGAGGGCGAACATCTCCTCCTCCTCCTCCGGCTCCTCGTGGTCGTAGCCGAGGACGTGCAGCACCCCGTGGACGGTGAGCAGCTGGAGCTCCTCGTCCATCGAGTGCTTGGAGGGGGCCGCCTTGCCCTGCTGCTCGGCGACCTCGGGGCAGAGCACGATGTCGCCGAGCAGGCCCTGCGGCAGCTCCTCGCCCTCCTTGCCGGGACGCAGCTCGTCCATCGGGAACGACATCACGTCGGTCGGTCCGGGCAGGTCCATCCACTGGATGTGCAGCTCCTCCATCGCCGCACCGTCCACCAGGATCACGGACAGTTCGGACTGCGGGTGGATCCGCATCTTGTCCAGGGCGAAGCGGGCGACGTCGAGGATGGCTTCCTCATCGGCGTCCCAACCGGACTCGTTGGCGATGTCGATCGACATGACGGGCTGTGTGCTCAGCTTTCGGTGCGATGGGACTGTCGGGGTGCGCGCGCCGCGGCGGTCTTGCCGGGGCGCCGCTGGGCGGGCTTGCGGGGGGCCGGGGTGTTCTCCTCGGCCTCCTGCCGCGCGTCCCAGCGCTCGTAGGCGTCCACGATCCGGCCGACCAGCTTGTGGCGGACCACGTCGGTGCTGGTGAGGACGGAGAAGTGGATGTCCGGAACGCCGGCCAGGATCTCCTGGACGACCTTGAGGCCGCTGCGGGTGCCGCCCGGGAGGTCGATCTGGCTGGTGTCGCCGGTGACCACCACCCGGGAGTTGAACCCGAGGCGGGTGAGGAACATCTTCATCTGCTCGGGCGAGGTGTTCTGGGCCTCGTCCAGAATGATGAAGGCGTCGTTGAGGGTGCGGCCGCGCATGTACGCGAGCGGGGCGACCTCGATGGTGCCGGCCGCCATCAGGCGCGGGATGGAGTCCGGGTCCATCATGTCGTGCAGCGCGTCGTACAGCGGGCGCAGGTACGGGTCGATCTTCTCGTAGAGGGTGCCGGGCAGGAAGCCCAGCCGCTCCCCCGCCTCGACCGCCGGGCGGGTCAGGATGATCCGGTTGACCTCCTTGGCCTGGAGGGCCTGGACGGCCTTCGCCATCGCCAGGTAGGTCTTGCCGGTGCCGGCCGGGCCGAGGCCGAAGACGATCGTGTGCTTGTCGATCGCGTCGACGTAGCGCTGCTGGTTGAGCGTCTTGGGGCGGATCGTGCGGCCCCGGTTGGACAGGATGTTCGCGGTGAACACCTGGGACGGCGCCGGGCTGTCCGGGCCCTCCTCGCGGAGCATGGCGATGGAGCGCTCCACGGAGTCCTCCGTCAGGGGCTGGCCGGTGCGCAGCACCAGCATCATCTCGTTGAAGAGCTTCTGCACGAGGGCGACCTCGGCACGCTCCCCGGTGGCGGTCACCTCGTTGCCGCGGACGTGGATGTCGGCGGCGGGGAAGCCCCGCTCGATCACGCGCAGCAGCGAGTCCGCGGTGCCGAGCAGGGTGACCATCGGGTGCTTCTCGGGGATGACGATCCGGGCGCTCACACGGGCGTCGTCCGCCGCTTCGGGGCGCGACTGTCCGTCGGTACGGGTCTGCGATGTGTCACTCATGGGTCGGCGCTGGGCCTGCCTCATCCCATCCGTGGTGTCGTGTGCCGCTCGGTCTCTCCGGGGCACCAGGGTACGCCGCGAGCGTGATCGCCGCGGCGGGCGGCGGGGCCGCACCCGACGATGCTGCGGCAGATCGCGGGGCGGCGCGAGCCCTTTTCCCGAGGAGGCCTCGCACCGTTCACCGGTGGCTGCGGGCGGGGACGGGCACCCGGGCGAGGTCCTCGGCGAGCACCAGCTCCCCGTCGAAGTGCTTGCGGGCGTCGGCCAGGTGCTGGCCGAGGTCCGGGTAGCGCTGGGAGAAGTGGGTCAGCACCAGGGTCCGCGCGCCGGCCTCGGCGGCGACCTTGGCGGCCTGTCCGGCGGTGAGGTGGCCGTGGTCCTCGGCGAGCTGGGCGTCGGCGTCGGTGAAGGTCGCCTCGACCACCAACAGGTCGGCCTCCTCGGCGAGTTGGTGCACCCCTTCGCAGAGCCGGGTGTCCATCACGAAGGCGAACCGCTGGCCCGGCCGGGGCTCGCTGACCTCGTCCAGGGTGACGGTACGGCCGTCCACCTCGACCGCGCCCTCGTGCTGGAGCCGGCCCACGGCCGGGCCGTGCACGCCGGCGGCGGCGAGCCGCTCGGGCACCAGGCGGCGGCCGTCCGGCTCGGACAGCCGGTAGCCGAAGGACTCCACCGGGTGGTCCAGCCGGACGGCGTCCAGCGCGAACCGGGCGCCGGGCGCGGGCAGCGGGCCGGACTCGTCGATCGGCCGGGGGCGCAGCACCGCGGTCTCGTGGTAGGCGGTGGCGTAGCGCAGCCGCTCGAAGTAGACCTCGCCGGAGGCCGGGAAGTAGACGTCCACCGGGTGCGGGACCCGGTCAAGGTTGATCCGCTGGATCACCCCGGCGAGTCCCAGCGAGTGGTCGCCGTGGAAGTGGGTCACGGCGATCCGGTTGATCTGGGTCGCCGAGACCCCGGCCCGCAGCATCTGCCGCTGGGTGCCCTCACCGGGGTCGAACAGCAGGCCCTCGCCGTCCCAGCGGAGCAGGTAGCCGTTGTGGTTGCGGTGCCGGGTGGGCACCTGGCTGGCGGTGCCGAGAACGACGAGTTCGCGCTGCGACACCTGGGATCAGACCATGCTCTCGGACATCCGCGTCCCGCCGAGCACGTGCACGTGGGCGTGGAAGACGCTCTGCCCGGCGCCCGCACCGGTGTTGAAGATCAGCCGGTAGTCCTCGACGCCCTCGTCCCGCGCCACCGCTCCCGCCTCGGCGATCAGTTCGGCGGCGATCCCCGGCTCGGCGGCGGCCAGCGCCGCGGCGTTCGGGTAGTGGACGTGCGGGATGACCAGGACGTGCACGGGGGCCTTGGGCGCGATGTCACGGAAGGCGAGCACGCGCTCGGTCTTGCGCACCACGGTCGCCGGGATCTCGCCCGCCACGATCTTGCAGAACACACAGTCGGACTGCGGCTCGCCGGCCATCGGATTCTCCTCGGGTCGCTGGGTCTTCGCTGACGTGGGACCGTACGGGCGCAGCCTAGCCGAGCCCCGCGACGGCCTGCTGGTACTCCCGCAGGTGCTTCCAGCGCACCGAGCGCATGCCGACGACGTCCCCCTCGGAGATGTCGAAGTCCTCGGAGATGATCACCACCGCCAGGAAGACGAAGCCGACCAGCCAGCGCCGGGTCAGCCGCCAGGTGTTGGGTCGCATCACCCGCTTGCGGCGCACCACCCGCATGGCCAGGATCCCCTTGCCCACGCTGAATCCGGCCAGCCGGGCGAGCACCACCTGGTTGAGGAACGAGGTCAGCAGGCTGACACCCAGGAACGCCACCCAGAACGGCACCACCGGGCTCTGGACGGCGGCGTGGCCGGCCGCGTGCACGACGGGCTTTGCGTGTTCCGCGGTCTTGTCGTCGGCGACGGCGGCGGCGAAGCCGACGGTCAGGGCGAGGACGAAGTCGAGCACGATCGCCAGGAACCGCCGCCCGCCGCCCGCCTCCCTGGGGCACGGCGGCAGTGCGGGCCGCGCGTACGGCTGCTGGTACGGCTCCTGCTGGTACGGCTGTTGGTACGGCTGCTGTTGGTACGGCTGCGGCGGCGACTGCTGGTACCCCTGCGGCTGCGGGTACGACTGCTGGTACCCCTGCGGCTGCGGCTGCTGCCCGTACGGCCCCTGGCCGTACGGGTTCGGCCCGTACCCCTGCTGCGGGTACTGCGGCGGCGGATATCCCTGAGCCATGGTGCGCTCCCCCGTGAGCTGTCGATCGGATCGCGATCGCGATCAAGAACAGCCCCGCATCCTACCCACGCCCGCGGCGGCGGGAGGCCGGCCCCCGCCTCCCGCCGCCGCCCCCGGCTACGCCCAGGGCAGCGGAGGCGCGGTGCGGGCCGGGGTGGCGGCCAGGCCGTCGAGCGCGATCCGCACGCCCTCGGCCAGCTGGGGGTCCTCGCCGGCCGCCCAGTGGTGCGGGGCGAACGGCACCTCGACGTCCGGGTCGACGCCCCTGTTCTCCAGGCCCCAGCCGTAGTTCTCCAGCCACATCGCGTACTTGGGCTGGGTGACCAGGGTGCCGTCGACCAGCTGGTACCTGCTGTCGATGCCGATCACCCCGCCCCAGGTGCGGGTGCCGACCACCGGGCCGATCCCGAGCGCCTGGATGGCGGCGTTGACGATGTCGCCGTCCGAGCCGGACAGCTCGTTGGCGAGCGCGACCACCGGCCCGCGCGGGGCGTCCATCGGGTAGGGCACCCGGCTGTCGGTGTCCCGGATCGCGTACCAGCCGATGATCCGCCGGGCCAGCTTCTCTATCACCAGCTGCGAGGTGTGGCCGCCGCGGTTCTCCCGGACGTCCACGATCAGGCCCTCCTTGGCCATCTCGGTGCTCAGGTCGCGGTGCAGCTGGGCCCAGCCGGCCGTCTGCATGTCGGGGATGTGCAGGTAGCCGAGCCGCCCGCCGGACAGCTCCCTCACCTCGGCCCGTCGACCGGCCACCCAGTCGTGGTAGCGCAGCGCCGTCTCGTCGGCGAGCGGGACGACCACGGGGTGGCGCCGGTCGGTGCCGTCCTTGCCGGCCACGGTCAGCTCCACCGGCTGCCCGGCGGTGCCGGCCAGCAGCGGGGCCGGGCCGGTGACCGGGTCCACCGGGCGGCCGTTGACGGCGAGCAGGGCGTCCCCCGGGCGGATCGCGGCGCCGGGCGCGGCCAGCGGCGAGCGGGCCCGGGGGTCGGAGGACTCGCCGGGCAGGATCCGGCCGATCCGCCACTGCTCGCCGTCCCGGACCAGGTCGGCGCCGAGCAGGCCCTGGCGCCGGGCCGGCTCGGTGTAACGCCCGTACGGGACGACGTAGGCGTGCGAGGTGCCGAGTTCGCCGTGCACCTCCCAGAGCAGGTCGACCAGTTCGTCGTGCGAGCCGACCCGCTCGACCAGCGGTCGGTAGCGGTCCAGGATCCCCGCCCAGTCGAGGCCGCCGAGGTCGGGGCGCCAGAAGTTGTCCCGCATCAGCCGGCCGTTCTCGGCGTACATCTGCCGCCACTCGGCGGCCGGGTCGACGGTCACCCGCAGCCGGGCGAGGTCGACGGCGGTCTCGTCGTCCTCGCCGGAGGCCTTGCGGTCGGACGGGACGATCCGCAGGGCGCCCTCGTCCAGCACGGCCACCCGGGCGCCGTCCCCGCTGACCACGAACCCGTCGAGCCCGTGAACCAGTTGCTCCACCCGGCGCTTCCCCAGGTCGAAGCGCTCCAGCACCGGCCGGGGCCGCTCGTCGTCCAGGGAGGCCGCCTCGTCGCCGAGTTCGCCGAGCAGCGGCGCCCTGGTCCACAGCACCCCGTCCTTGGCGGCGCGCAGCGCGTGGAACCGGCCGCCCTCGACCGGGAAGGGGACGATCCGGTCGGCGATGCCGTCCAGGTCCACCCTGGTGGCCGGCGCGGCCCCCTCCGCCGCCTCCTCACCGTCCGCCTTCCGGGCCTTCGGATCGTCCTCCTCCCCGCCGAGCGGGCGCCCGGCCCGCTGCGGGCCGAACGGGGACGGCGTCTCGGCGGCGAGCGTCACCAGGTAGGGGCGGCAGCCGTTCGGGAAGGACAGGCCGAAGGCGTGCGCGTCGTACACCGGGTCGAAGCTGCGCACCGACAGGAAGGCCAGGTAGCGGCCGTCCGCGGTGAAGGCCGGCGAGGTGTCCAGGAAGCGCTGCGAGGTGACCTCGCTGACGGTGCGGGTGGCCAGGTTCGCCAGCACGATCTGGCGCAGCGAGTACGGGCCCATCCGGTGCACCGGGCGGGACCACGCCAGCCAGGCCGAGTCCGGGCTGACCGCCAGCCCGCTGACCTCGCCGTCGGTGCTGCGGTCCAGCTCGTGCACGGCGCCGTCGGCCAGCCCGACCAGCAGCACCCGGCCGTCGTGCACGCCCAGCGCGGCCTGCTTGCCGTCCGGGGAGACCACCAGCGAGTTGACCCGGCCCAGCCGCCCGGCGGCCAGCCGGCGCCGCTCGGGGTCGTGGACGGCGGGGGCGTACTCCAGGGCGTCCTCGCCCTCGGCGTCGGACACCCAGAGCACGCCCTGGGCGCCGTCCTCGCCCGGCACCACCCGGACCAGCCGGGCCCGCACCCCCGGGGTCTCGTCCAGCACCCGGGCCGGGCCCTCCCGGTGGGTCAGCCAGTGCACGCTGCCGCGCACCACCACGGCGCTGGCCCGGCCGGTGCGGTCCGGGGCGACGGAGTCCAGCCAGTACGCGGCGGGCACCGGGTGGGGGCGGCGGCCGGCCCGCGACCCGGCCGGCCGGACGTCCAGGCGGCGCGGGACGGCGGTGTCCAGGTCGTCCAGCAGCCAGAGGTCGCCGGCCCGGTGGAAGACCACCCGGGTGCCGTCGGTGGTGGCGTTGCGGGCGTAGAAGCCGTCCGGGTCGGTGCTGTGGCGGCGCAGGTCCGAGCCGTCCGGGCGGCTGGACCACAGCTCGCCGACGCCCTCGTGGTCGGACAGGAAGGCGATCCGCCCGCCCACCCACAGCGGGGAGTCGAGCTGCCCGTCCAGCTCCTCGTGGATCCGGGTGAATCGGTCCTGCCCGATCCACAACTTGCCCGCCCGGCCGCCCCGGTAGCGCTTCCACCAGGCCGGCTCGCGGTTGTTGACGGTCACCAGCAGAACCTGGTCGCCGTCCGGCTCGAAGGCCAGCCCGCCGACCGGCCCGTAGGGCAGCCGGGCCGGCTCGCCGCCGTCCAGCGGCACCGCGTGCGCGCAGCAGCGCCGCACCCCGGGCTCACCCGCGCCGGTGGTGGCGATCGGGCGCCCGTCTGCCGTCCAGCCCTGCACCCTGGTCTCGGCGTCGCCCCAGTACGTCAGCCGCCGGGACGGCCCGCCGTCCACCGGAACCACGTGCACCTCGGGGGCGCCGTCCCGGGTGGAGGTGAAGGCGATGTGCCGCCCGTCCGGGGAGAACCGCGGATGGTGCACCGGCAGGTGATCGGCCGTCAGCCGCCAGGCCCGGCCGCCGTCCAGCGGGGCGAGCCACAGGTCGTCCTCGGCGACGAAGGCGGCCAGGTCACCGTGCAGATGGGGGTGGCGCAGATAGGCGCCGGCGGAGGTGCTCAGGGAGTCCGTCACCCGGTCAGCGTAGGCAGACGCGGGTACGGGCCGCTCCGTTTTCCGCAGACTCCCGCCGGGCGCACGGGAGTTGCGGGTGGGGTCAGGCCCAGCGGCCGGTGCGCCCCAGCAGCAGCGCCCCGGCGGCCACCCCGGCGGTCGAGGTGCGCAGCACCGACGGGCCCAGCCGGTACGGCCTGGCCCCCGCCTCGGCGAAGGCGGCCAGCTCCTCCGGGGAGACCCCGCCCTCCGGGCCGACCACCAGCACGATGTCCCCGCCGGCCGGCAGCGCGGCCTGCGCCAGCGGCTCGGCGCCCTCCTCGTGCAGCACGGCGGCCAGGGCGGCCCCGGCCAGCAGCGGCGCCAGCTGCCGGGTGGTCATCGCCTCGCGCACCTCGGGGAAGCGCAGCCGGCGGGACTGCTTGCCCGCCTCCCGGGCGGTGGCCCGCCACTTGGCGAGCGCCTTGGCGCCGCGCTCGCCCTTCCACTGGGTGATGCAGCGCGAGGCGGCCCAGGGGACCACCACGTCCACGCCGACCTCGGTCATGGTCTCCACGGCCAGTTCGCCGCGGTCGCCCTTGGGCAGCGCCTGGACGACGACGATGCGCGGCGCCGGCTCCGGCTCCCGCCGCACCGCGGCCACCGTGACCTCGATCGCGTCCTTGCCGAGCACCTGGGCGACCGTGCCGTCCACGCCGAGCCCCAGCCCGTCCGCCAGGGTCACCGCCTCGCCGGCCGCCAGCCGCTTCACCGCCGCCGCGTGCCGCCCCTCCGCGCCGTCGAGCCGCACCACGGCTCCGGGCACGGCGGCGGCGATCCGCTCGGTCTCGACGACGAAGACGGGCGCGGTCATGACGGGAACCTCCGGGGTTGGAACGGAACACGCGGAAGGGGTGCCGGGGACCAGCCCCCGGCACCCCTCCGCTGACGACTACCGGCCGTTGAAGGCGTCCTTCAGGCGCGAGAACAGGCCCTGCTGGCCCGGCGCGAACTGGCCGGACGGCCGCTCCTCGCCGCGCAGCACGGCGAGCCGGCGCAGCAGCTCCTCCTGCTCGGCGTCGAGCTTGCCGGGCGTCTGCACCTCGACGTGCACTATCAGGTCGCCCCGGCCGCCGCCGCGCAGGTGGGTGATGCCCCGCCCGTGCAGCGGGATCGACTGGCCGGACTGGGTGCCGGGCCGGATGTCGACCTCCTCCAGCCCGTCCAGGGTCTGCAGCGGCACCTGGGTGCCGAGCGCGGCGGCCGTCATCGGGATGGTGACGGTGCAGTGCAGGTCGTCCCCGCGCCGCTGGAAGACCGCGTGGGTGGTCTCGGCGATCTCGACGTACAGGTCGCCGGCCGGGCCGCCGCCGGGGCCGACCTCGCCCTCGCCGGCCAGCTGGATCCGGGTGCCGTTGTCCACACCGGCCGGGATCTTGACCGTCAGGGTGCGGCGGGCCCGCACCCGGCCGTCGCCGGCGCACTCGGGGCACGGGGTCGGCACGACGGTGCCGAAGCCCTGGCACTGCGGGCACGGGCGGGAGGTCATGACCTGCCCCAGGAAGGAACGGGTCACCTGGGAGACCTCGCCCTTGCCGCGGCACATGTCGCAGGTCTGCGCGGAGGTGCCGGGGGCCGCGCCCTCGCCGCTGCAGGTGGTGCAGGTGACGGCGGTGTCGACCTGGAGTTCCTTGGTGGTGCCGAAGGCGGCCTCCTCCAGGGTGATCTCCAGCCGGATCATGGCGTCCTGGCCGCGGCGGGTGCGCGAGCGCGGGCCGCGCTGGCCGGCCGCGGCGCCGAAGAAGGCGTCCATGATGTCGGAGAAGCCGAAGCCCGCCGCGCCGGCGCCGAAACCGCCCGCGCCACCGCCGCCGGGCGACAGCGGGTCGCCGCCGAGGTCGTAGACCTGGCGCTTCTGCGGGTCGGAGAGCACCTCGTAGGCGGCGTTGATCTCCTTGAACCGCTCCTGCGTCTTCGGGTCCGGGTTGACGTCCGGGTGCAGTTCGCGTGCGAGGCGCCGGAACGCCTTCTTGATCTCGTCCTGCCCCGCATCCCGTCGGACGCCGAGTACCGCGTAGTAGTCCGTGGCCACCAAATGCTCCGCTTGTTCCGCCTGTAGAAGTGCGACTGGGACACCGCCGCCGGGTTTTCCGACGGCGGCTGCTTGCTACGACTCGGCCAGGATCTGACCCACGTACCGTGCCACCGCTCGCACCGCCCCCATTGTGCCCGGGTAGTCCATCCGGGTCGGACCGATCACACCCAGTTTGGCCACGCTCTCGTCGCCCGAACCGTAGCCGACCGAGACGACCGAGGTGGAATTCAGCCCTTCGTACGCGTTCTCCCGCCCGATCCGGACCGTCATCGCGGCGTCCGTGGTCTCACCCAGGAGGCGGAGCAGGACGACCTGCTCCTCCAGTGCCTCCAGCACCGGCTGGATGGTGAGCGGGAAATCGTGTCCGAAGCGGGTCAGGTTGGCCGTGCCGGCCAGCATGATCCGCTCCTCGTTCTGTTCGGCGAGCGCTTCGAACAGCGTTGCCAGGACGGTGCTGACGGTCGGCCGGTCGACCTGTTCGAAGGCCGCCGGGAGTTCCTCCAGCAGCCCCGGGACGTCCGGCAGCCGCTGGCCGGCCGCCCGCGCGTTGATCCGCGCGCGCAGGTCGGCCAGGACCGTCTCGCCGACCGTGCCCGGGCAGTCGACCATCCGCTGCTCGACCCGGCCGGTGTTGGTGATCAGCACCAGCATCACCTTGGCCGGGGCCAGCGCCACCAGTTCGATGTGCCGGACGGTGGAGCGGGTGAGCGAGGGGTACTGCACCACCGCGACCTGCCGGGTCAGCTGCGCGAGCAGCCGCACCGTGCGGGTGACCACGTCGTCCAGGTCGACGGCGCCGTCCAGGAAGTGCCGGATCGCCCGGCGCTCCGGGGAGCTCATCGGCTTGATCTCGGCGAGCTTGTCGACGAACAGCCGGTAGCCCTTGTCGGTGGGGATCCGCCCGGCGCTGGTGTGCGGCTGGTGGATGTACCCCTCCTCCTCCAGCGCCGCCATGTCGTTGCGCACCGTGGCCGGGGACACCCCGAGGTTGTGCCGTTCCACCAGGGCCTTGGAGCCGACCGGCTCCTCCGTCCCGACGTAGTCCTGGACGATCGCGCGCAACACGGCGAGCTTGCGGTCGTCCAGCTGGCGGACCTCACCGGCCATGGGGCACGCACCTCCGTCTTCGCACGTTGTCGGTCTGTGATGCTGCGAGCCGCTCCGAGGAGGGCCCCGACCCTGGCACTCTGCACACTCGAGTGCCAAAACCGTACCTGCCAGTGTACGGCCCGGGTCCTACCGCAGGAACGGCCCGGCCGGGGTGATCCTGCCCGCAGTTCCGGACGGCCGCACGACACTCCGCGTGCGCGGGTGGTGCCCCGGGGCCGTCCGGGTGGCAGCATCGAAAGCGACGGCGAACGGAGGAGCAAGCAATGTCGAGCTCGGGCCAGCACACCCGTTTCGCGCCCGACCGCGGCCTGACCGGCCGCATGGTCGCGACGATGTTCGTGATCGGGCTGCTGTACGTCGGTTTCACGGGCCTGCTGATCGCGCTGCTGCGCGGGGCCTGGCCGCTGATCGTGCTGATCTCCGGCGGGCTGTTCGTGGCCCAGTTCTGGTTCAGCGACAAGATCACCGAGCGGGCCATGGGCGCCCACCAGGTGACCGAGGAGCAGTACCCCCAGCTGCACGGCACCATCGACCGGCTCTGCGCCCTGGCCGACATGCCCAAGCCCCGCGTGGCGGTCGCCGACAACGACATGCCGAACGCCTTCGCCACCGGCCGCAACCCGCAGAACGCCGTGGTGTGCGTCACCACCGGCCTGCTGCGCCGACTCGAACCCGAGGAGCTGGAGGGCGTGCTCGCCCACGAGCTCTCGCACGTCGCCCACCGGGACGTCGCGGTGATGACCATCGCCGGCTTCCTCGGCGTGCTCGCCGGCGCGATGACCCGGATCGCCATGTACGGCGGGTTCATGGGCGGCAACCGCAACAGCAACGACCAGAACGCGGCCATCGCGGCGCTGATCATCCCGCTGGTGTCGATCGTCGTCTACGCGATCAGCTTCCTGCTCACCCGGCTGCTCTCCCGCTACCGCGAACTGGCCGCCGACCGGGCCGCCGCCCAGCTCACCGGCCGGCCCAGCGCCCTGGCCTCGGCCCTCACCAAGGTCACCGGGCAGATCGCGGCCATCCCGACCGAGGACCTGCGCAAGTCGCAGCCCTACAACGCCTTCTACTTCGCCCCCGCGCTGAGCGCCAGGGAGACCGCCTCCCAGCTGTTCTCCACCCACCCGACACTGGAGAAGCGACTGGCCCAGCTGGCGAAGATCTCCGAGCAGCTCGGCCGCTGACCCCGTTCCGACCCGGAAGGACCGCCGTGGGATTCCTGGACGCCCTGTTCGGCCGCACCAAGCCCGTCAAGCCCGACCTGGACCAGCTGTTCGGCGTGCCGTCCGCCGCGCTGACCCTGGAGGCCGGGGCCGGGTTCCTCCCCACCGGGCTCGGCTCGGTCTGCTTCGCGGCCGTCGAGGGCGCGGCCTTCGTCCAGGTGGAGCAGCAGGTCCGGGCCCTGCTGGACGCCGACACCGAGCGCGGCGGCGTCCCGGTGGAGGCCTCCAAGGACGGCTACGGATACTCCTGGCTGCTCACCCGGCACACCTCCGAGGAGCTGCCGGAACTGGTGAACGACCTGCACGCGGTCAACAGCGAGCTGGAGGCGAACGGCTTCGGGCCGCAGCTGCTCTGCTCGCTGGTCGGCTTCCGCAACGCGGAGGGGCAGTCGCTGGCCCTGGTCTACCTCTACAAGCGCGGCACCTTCTACCCCTTCGCCCCGATGCCCGGCGGCGGCGAGCGGCGCAACAGCCCGCTGGAGCTCCAGGTCAACGCGATGCTGGGGAACGACCTGCGGCTGGAGAAGGACCTCAGCCGCTGGTTCCCGGTCTGGGGCGCACCGGGCCTCTGACGGACCGTCCGTAGACTCGCCGGTATGCGCAGCCACCAGTACGGACCCGACCTCACCCCGCCGTGGAAGAAGCAGCAGCCGGCGCCCGAGGTGCCCGCCGAGCGGGACCTGGTGGTCGAGGAGGCGGCCACCGGATACTGCGGGGCGGTGGTGCGCTGCGAGAAGACCGCCGAGGGGTTCACCGTCACCCTGGAGGACCGCTTCGGCAAGCACCGGGTCTTCCCGATGGTGCCGCGCGGCTTCCTGCTGGAGGGCCGGGTGGTCACCCTGGTCCGCCCGGGCGCCCCGGCCGCCCCCCGCACCCCCGCCCGCACCGCCTCCGGCTCCCTCGCCGTCCCCGGCGCCCGGGCCCGGGTCGCCCGCGAGTCCCGGATCTACGTCGAGGGCCGGCACGACGCCGAACTGGTGGAGCGGGTCTGGGGCGACGACCTGCGCATCGAGGGTGTCGTCGTCGAGTACCTCCAGGGCATCGACGACCTCCCCGCGATCGTCGCCGACTTCGCCCCCGGCCCCGGCCGCCGCCTCGGCGTCCTGGTCGACCACCTGCTCCCGGGCACCAAGGAACACCGCATCGCCGCCCAGGTCACCGGCGCGAACGTGCTGGTCGTCGGCCACCCCTACATCGACATCTGGCAGGCCGTGAAGCCGTCCAGCGTCGGTATCCCCGCCTGGCCCGCCGTCCCGCGCGGCGAGGACTGGAAGGAGGGCACCTGCCGCCGCCTCGGCTGGCCGGTGGACACCCCGGCCGCCTGGAAGCGGATCCTCTCGAAAGTGAACTCCTACAAGGACCTGGAGCCCGAACTCCTGGCCAGGGTCGAGGAGTTGATCGACTTCACCGCCCTGCCGGGCCAGGAGTAGGACCCTCGGTGCTCGCGCACTTGAGATGGTCGCGCGAACACGACAGGCCCTCGATCAGTCCACCAGGTCACGCACGACCGCGTCCGCCAGCAGCCTCCCCTGGAGGGTGAGGGCGGCGCGGCCCTGCCGGTAGGGCTCCTCGGCGAGGAGGCCGTCGGCGAGGTGGCGGTCGGCGGCCTTCAGGCCGGTGGCGGTGAGGAGGTCCAGCGGGATGCCCTCGGCGAGGCGCAGTTCCAGCAGGATGCGCTCGACCCGGCGGTCCTCCTCGGTCAGGACCTCGCGGCCCAGGGCCGGGGTGCGGTCCTCGGCGAGGGCCTGGGCGTAGGCGGCGGGGTGCTTGGCGTTCCACCAGCGGACGCCGCCGACGTGGCTGTGGGCGCCGGGTCCGGCGCCCCACCAGTCGGCTCCGGTCCAGTAGAGCTCGTTGTGGCGGCAGCGGCCCTCGGGGGTGGTGGCCCAGTTGGAGACCTCGTACCAGGAGTAGCCGGCCGCGCTGAGCGCCTGCTCGGCGATCAGGTAGCGGTCGGCGTGCACGTCGTCGTCGATCATCGGCAGTTCGCCGCGCTTCACCCGGGCGGCCAGCTTGGTGCCGTCCTCGACGATCAGCGAGTAGGCGGAGACGTGGTCGGGCCCGGCACCGATCGCGGCGTCCAGGGAGGCCCGCCAGTCGTCGTCGGACTCGCCGGGGGTGCCGTAGATCAGGTCGAGGTTGACGTGCTCGAAGCCGGCTTCGCGGGCCTCGGCCACGCAGGCCTCGGGGCGGCCGGGGGTGTGGTGGCGGTCGAGCAGCCGGAGGACGTGCGGGCGGGCGCTCTGCATGCCGAAGGAGATCCGGTTGTAGCCGCCCTCGCGCAGTTCGGCGAGGTAGGCCGGGTCGACGGACTCCGGGTTGGCCTCGGTGGTGACCTCGGCGTCCGGGGCGAGCCCGAACTCCTCGCGCAGGGCGGCGAGCATCCTCACCAGGTCGCGGGCCGGCAGCAGGGTGGGAGTGCCGCCGCCGAGGAACACCGTCCGCACCGGGAGGTCCGCGGAGCCCAGGATGCGGCGGGCCAGCCGGATCTCGGCGACCACGTTGTCCGCGTAGGTCTCCTGCGAGGCGACCGCCCCGGAGGAGCGCAGCTCGGTGGCGGTGTAGGTGTTGAAGTCGCAGTAGCCGCAGCGGCTGGCGCAGTACGGCACGTGCAGGTAGAAGCCGAACGGCCGGTCGCCCAGCCCGGTGAGGGCGTGCGCGGGCAGGGAACCGTCGGACGGCACCGGATCGCCGTCGGGGAGTGCGGAGGGCATGACCCCATTGTCCCGTACGACTCACCCGACCACGTGAGCCGTACGGGAGCGGGGGCTCAGGCCTCGTTGGCGCCCGCGTACATGGCGGTCACCGCGTCCGCGTAGGTCCGCTCGACCACCGGGCGCTTGATCTTCAGGCTCGGGGTGAGCTCGCCGTGCTCGATGTCGAGGTCGCGCGGCAGCAGGTGGAACTTCTTGATCGTCTGCCAGCGCTGGAGGTCGGCGTTGACCCGCTTGACGAAGCCCTCGATCAGCTGGTGCACGGCCGGGTCGGCGGCCAGCTCGGCGTAGCTCTTGCCGGCCAGGCCGCGCTCGGCGGCCCACGGCATCAGCACCGCCTCGTCCAGGCCGATCAGCGCGGTGCAGTAGTTGCGGCCGTTGCCGATCACCAGGATGTTGCTGACGAACGGGCAGACCGCCTTGAACTTGCCCTCGACCTCGCTGGGCGCCACGTACTTGCCGCCGGAGGTCTTGAACAGGTCCTTCTTGCGGTCGGTGATCCGCAGGAAGCCGTCGGGGCTGAGCTCGCCGATGTCCTCGGTGTGGAACCAGCCGTCCGGCTCCAGCACCTCGGCGGTCTTCTCCGGCAGGTTGTGGTAGCCGCGCATGACACCGGGGCCGCGCAGCAGGATCTCGCCGTCCTCGGCGATCCGCACCTCGGTGCCGGGCAGCGGGCGGCCGACCGTGCCGATCCGCACGTCCTCCTTGCGGTTGACGCAGGAGCCGGCACTGGTCTCGCTCAGCCCGTAGCCCTCCAGGATCGGCACCCCGGCACCGAGGAAGAAGTAGCCGATCTCGGGGGCGAGCGCGGCGCTGCCGGAGACCGCGCCGCGCAGCCGGCCGCCGAAGGCCGCCCGGATCTTCGCGTACACCAGCTTGTCGGCCAGGGCGTGCTGCAGCCGCAGGCCCAGCGGGGCGCTCTCGACGCCGGTGGCGATCCGGCTCTCCTGGACCGTCCGGGCGTGCTCGCGGGCGACCTTGGCGGCCCACAGGAAGATCTTGTACTTGGCGCCGCCCTCGGCCCGGGCCCGGCCGGCGATGCCGTTGTAGACCTTCTCGAAGATGCGCGGCGCCGAGGCCATCGTGGTCGGCCGGATGACCGGCAGGTTGTGGATGATCCGGTCGACCCGGCCGTCCACCGCCATCACGTGGCCGGTGGCGATCTGGCCGGAGATCAGCGTCTTGCCGAAGACGTGCGACAGCGGCAGCCACATGAACTGGACGTCGTCGGGGCCGAGCAGGCCGCTGGCCTCCTGGGCCCGGCCCTCGTACGCCCAGCAGTCGTGCACCAGGCGCACGCCCTTGGGACGGCCGGTGGTGCCGGAGGTGTAGATGAGAGTGGCCAGCTGCTCCCTGTCGAGCGCGGCCACCGCCTTCTCGACCGCGTCCGGGTGCTGCTCCAGGTACTCGGTGCCGCGCCGTTCCAGCTCGGCGAGGGTGATCAGCTCCAGCCCGGCCGTCTCGGGCGCCTCGGCGGGGGCGTCGAAGAGGATCACGGTGCGCAGCTCGGGCAGCTGGTCGATGTGCTCGACGGCCTTGGCCAGCTGGGCGGCGTTCTCGGCGAACAGGGCCCGGGAGCCGGAGTCGGAGAGGATGAAGGCCGTCTCGTCGCCGTTGGTGCTCGGGTAGACGGTGGTGATCGCGGCGCCCGCGCACATCGCGCCAAGGTCGGTGAGGATCCACTCGACCCGGGTGGAGGAGGCCAGCGCGACCCGATCCTCGGGCTGGATGCCGAGCGCCATCAGGCCGGCGGCCACCGCCTTGACCCGGTCCGCGGTCTGCGCCCAGGTCAGCGAGCGCCACTGCTCGGCGCCCGGGGCGCCGTCCGCGGCGTGCTCGTCGACCGAGGCCGGATAGCGGTAGGCCTCGGCGTTCGGAGTCAGGGCGACCCGCTCCAGGAACAGGTGGGCGACGGAGGCGGGACGCCCGGCGACGATGTCGGCACTGCCGGAGTCGATCAGGGACTGCGCGGAACTCAACGAGGACCTCCGGGGGCGGGTGGCCGTCTGAGGGATTGTCGCGGCGTCCGTGGGGGGCGGCCGCCGGGGCCCCGGTCAACTCGGTTGGTACCGGTCAGTAACAAGGGCGTAGTCAGCAGCCTAGGGGGAAACCGGTCATTCCGTAAGGGGGCGGATCCAGCTGGCACGCCCCCGCGGCGCCGGTGACCGGCCCGCGCAGCCGGTGACCTGGGCCGTCGGCCCGGCGGTCGGCCCGACGATGGCAAAGGCCAGGCAAACCTCCGCCGGACAGCCCCCGAATGGCCTGTACGACGCCCTGGAACAACGAGAATTGGGGTGCGAACCCGACCGGCGACGACAAGAGTGTGCCAGTGCTGATCAGACTGCTCCGGGCGTACCTGCGCCCATATTCCCGACCGATCACCCTGCTGGTGCTCCTCCAGCTGGTGTCCACCCTCGCCGCGCTGTACCTGCCCACGCTCAACGCCGACATCATCGACCAGGGCGTGGTCAAGGGCGACACCGGCTACATCCTGCGCGTGGGCGCCGTGATGATCGGTGTCACCCTCGTCCAGGCAGTGTGCTCGATCGGCGCCGTCTACTACGGCGCCCGCACCGCGATGGCCTTCGGCCGCGACGTCCGCGCCGCCGTCTTCGACCGGGTGCAGAGCTTCTCCTCCCGGGAGGTCGGCCAGTTCGGCGCGCCCTCCCTGATCACCCGCACCACCAACGACGTCCAGCAGGTCCAGATGCTGGCCCTGATGAGCTTCACGCTGATGGTCGCCGCACCGATCATGTGCGTCGGCGGCATCATCATGGCGCTCAACCAGGACGTCCCGCTGTCCGGGCTGCTGCTCGCCGTCATCCCCCTGCTCGGCGTCGTCGTCACCCTGCTGGTCCGGGCGCTGCGCCCGAAGTTCCGCAGCATGCAGATGAAGATCGACACCGTGAACCGGGTGCTGCGCGAGCAGATCACCGGCATCCGGGTCATCCGCGCCTTCGTCAAGGACGACCACGAGCAGCACCGCTTCGGCGAGGCCAACGAGGACCTCACCCAAGTCGCCCGGCAGGTCGGCCGGCTGATGTCCGTGATGTTCCCGGCCGTGATGCTGGTCGTGAACGTCTCCAGCATCGCGGTGCTCTGGTTCGGCGCCCACCGCATCGACAGCGGCGACATGCAGATCGGCGCGCTCACCGCCTTCCTGTCCTACCTGATGCAGATCCTGATGAGCGTCATGATGGCCACCTTCATGTTCATGATGGTGCCGCGCGCCGAGGTCTGCGCCGAGCGCGTCCAGGAGGTCCTGGCCACCTCCTCCAGCGTCGTCCCGCCCGCCGCCCCGGTCACCGAACTGCTGCGCCGCGGCCACCTGGAACTGCGCGACGTCGACTTCCGCTACCCCGGCGCCGAGGCCCCGGTGCTGCGCGGCATCGAGCTCACCGCCCGCCCCGGCGAGACCACCGCCATCATCGGCTCCACCGGCAGCGGCAAGTCCACCCTGCTCGGCCTCGTCCCCCGGCTCTTCGACGCCACCTCCGGCCAGGTCCTGCTCGACGGTGTGGACGTGCGCGAGCTCTCCGCCGACGCCATCGCCGACAGCGTCGGCATCGTTCCGCAGAAGCCCTACCTGTTCACCGGAACCGTCGCCAGCAACCTCCGCTACGGCCGGCCCGACGCCACCGACGAGGAACTCTGGCACGCCCTGGAGATCGCCCAGGCCAAGGAGTTCGTCGAGAAGCTGACCGAGGGCCTGGACGCCCCGATCGCCCAGGGCGGCAGCAACGTCTCCGGCGGCCAGCGCCAGCGCCTGGCCATCGCCCGGGCCCTCGTCCGCCGCCCCGACGTCTACCTCTTCGACGACTCCTTCTCCGCGCTCGACTACGCCACCGACGCCAAGCTGCGCAAGGCCCTCGCCCGCGAGACCGCCGACGCCACCGTCCTGATCGTCGCCCAGCGCGTGTCCACCATCCGCGACGCCGACCGGATCATCGTCCTGGACGAGGGCGCCGTCGTCGGCACCGGAACCCACCACGAACTGATGGCCGACAACCCGACGTACCGGGAGATCGTGCTCTCCCAGCTCACCGAGCAGGAGGCGGCGTGACCACCCCCAAGAAGGACGCGGGCGGCATGACACCCCCCACGAAGGACGCGGGCGCCGACAAGCTCCCCAGCGACTCCCAGGCCGCCGCCGCCCGCCGCGGCCCCGCCGGACCGGGCCGCTTCATGGGCGGCCAGGGCACCGAGAAGTCCATGGACTTCAAGGGCTCCGGCAAGCGGGTGCTCGGCCTGCTGCGCCCCGAACGCAAGCTGCTGCTCGGCGTCCTGGCGCTGGGCCTGCTCGGCATCGGCTGCGCCGTCACCGGCCCCAAGATCCTCGGCGACGCCACCGACCTGATCTTCGCCGGCGTCATCGGCGCCCGCTTCCAGCCCGGCGCCTCCAAGGCCGAGGTCATCGCCGGGCTCCGCGCCCACGGCGAGGGCGGCATCGCCGACCTGCTCTCCGCGGTCGACTTCACCCCCGGCCACGGCATGGACTTCGGCGCCATCGGCTCCATCCTGCTCTGGGTGCTCGGCATCTACCTCGCCTCCGCCCTGTTCGGCATCGTCCAGGGCCGCCTGGCCACCAAGGCCATCCAGTCCGCCAGCTACCGGCTGCGCCAGGACGTCGAGGCCAAGCTCGCCCGGCTGCCGCTGAGTTACTTCGACAAGCAGCCGCGCGGCGAGGTGCTCAGCCGGGTCACCAACGACATCGACAACATCGGCCAGTCGATGCAGCAGACCATGGGACAGATCGTCAACTCGCTGCTCACCGTGGTCGGTGTGCTGGGGTTCATGTTCTGGATCTCCCCGCTGCTCGCCGCGATCGCCCTGGTCTCGGTGCCGCTGTCGGTGGTCGTCGCCGCCAAGGTCGGCAAGCGGGCCCAACCGCAGTTCGTCCAGCAGTGGAAGTCCACCGGCCAACTCAACGCCCACATCGAGGAGATGTACACCGGCCACACCCTGGTCAAGGTGTTCGGCCGGCAGCGCGAGTCCGCCGAGACCTTCCGCGAGCACAACGACGCGCTGTTCCACGCCAGCTTCCGCGCCCAGTTCATCTCCGGGATCATCCAGCCCGCGATGATGCTGATCGGCAACCTCCAGTACGTGCTGGTCGCGGTGGTCGGCGGCCTGCGGGTGGCCAGCGGCTCGCTGTCCATCGGCGACGTCCAGGCCTTCATCCAGTACTCCCGGCAGTTCAGCCAGCCGCTCACCCAGGTCGCCAGCATGGCCAACCTGGTGCAGTCCGGAGTCGCCTCCGCCGAGCGCGTCTTCGAACTGCTCGACGCCCCCGAGCAGAGCCCCGAGCCGGCCATGCCGGAGAAGCCCGACACCGTCCACGGCCGGGTCGCCTTCCAGGACGTGGCCTTCCGCTACGACCCCGACAAGCCCCTCATCGAGGACCTCTCGCTCAAGGTCGAACCCGGCCAGACGGTGGCCATCGTCGGCCCCACCGGCGCCGGCAAGACCACCCTGGTCAACCTGCTGATGCGGTTCTACGAGGTCAGCTCCGGCCGGATCACCCTCGACGGCACCGACATCGCCGCGATGTCCCGCGAGGACCTGCGCTCCGGCATCGGCATGGTCCTCCAGGACACCTGGCTGTTCGGCGGCACCATCGCCGACAACATCGCCTACGGCGCCGGCTCCGCCACCCGCGAACAGGTCGTCGAAGCCGCCAAGGCCGCCCACGTCGACCGCTTCGTCCGCACCCTCCCCGACGGCTACGACACCGTCATCGACGACGAGGGCACCGGCGTCAGCGCCGGCGAGAAGCAGCTGATCACCATCGCCCGGGCCTTCCTCGCCCAGCCGTCGATCCTCGTCCTCGACGAGGCCACCAGCTCGGTCGACACCCGCACCGAAGTCCTCATCCAACGGGCCATGGCCCGACTGCGCACCGGCCGCACCAGCTTCGTCATCGCCCACCGCCTCTCCACCATCCGCGACGCCGACGTCATCCTCGTCATGGAGAACGGCTCCATCGTGGAACAGGGCTCCCACGACGAGCTGATCGCCGCCGACGGCGCCTACGCCCGGCTCTACCAGGCGCAGTTCGCGGAGGCCGTGGCCGAGGTGGACTGATCCGTCCTCACGTGACGAGCCGGGGCGGACCCACCGCCCCGGCTCTTCGCTTTCCCCTCCACGGGCGCTACCTTGGCCCCCGTGACCGCACAGCCCGCCGCCACCGCCCAGGCCCCGGACGCCTTCGAGGCGAACCGCCGCTACCTCGGCTCGGTGGCCTACCGGCTGCTCGGCTCCCTCGCCGACGCCGAGGACGTCCTCCAGGACGCCTGGCTTCGCTGGCGCGACACCGACCGCGGCGCCGTCGACGACCCGCGCGCCTTCCTCACCACCGTGGTCACCCGGCTCTGCTACGACCAGCTGGGCTCCGCCCGGGCCCGCCGCGAGGCCTACTACGGCGAGTGGCTGCCCGAGCCGTCCGTTTCCTACGCGGACGGCCCCGACTCGCCCGCCGACCTGGCCGAACGCGGCGAGTCCGTCTCGCTCGCCCTGCTCGCCGTCCTGGAACGGCTCACCCCCGCCGAACGGGCCGCCCTCGTCCTGCACGACGTCTTCGCGGTCGGCTTCGACGACATCGCCGCCTCCCTGGACCGCACTCCGGACGCCACCCGCCAGCTCGCCTCCCGGGCCCGTCGCCGGCTCAAGGACGGCGGCCGGCCCACCGGCGGCACCGACCCGGCCGCACACCGCCGGGCCGTCGAGGCGTTCGCCTCCGCCAGCACCAGGGGCGACATCCTCGGCCTGATGGAGATCCTCGACCCGGACGTGGTCTGGCACGCCGACGGCGGCGGCATCGTCCGCGCCGCCGCCCGCCCGGTGCACGGCGCCGTCAAGGTGGCCCGCCTGGTGGCCGGCCTGGTCGAGAAGTGGTTCACCCCCGAGTTCGCCCTCGGCCCCGCGACGGTCAACGGCGAGCCCGGCCTGGTCTGGTACGAGAAGGCGACCGGCACCGTCGGCGGCGTGGTGGCCTTCGCCCTGGCCGGCGGGCGGATCGCCGAGGCGTACGTCGTGGTCAACCCCGAGAAGCTCGCCCGGATCGCCCCCGTCCAGGTGTGACGCAGGACACCGTCACACCCCGGCCGGCCACGTCGTCCCCTTCCCGAACAGCGCTCCACCGGAGCGCCCTCGCAAGGAGGCGGACGAGATGAGCAGCACCACCAGCACCGACCGGCGGATCGTCGTCCTGGGCGCCGGGTACGCCGGCCTCACCGCGGCCAAGGGCGCCGGACGGCACCGCGCCGTCACCCTGGTCGCCCCCGAGGAGCGGCTCCAGCACCGCGTCCGCCAGCACGAGACGGCAGCCGGCCGCGGCCGCGACTGGCCCGCCCTCGGCGACCTCGCCCGCGGCCGCCGGGTCGAGCACCACCGGGCCCGGGCCGTCGAACTCGACCCGGCCGGGCGCCAGGTCCTGCTGGACGACGGCACCACCCTCGGCTACGACACCCTGGTCTACGCCCTCGGCAGCCGCACCGCCTGGCACGGCGTCCCCGGCGCCTCCGAGCACGCCCACCCCGTGGAGCGCGCCCACGAGGTGCGGCGCCTGATCGACGGGGCCGAGCGCCCCGGCACCCTCGCCGTCGTCGGCGGCGGCGCCACCGGCATCGAACTGGCGGCCGAACTCGCCGAGGCCCACCCCCGCTGGCGGGTGCGGATCGTCTCGGCCGGACAGGTCGGCGGCTGGCTCTCGCCGCGCGGCCGGGCCCACGTCCGGCGAGTCCTCGACCGGCTCGGCGTCGCCGTCCACGAGAACGCCACCGTCACCGAGGTCACCCCCGACGGGCTGCGCACCGGCACCGGACCGATCGACGCCGAGCTCACCGTGTGGGCCGCCTCGATGGAACCCCACCCGCTGGGCGCCCGGGCCGGACTGGCCGTCGACGACCGCGGCCGGGCCCTGGTGGACGACCACCTGCGCTCGCTCTCGCACCCCGACATCCACGTGGTCGGCGACGCCGCCGCCGTCACCGTCCCCGGCGTCGGCACCCTGCGGATGGGCTGCGCCACCGCGCTGCCGCAGGGCAGGTACGTGGGCCGACTGCTCGACGGGCGCACCTCGGAGCCGTTCTCGTTCCGGTACGTGGCGCAGTGCCTCAGCCTCGGCCGGCGGGACGGGCTGCTCCAGCTGGTCCGCCCCGACGACTCCATGAAGCCCACCGTGCTCACCGGCACGGCGGGGCGGTTGGCCAAGGCCGGGATCGTCACCGGCGTGCTGGCCACGCTGAAGTAGGCCCGCACACGCGGAGGGGCCCGGACGGATGCCCGGGCCCCTCGCCGCATGCCGCTCGCGGCTACTTCTTGTCCTTCGGCCCCTCGGCGTCGGTGGACAGCGCGGCGATGAAGGCCTCCTGCGGGACCTCCACACTGCCGACCATCTTCATCCGCTTCTTGCCTTCCTTCTGCTTCTCCAGCAGCTTCCGCTTGCGGGAGATGTCACCGCCGTAGCACTTGGCGAGGACGTCCTTGCGGATGGCGCGGACCGTCTCACGGGCGATCACCCGGGAGCCGATGGCGGCCTGGATCGGCACCTCGAACTGCTGGCGCGGGATCAGCTTCTGCAGCTTGCCGGCCATCATCACGCCGTAGCTGTAGGCCTTGTCCTTGTGCACGATCGCGGAGAACGCGTCCACCGGGTCGCCGTGCAGCAGGATGTCGACCTTGACCAGCTGGGCGCTCTGCTCGCCGATGGGCTCGTAGTCGAGCGAGGCGTAGCCGCGGGTCTTGGACTTCAGCTGGTCGAAGAAGTCGAAGACGATCTCGGCGAGCGGCAGGGTGTAGCGCAGCTCGACCCGGTCCTCGGACAGGTAGTCCATGCCCTGGAGGTTGCCGCGACGCGACTGGCAGAGCTCCATGATCGCGCCGACGAACTCGTTCGGCGCCAGGATGGTGCCGCGCACGACCGGCTCGTAGACCTCGGAGATCTTGCCGGACGGGAACTCGCTCGGGTTGGTGACGGTGTGCTCGGTGCCGTCCTCCATCACCACCCGGTAGACCACGTTCGGGGCGGTGGAGATCAGATCGAGGTTGAACTCGCGCTCCAGGCGCTCCCGGATGATCTCCAGGTGCAGCAGGCCGAGGAAGCCGCAGCGGTAGCCGAAGCCGAGCGCGACCGACGTCTCCGGCTCGTACACCAGGGCGGCGTCGTTGAGGCGCAGCTTGTCCAGGGCGTCACGCAGCAGCGGGTAGTCCGAGCCGTCCAGCGGGTACAGGCCGGAGAACACCATCGGGCGCGGGTCCTTGTAGCCGCCGAGCGGCTCGGTGGCGCCCTTGTGCATCGAGGTGATCGTGTCACCGACCTTGGACTGCCGGACGTCCTTCACACCGGTGATGATGTAGCCCACCTCGCCGACGCCGAGGCCGTCGGCGACCTTCGGCTCCGGCGAGATGACGCCGATCTCCAGCAGCTCGTGGGTGGCGCCGGTGGACATCATCGCGATGCGCTCGCGCTTGGTGAGCTGACCGTCCACCACACGGACGTAGGTGACCACGCCACGGTAGGAGTCGTACACCGAGTCGAAGATCATCGCGCGGGCCGGGGCGTCCTTGACGCCGACCGGGGCCGGGACGGTGTTGACGATGTGGTCCAGCAGGTCCTCGACGCCGAGACCGGTCTTGGCGCTGACCTGGAGCACGTCGGAGGGGTCGCAGCCGATGATGTGGGCGATCTCGGCGGCGTACTTCTCCGGCTGGGCGGCCGGCAGGTCGATCTTGTTGAGGACCGGGACGATCGTGAGGTCGTTCTCCAGCGCCAGGTACAGGTTGGCGAGGGTCTGCGCCTCGATGCCCTGGGCCGCGTCGACCACCAGGATGGTGCCCTCGCAAGCCGCGAGGGAGCGGGACACCTCGTACGTGAAGTCCACGTGGCCGGGGGTGTCGATCATGTTGAGGATGTGCGTCGTCCCGGCGTCCGGCCCGGTCTTGGGGGCCCACGGCAGGCGGACCGCCTGCGACTTGATGGTGATGCCGCGCTCACGCTCGATGTCCATGCGGTCGAGGTACTGGGCGCGCATCTGCCGCGGGTCGACCACGCCGGTGATCTGCAGCATCCGGTCTGCGAGCGTCGACTTGCCGTGGTCGATGTGGGCGATGATGCAGAAGTTGCGGATCAGCGCCGGGTCGGTACGGCTGGGCTCTGGCACATTGCTGGGGGTCGCGGGCACCTTGGTCCGATTCTCCGTTGGTCCGGGGCCGGGGGTGTCCGGATCATCGCTGACCGGCTATCCCGGGGACCGGACAGTCTCGTCCGATCGAAATAGTTCCTCCCATCCTCCCACGACCGGGACCCGGGACGCCGTTCGGGCACCTCACAGCCTTCCGCGACCCCGGTGCGGGGCGGCAGGATGGCCCGTCATGATCCTCGAAAGCGCCCTGCTCGACGTCCTGCCAGGCCGGGAGGACGAGTTCCTCGCCGCCTTCGCCGAGGCCCGCCCGCTGATCGCCGTCCAGCGCGGCTTCCGCTCCCTGGAACTGCGCCGCTGCCTGGACGAGGGGCACGGCTCGCGCTTCCTGCTCCAGGTGGAGTGGGAGACCCTCGCCGACCACACCGAGGGCTTCCGCGGCTCGGCCGAGTACCTGCGGTGGCGCGAACTGCTGCACCGGTTCTACCGGCCGTTCCCGGAGGTCGAGCACTACGGGGAGCCGGTGCTGAGCGCCTAGCCGGGCCCGGACCGCGGGCGGTCCGGCGGTCCGTCCGGCGGTCCGTCCGGCGGTCCGTCCGGCGGCCGGTTTGGGGCGGGTGGCGGGCCCCTGGTAGCGTGGGCTGCTGCACCTGGCCCCGGCATGCCCTCTCAGCTGGTCCGGCGGCCACCCGGGTGCAGACCTCCCCAGCCTCCGGCCGGGGGGAACCCAGAACCCGTTCAGACAAGACTGAGGCTCTTTCGTGGCGAACATCAAGTCCCAGATCAAGCGCAACAAGACCAACGAGAAGGCGCGCCTGCGCAACAAGGCCGTCAAGTCCTCGCTGAAGACCGCCCTGCGCAAGGCCCGCGAGGCCGCTGCCGCCGGTGAGACCGAGAAGGCCGCCGTGCTGGCCCGCGCCGCCTCCAAGGCGCTGGACAAGGCCGTGAGCAAGGGCGTCATCCACGCCAACCAGGCCGCCAACAAGAAGTCGGCCATCACCAAGCGCGTCAACACCGCCGTCCAGGCCTGACGCCCCCGGGGGCTGCATGCCCCCACCACCCCGGAGCGACCCGGCCCTCTACCCGGAACTCCGAGGTGTGCGAGACTCGCACCGTACGCGGCCTGCGTTCGCCACGCGGGTGCGGTGCACAACAGCTTCAGCTGTACGACAGGCGCCGTGATCGGCCTCCTCCGGGAGGCGGACCACGGCGCCTGTCGCGTTCCACGCGCCGGCCGCTATGGTCGATCACGCGCGACCGTGGGTGCGGGGAGCACCCTCGGTGCCGGTCCACAGGGGGGACTTCCATGACGACGCCACCACCACCGCCGCCGTCCTCGGCACCGCACGGACCGGGGCCGGCGCCCGGGTACGGGTTTCCGCAGCAGCCGGGTGCGCCGGGGGTTCCGGGACCGCCGGGGGCCGGGACTCCCGTACCGGGGGCGGCGGGGCCGGTCGTGGGCGGGTTCGGGCCGCCGACCGGGCTGCCGGGTGCACCGGGGCTTCCGGGTACACCGGGGCTTCCGGGTGCACCGAGCGCGCCGGGTGGCGGCGCGGTGCCGCGGAAGGGCGGGAACCTGCGCCGAAACGCCGTCTGGGCCTTCGTCGGCGCGCTCCTCGCCTCGGCCGGCTGGACCACCGCCGTGCTGGCCGTCCCGGACCTGGTCAGCAGCGACTCCTCGCCGCGCAGCCTCGGCAACTACCACCTCTCCGACGACTTCTGCGCCACCGCGAAGCCCTCCCGGCTGCTGGAGACGTACTCCGTCACCAACGATGCCAACTCGCCGTCCCACCACACCGACCGGAACCCGGCGCTGGACAGCATGAACTGCTCGATGTCGCTCAAGCGGACCGGCGGCAACAGCGACAGCGAGTTCGCCTCCGTCTACATCCGCGCCGACCTGCACAAGGCCGTCAACCCCGGGCCCGAGCTCAAGGCCAACAAGGAGCTCTACCGGGCCCGGGGCTACCAGGTCACCGACATCAGCGGGATCGGCGACGAGGCCTACTTCCTGTACAAGGACGACGGCTCGTCGACGTACCACAGCCTCTACGCCGAGATGGACATCCGCGACGGCGGGATGACCTTCTACCTCACGTACAACGCCAGTTACACCCAGGGGAAGAGCACCCCGCCGTCCATGACCGAACTCCGCAACGACCTGCAGACCGACGCGGACAACGCCGTACGTGCCATGCGGAAGTAGCGGCCTGGGGCCGGGGGTCTGGGGTCTGGGGGTCCGGGGGCGGGGACGGTCAGTAGGACGGCCGGGAGCCGGCCCGGGCGGCCTTGGCGACGGCGACCACCGCGCGCTCCAGGGCGTAGGCCGGGTCGGCCGAACCGCCCTTGACGTCGGCGTCGGCCCGGGCGATGGCCGTCAGCGCGGTGGCCACCGCGTCGCCCGTCCAGCCGCGCATCTGCTGGCGGACCCGGTCCACCTTCCACGGCGGCATGCCCAGCTCTCGGGCCAGGTCGGCCGGGCGCATGTTCCGCCCGGTCGTCGCCAGCCGCCCGATGCTGCGCACACCGGAGGCCAGCGCGTAGGTGATGCCGGTCGGCGGCTGGCCGACGGCCAGCGCCCAGCGCAGCCGCTCCAGCGCCTCCGCCGCCCGGCCGGTGACGGCCAGGTCGGCCACCTCGAATCCGGTCGCCTCGGCCCGGCCGCTGTAGTAGCGGGCCACCACCGTGTCGTCGATCGCGCCCTCGACATCCGAAGTCAACTGACTGCAGGCGGCGGCGAGTTCGCGCAGATCGCTGCCGAGCGAGTCCAGCAGCGCCTGGCAGGCCTCCGGGGTCGCGGAGCGGCCCAGGGTACGGAACTCGCCCTTGACGAAGGCCAGTCGCTCGCTCGCCTTGGCCAGCTTGGCGCAGGCCACCTCACGCCCGCCCGCTTTGCGGCCGGCGTCCAGCAGGCCCTTGCCCTTGGCCCCGCCAGCGTGCACCAGCACCATGATCACTTCTTCGGCCGGGGCCTCGATGTACGCCTTGACCTCCTTCACGGAGTCGGCGGAGAGGTCCTGCGCGGCCCGGACCACGATCACCTTGCGCTCGGCGAACAGCGAGGGCGTGGTCAGCTCGGCCAGGCTGCCGGGCTGCAGCGCGCCGGGCGGCAGGTCCCGCACGTCGGTGTCCGGGTCCGCCGCCTTGGCCGCGGCCACCACCTGGGCGACCGCGCGGTCCAGCAGCAGCTCCTCCTGGCCGACCGCGAGGGTCAGCGGGGCGAGCAGGTCGTCGGGTGCACTCTTCCTGGCCATCGCCTACCAGCATCCCACGCGCCGCGGACACTCCCGCCCGACGACCGAGGCCGACCGGCACGGGGCGCGACCGGGCTCGACCGGGGCGGGACCGATCTGGGGCGCGACGATCCGGGGCGCGACGGGGACAGGGCGACAGGGCGACAGGGCGACAGGGCGACCCGACTGCCCGGCCCCTACCGCCAGACCACCGGGCCCGCCCTGGAGAATGACCCGGTGACCGAGAACCACACCACCGACCTCCCGGACGTCGGCGACCCGTTCGTCCGCCAGCTGCTCGTCCTGCCCGACCGCGACACCGCCGACGAGGCCGCCGAGGAACTCTCCGCCGCCCACCCCGACCTCGGCGACCTGGAGATCGTCCGCGACGCCCTGGCCGGCGAGGACGACGCCGAGGACGCCCAGTGGCTGGTCGTCCTCGACCCGCCGTCCGACGGATGGACCCCGGCCCTCCTGCACGCCCTCGACACCCTGGCCACTTCGTACGAGGGCTGGCGCGAAGAGGCCTGACCGGGCTCGCCGCCCGCCCGTGGAGCCCGGGGGCCTGGATGTCCGGATGTCCGGATGTCCGGATGTCCGGATTCGGGGGGCCGGGGTGGGGGGCCGGGGTGGGGGCCGGGGTCGGGATGTTCAGCGCGGGAGCACCCAGTCCGGCCGCCACGTCCCGGCGGCGTCATGAGCGGGCGTCGCCGCGGCCAGGTAGGCGCGGAGGGTGGACAGGGCCGGGTGGGGGTTGTCCTGGTGCCACAGCAGCGAGTGCGGGTAGACGAGCGTCGGGTCCGTCACCGGGATGCGGCGCAGACCGTGCCCAGCCGGCCAGACCAGGCGGGTGCGCTCGCTCATGAAGGTCGCCAGGGCCGGGGTGTCGGCGACGGTGTCCAGGAGCGCGTCGGAGCCGAAGTTCGGGCCGGTCGCCTCGATGGTGAGGCCGAACTCGGCGACGAGGTCGTCGTAGTAGGCGGCCCACTCGGTGCCCGGAGCGATGCCGGGCATCCAGATCCGGTGCCCAGCGAGCTGGGCGACGGTCACCGAACGGGCGCCTGCCAGCGCGTGGGCTGGCCCGGTGAGGAGCTGCAGCGGCTCGTCGAGCACCCGGACGGACTCGACGTCCTCCGGGAACGGGCGGCCGGGCGCGGCCACCGCGCGGAAGGACGCGTCGATCGCCCCCGAGCGGATCGCGGTGACGGCCGCCTCGACGTCGAACAGCATCACCACGTCCAGATCGACCTCGGGGTGCGCGCGGTGGAAGTCCCGCATAAGCCCCGAGCCCGCGCCGCGCGAGGCGATGATGTCGACCCGCAGCGGCCGGCGGCCGGTGCGCACCGAGGCCACCGCGCGCTCGGCGGCCCGCAGCAGATCCCGGGCGTGCGGCAGGAACGCCTGCCCGTCGATGGTGAGTTCGGCACCGCGCGGGGTGCGGGTGAACAGCCGCACCCCGAGATCCCGCTCCAGCGTGGCGATGCGCTTGGAGACGGCCTGCTGAGTGATCGACAGGTCGGCGGCGGCCTTCTGGAACTGGCCGGCGTCCGCGGCGGCGGCGAAGGTGCGTACGGCTTCGAGGTCCACGTCGGCCCACCTTAGTGAACAACGAATGGTTGTACGGAGACCGGAAAGCGGTTGTTTGACCTGCGCTCGCGCAGCTCGGTTAGCTCTCACCAGTCAACGTCGGATTGTGCGGATGAGATACCGAGGGAGCGCGCCGGACATGCGGGGTGTAGTGGGCAGAAGACCGCTCGGGCAGGGGTTCGGTTGGCTGTGGGCGGCGTACGCGGTGAGCGCGTACGGCTCCGGGCTGGGCTTCGGGGCGCTCCCGCTGCTGGCCGTCCTGGTGCTGCACGCCGGACCGGCCGAGGTCTCCGCGCTCTCCGCGGTGGGGCCCGCGATGGGCGCGCTGATCGCGGTACCGCTCGCGCCCTGGGTGGAGTTCCGGCGCAAGCGCCCGGTGATGATCGCCATGGACC
This sequence comes from Kitasatospora sp. NPDC036934, assembly GCF_055608425.1. Lineage (NCBI taxonomy): Bacteria > Bacillati > Actinomycetota > Actinomycetes > Kitasatosporales > Streptomycetaceae > Kitasatospora > Kitasatospora sp. NPDC036934. The sequence continues at coordinate 105,706 of NZ_JBVJQR010000004.1, read as the reverse complement.
TCGCCCGCTTCGCCGCCATGGCGACGATCCCCCTCGCCTACGCCCTCGGACGGCTCGGCTTCGTCCAACTCCTCGTCGTCTCGGCCGTGGTCGCCGCCGCCAAGATCGCGTTCAACGCCGCCAGCGGCGCCCACCTCAAGGCCCTCGTCCGGCCCGAGGACCTGCTGGTGGCCAACGCCCGCTTCGAATCCACCAACTGGAGCTCCATCGCGATCGGCCCCCCACTGGGCGGCGCGGCCATCGGCCTCTTCGGGCCCGTCACCACCGTGATCGCCGACGCGCTCAGCTATCTGCTCTCCGCCCTGGGCATCACCGCCATCCGCGACCGGGAGGAACCTCCCCGACCGCCCGCCGTCAGCCCGGCACGGGCGGGCGGCGAAAGCCCGGCACGGGCGGGCGCGCTGCTCGACGGCTGGCGGCACATCCTCGGCGACCCCGCCCTGCGGGCGCTCTACCTCAACAACCTGCTCGTCGGCGGGCTGATCATGGCCACCGAACCGGTGCTGGCCGTCCTCATGCTGCGCCAACTCCACTTCCCGCCGTGGCAGTACGGCCTCGCCTTCGCCGCGCCCTGCCTCGGCGGACTCATCGGGTCCCGACTGGCCCGGCGCGTCGTGGCCAGCTACGGCCGGCACCGGGTCTTCCGAACCGTCGGCACCCTGCGCGCCGTCTGGCTGATCGGCCTGGTCCTCGTCCGCCCCGGCATGGTCGGCCTGCTCACCGTGATGGCCGTCGAGCTGGCGATCATCGTCAACATGAGCCTCTACAACCCGGTGCTCGCCACCTACCGGCTCGAACGCACCCCCAAGCACCGCCTCGCTCGCACCCTCTCCGCCTGGTCCATCGGCCAACAGGCCGCCATCGCCACCTGCACCGCCCTCGGTGGCCTCCTCGCCGCCACCACCGACCCACGCACCGCCCTCGCAGTCGCCGGCCTGCTCATCCTGGCCACCCCGCTCCTCCTCCCCCGCCACACCCACTCACCGAGCCCGCAACCCTCGCACGCCACCTCCTGACCGTCCCTCCCGCCCGGACCCACCAAGTCGTCCATGCGCCCTCCGCGGCCTTCAACCGCGACTCGCAGTCGGGAACGCTGCTCCACCCGGTGCGGAAGGAGGACCCTCTTGCGGCACGTTCCGGGTCGGCCCGGAACGCGCCGCAATTCACTTTCCCCGGGGCCCCCGCCCCCTCCCACCCTCCCTCCACCTCCCCCGCCCCCTGCCCACCCCACCTGGTGGAGGGAAGAGGAGAGCGGGGTCACGGGGGCGGGGCGCGGGACTTGCGGGTGGAGCTCCCGGAGGTGGAGTGCCCCGAGCGGGTCGCGTGGGCGGGCTGGGGGTGGACGGCAACGGCGAGGGTGGACGGGGAGTCACCCGTCACGGCAATGTCCCCCGCGCGGTCGGTACGCAGGACGGTGGCACCCAGCGCGCGCAGGCGGTCGACCGTACGGGGTGAAGGATGCCCGTACGCGTTGCCCTCGCCGCAGGAGATCAGGGCGAGCCGGGGCCTCAGGGCACCGGTCAGGTCCCAGTCCTGATGCGCCGAGCCGTGGTGCGCCACCTTCAGGACGTCGACCCGGCCCAAACGCCCCAACAGGGCGGACTGGGCCGGCGGTTCGAGGTCACCGAGCAACGCCATCCGCAGACCGCCGGCCAGCGACACCACCAGTGCCACACTCGCGTTGTTCGCACCTGGCGCGTCAACGACCGCCCCGGGAACGGGCCACACCACGTCCCAAGCCAGCCCCGCACCGACCGAGCGCCGCTCACCACGGCCCGCCCGCAGCAGCGGAACGGCGGCCCCGGCCGCCCACGCCGTCACCCGGGCCGCCTCGCCCGGTGGGTCGTCCAGCACCGTGCCCTCGACCGCGCCGACCCGGCGCCCCCGCAACACCCCTGGCACGCCCTCGACATGGTCCGCATGGAAGTGGGTCAGCAGCAGGAGCGGCACTCTGGTGACACCGAGCTCGCGCAGGCACCGATCGGCGGCGTCCGGATCCGGCCCGGTGTCGACCACCACCGCACTGTCCGGAACACCGGTGGCAAGGGCCAACATGTCTCCCTGCCCGACGTCACACATCGCCAGCCGCCACCCCGGCGGCGGCCAGCCCGTGGCGATCCGGGCGAGCTGCGGCGGGCGCAGCAGTACGGCCAGCAGCACCACCAGCAGCGCGCCCGTCACCACGGCCCGGGCCCAGCGCCGCCGGACACGCACCGGCCGGCCGGGTTCCGTCCGTCGGGGCAGTAGCAGCGGCGCCGCCCAGCAGGCGGCCAGGGTCACCAGGGCGACCGTGACCACCCCGAACCAGCCGCCGGGCCATGGCAGTTGACCGCCGGGCAGCTCGGCCCCCCGCCGTCCGACGAAGGCCAGCCAACTGGCCGGCACCCCGGCCGGCTCGGCCAGCAGCCGGGCCAGGGACGGGAAGAGCGGCTGCAGGGCGAGCACTCCGAAGCCGAGCAGTGTCGCCGGAGCCACCGCCAGTTCGGCCAGCAGGTTGCACGGGACCGCGACCAGGCTGATGTGCCCGGACAGCACCACCGTCACCGGCGCGCACAGCGCCTGCGCCGCCGCCGTGGCCGCCAGCGCACCCGCCAGGTGGTGCGGCCAGCGCCGGGCCCGCAGGGACTCGGCCCAGGGCGGACCGAGCACCAGCAGCCCGGCGGTGGCGAGCACCGAGAGCAGGAAGCCGTAGGAGCGGGCCAGGAACGGATCCAGTAGGACGAGGACCAGTACGGCCCCGGCGAGCGCGGGTACGGCCTGGCGGGGGCGGCCGGTGGCCAGGGCCAGCATGCCGATCAGTCCCGTCCCGGCTGCCCGCAGCACGCTGGGCTCGGGTCGGCAGACGGTCACGAAGGCCAGCACCAGCCCCGTGCCGAGCAGCGCGCTGGTGCGCAGCGACAGCCCCAGCAGCGCGGCCAGTCCACGCCGTTCCGCGGTGCCGGCCTGGCCGGGTGCGCCCAGCAGTACGCCGAGGACGATCGCCAGGTTGGCCCCGCTGACCGCCACCAGGTGCACCAGGTCGGTGGCCCGGAAGGCGTCCACCAGGTCGTCGGGCAGCCGCGAGGTGTCGCCGACGACCAGCCCCGGGAGCAGTCCGCGCGCGTCCGGCGGGAGCCCGTCGCTGGCCGTGCGCAGTCCCTCGCGCAGCCGCCCGGCGATCCGCTGCGGCAGGCTCGGCGGCGCGAGCTGCCGGGGCGGGCCGTGGGCGACCAGCAGTGCTGCGGACTCGGTGTCGTGGCCCTCCCCCGCCGGACGCACTTCGGCCTCGACGGCCAGCCGCTCGGACGGCAGCAGCCGCAGCCAGGGCTCGGTCTCCGGACCACGGACCATGACGGTCACCGGGGTGTGTGTCCGGGTGGGTCGCCCGCCCGGGAGGACGGTGGCACGGTCGGCCACGGCCTCGACGGTGAGCAGGGTCTGTCCGCCGGTGGTACCGCCCCGGGAGGTGTGGACCTTCGGGTCGCCCTCGACGGTCAGCTCCACCTCCACCGCCGGGGCGGGCTCGCCCGGGGAGCGCGGGGGCGCCTGTTCGGCCGCGCGGGCGAGTTCCGGCAGGGGCCCCCGGTGCAGGTCGGCGGTGTGCAGCGGGGTCGCGATCGCGGCCGCCGCGCCGGAGAGCAGCACGGCTGCCAGCGCCACCGCGGCACCGCGCCGGCGCTGCTGGCCCGGCCGGGCCAGCAGCAGGACGGCCGCGAGCACGGCGCCGCCGGCCAGCGCGAAGAGCGCCGGCTCGGCTCCCGGCCCGAGGGGCAGGAGCACCGCCGTGACCAGCCAGGCCGAGACGGCGGGCAGCAGCAGCCGGAAGTCGGGACCTGAGGAACGGGGACGCGGGAGCGAAGCGGTGGTGGCGGACAAGGCGGTACCTCCCTTCGGGGGCGGCGCGGCGGAGGAGGGAACGGGCGTCAGAGGGTGAGCAGCGGACGGAGTTCCGCGAATGTTCGGGTGCCGATCCCGCTGACCTGCCGGAGCTGGTCGATCGAGCGGAACGAGCCGTGCGAGGTGCGGTAGGCGAGGATGCGCTGGGCGAGGGTCGGGCCGACGCCGGGGAGGGAGTCGAGCTGTTCGAGGGTGGCGCGGTTGAGGCTGACGGGTGATCGGGGCGTACCGGCGCCGGACAGTACGCCCGGGCCGGCGGGGACCGGAACGGGCACCGGGGCCGACACCTGCTCGCCGACCAGGATCTGCTCACCGTCCGTCAGGACGCGGGCCAGGTTGAGGCCCCGGGTGTCCGTGTCCGGCAGCGGGCCGCCGGCCGCCCTCAGGGCGTCGGCCACCCGCGATCCGCCGGGCAGGGTGTGCAGGCCCGGCACGTGGACCCGGCCGCCGATGTCGATGACCACGGCGGCCTCGGCCCCCGGGCCCGCGGCAACCGCCGGCGGACCGGCCCCGCTGCCGGGCGGGCCGTCGCTCGCAGCCGGGCCCGGCTCCGGCGGCACCGAGGCCCCGGCCAACGCCGGTACGGCCACCGCCTCCGGCCTGGCCAGCCAGAAGTGCTGCACGGCGTAACCCACCGCGAAGAGCAGCAGGATCGTCAGCCCGGCCACCGCCCGTCGGTCGAGCGCCAGCACCGAGGCGAACCGCAGGCGCGCCCCGGCCCCCGGCGGATCGGGAAGGACCGCCGCTCCCGGAGGCGGCGCTGCCGGCTCCCCCGGCGCTGCGGGAGGCGCCGGAGCGGGTGACGGCGGCACGGCAGCGGCCCGATCGGCACCCACCGGCTCGCCGTCCGTACCCACCGGCTCGCCGTCCGTCGGCAGCAGCGCCGCCATCCGCAGCCGCACCGTCTCGTTGATCGCTTGGCGCTTCGCCGCGCCCAGGCCCAAGGTCGTCATGGCGAGGACGCTAGGAGCCCTCCGGCGGGCGTGCGGGAATTACCGAAACCCTGTGGATAACCCGGGGGTTGTGGATAAAAACGGTCACTCACACGAGTGGCCGCCCCTCCCCGAAATTGACCGGCGCACGACGCCCCAAGCCACCGCCCCACCTCACGCCCCGCCCCCCCGCCTCAGCGCGGCGCGACCACCACCGCCAGCAAGCCGGGCCCGACGTGCGCGCCGATCACCGCCCCCACCTCGCCCACGTACAGCTCTCGCAGCCCCGGCACCCGCATCCGCAGCCGCTCCGCGAGCGGCTCGGCCCGTTCCTCGGCCGCCAGGTGGTGCACGGTGATGTCCACCTCGCCCTCCCCCGAGCGCTCGACCGCGATCTCCTCCAGCCGGGCGATCGCCCGCGACGCCGTCCGCACCTTCTCCAGCGGCTCGATCCGCCCCCCGTCCAGGTGCAGCAGCGGCTTGACCGCCAGCGCCGACCCGAGCAGTGCCCGCGCCGCCCCGATCCGCCCGCCCCGACGCAGGTGCTCCAGGGTGTCCACGTAGAAGAAGCCGCTGGTCCCGGCCGCCCGCCGGGTCGCGGCCTCGGCCGCCTCCGCCAGTCCCCGGCCGTCCGCGATGGCCTCGGCCGCCGCCAGCACCCCGTAGCCGAGGGCCATGCCGACCAGGCGGCTGTCCACCACCCGCACCGGTACGGGCGCCTCGGCGGCCGCCAGCCGGGCGGCCTCGACCGTGCCGGAGAGCTCGCCGGAGATGTGCACCGAGACGATCCCCTTCGCCCCGGCCTCGGCGGCCGCCCGGTAGGTGGCGGCGAAGGTCTCCGGGTTGGGCCGGGAGGTGGTCACCCGCTGTTTCGAGCGCAGCGCCTCGGCGACGTCCTTCGGGGAGATCTCGACGCCCTCGCAGAGGACCGAGTCACCGACCGCGACGCTCAGCGGAACCACCGTGATCCCGTACCGGTCGAGGGAGTCCTGCGGCAGATAGGCCGTGGAATCGGTGACAAGTGCGAGGTCGGAGGGCATGAGGCGGAGATTACTCCCCGTTCGTCCGGGAGGACAGCGCCCGCACGCGCTCCCCCGCAGGCCGGGCGCGCACCGCCCGGCAGGCCCGGACGCGCACCGGGGTCAGCCCGCCGACGGCCCCGTCGAGGTGCCCGTCGACGGCTTCCGCAGCCGCTGCGCCAGCTTCGCCAGCGGGTCGGCCAGCCCGAGCAGGTCCTCGGCGCTCGGCCGCCCCTTCCCGTCCGTCAGCCCCGCCCGAGCGGCCTCACCACTCCCCGACGCACCCACTCCGGAAGCCCCAGCGGAACCGGCAGAACCAGCAGAACCGGCACCCCCCGAGTCCCAGTGCCGCAGCGCCCCCGCCTCGCTCTCGCACTCCTGGCTCAGCCGGCTCAGCTCGTCGTCCGCGAACCGGTGCATACGGTCCTGCGCCGCCCACCTCATGGTCTCCGCCGCGTGGGTGATCCGCTCCGCCCGTTCCCGCAGCTCCGGCAGCTTGGCCGCGATCCGGGCGGTGCCCGGCTCACGCTCCAGCAGCCGCAGTTCGCCGTCCAGCTCGGCCGCGTGCGCGTCCAGCCGGGTCAGCAGCGCGAGGGACTCGCCGAGCTGGCTGTCGTCCGCCAGTCCGCCCTCCAGCACCTGCCGAGTGCCGTCGAGCGCGGTGCGCAGCTTGAGGCGGACGGTGGCGATCTGCGCGGGCGGGCCGACCTTGGTGTAGGTCTTCGCCTTGAGGGTGGCGGTCTCGACGGCGCGCCGCGCGTTGGCCTCGTGCTTCTCGACCTTCGCGGCGACGGCCTTGGCCGCCTTCACCGTGCCGACCACGGCCAGGACGAGCGTCGCGATCCCGAAGAGCAGGACCAAGCCGACCATCACGCCGAACACGTCCATCGCGCGCCACCTTCCGCCACCGTTCCGGCCCCCGACGGCCCAACGCGGGCCGCATTGCCGTGGGTTCCACCGTAGCCGTGGCACCGGGCCGGAGGGCAGTGCGAGGGGGTCCGACGGGCGGAGATCAGGGACAGATCGGGGATCTCCCCGAGGGCCCGCCCGCCCGAGCCCCCGCCCATCCGCCACGACCGCCAAAGGCACGGACACGACGCCACAGAACACCGCCACGACCGCACAAAGCACCGCCACGACGGCCCGAAGCACCGCCGCGCCCCACAAAGCACCGGGCGGGCGCCCCGAAGGACACCCGCCCGATCAGCCACCGGCCCCGAACCGGCCTCAGCCGGTCACGATGTTCACCAGCTTCGGCGCCCGGGCGATCACCTTGCGCACCGCCGCGTCCCCGATCGCCGCGACGACCGCCGGGTCCGCCAGCGCCAGCGCCTCCAGCTCGGCGTCGCTGATGCCGGGCGCGACCTCCAGCCGGGCCTTGACCTTGCCCTTGATCTGGACGACGCAGGTCACCGTCTCGTCGACCACGTACGCCGGGTCCGCCACCGGGTAGTCGGCGTGCGCCAGCGAGTCGCCGTGGCCCAGGCGGCGCCACAGTTCCTCGGCGATGTGCGGGGCCAGCGGCGCGACCATCAGTACCAGCTGCTCGGCCACGGCGCGCGGCGTGGAGCCGCGCTTGACCAGGAAGTTGTTCAGCTCGATCGCCTTGGCGACGGCCGTGTTGAAGCGCAGCCCGGCCATGTCGCCGCGGATGCCGTCGATCGCCTTGTGCAGGGCGCGCAGCGTCGCGTCGTCCGGCGCCTCGTCGGTGACGACCAGCTCACCGGTGGTCTCGGAGACGACGTTGCGCCACAGCCGCTGCAGGAAGCGGTACGAGCCGACGACGGCCCGGGTGTCCCAGGGGCGGGAGACGTCCAGCGGGCCCATCGACATCTCGTACAGGCGCAGGGTGTCGGCGCCGTACTCGTCGGCGATCTCGTCCGGGGCGACGGCGTTCTTCAGGGACTTGCCCATCTTGCCGGCCTCGCGCTTGACCGGCTCGCCCTGCCAGAAGTACTTGCCGTCGCGCTCCTCGATCTCGGCGGCGGGCACCGGGAAGCCGCGCTCGTCGCGGTAGACGTCCGCGGTGATCATGCCCTGGTTGAACAGCTTGTGGAACGGCTCGACGGAGGAGACGTGGCCCAGGTCGTGCAGCACCTTGTGCCAGAAGCGGGCGTACAGCAGGTGCAGCACGGCGTGCTCGGCGCCGCCGACGTACAGGTCGGCGCCGCCGGCCGGCTTGGCCTCGGTGGGGCCCAGCCAGTAGCGCTCGTTGGCCGGGTCGACCACGGCGTCGGCGTTCGTCGGGTCGACGTAGCGCAGGTCGTACCAGCAGGAGCCGGCCCAGTTGGGCATGGTGTTGGTCTCGCGGCGGTACGTCTTGACGCCGTCGCCCAGGTCCAGTTCGACGTTGACCCAGTCCTCGTTGCGGGACAGCGGGGTCTCCGGCGACGAGGCGGAGTCGTAGGCGTCGTAGGTGCGCGGCGAGTAGTCGTCGACCTCGGGGACCTCGACCGGCAGCATCGACTCGGGCAGCGCGTGCATCACGCCGTCCTCGTCGTAGACGATCGGGAAGGGCTCGCCCCAGTACCGCTGACGGCTGAACAGCCAGTCGCGCAGGCGGTAGTTGACGGTGCCCTCGCCGATGCCGCGCTCGGCCAGCCACTCGGTGACCCGGGCCTTGGCGTCCACGACGCTCAGCCCGTCCAGGGACGGACCGCCTTCGGGGCGCGCCGAGTTGACGATGACCGAGTCGTAGGTGTCGAAGGCGTCGTCCCACTCGGCCGGGTCGGATCCCCGCCCGTCGGTGGGCTCGACGACGCAGCGCATCGGCAGCGCGAAGGCGCGGGCGAAGGCGAAGTCGCGGTGGTCGTGGGCCGGGACGGCCATGATGGCACCGGTGCCGTAGCCCATCAGCACGTAGTCGGCGATGAACACCGGGACGGACTCGCCGCTGACCGGGTTGACGGCGTAGGCGCCGGTGAAGACGCCGGTCTTGACCTTGGCCTCGACCTGGCGCTCGACGTCCGACTTGGCGGCGGCCGTGGCACGGTAGGCGGCGACGGCCTCGGCGGGGGTGGCGGCGCCGCCGGTCCACTCGGCGGGGACGCCCTCGGGCCAGGCGGCGGGGACGATCGAGTCGACCAGGCCGTGCTCGGGCGCCAGCACCATGTAGGTGGCGCCGAACAGGGTGTCGGGCCGGGTGGTGAAGACGGTGATCTTCCGGTCGCCGGGGGCCGCGAAGTCGACCCGGGCACCCTCGGAGCGGCCGATCCAGTTGCGCTGCTGCAGCTTGATGGCCTCGGGCCAGTCCAGCAGGTCCAGGTCGGCGATCAGGCGGTCGGAGTACGCGGTGATGCGCATCATCCACTGCCGCAGGTTGGACTTGAACACCGGGAAGTTGCCGCGCTCGGAGCGGCCGTCCGCGGTGACCTCCTCGTTGGCCAGCACGGTGCCCAGGCCGGGGCACCAGTTGACCGGCACCTCCTTGGCGTACGCCAGGCGGTACTCGCCCAGCACCTCGTCACGCTCGCCGGCGGACAGCTCGGCCCAGGCGCGGCCGCCCGGCACCTCTCGCGCGCCGGACTCGAACGCGGCGACCAGTTCGGCGATCGGACGGGCCTTGCCCGCCTCCTGGTCGTACCAGGAGTTGAAGATCTGCAGGAAGATCCACTGCGTCCAGCGGTAGTAGTCCGGGTCGATCGTGGAGATCGAGCGGCGGGGGTCGTGGCCCAGGCCCAGCCGGCGCAGCTGGTGGCGCATGTTGGCGATGTTGGCCTCGGTGGAGACCCGCGGGTGGGTGCCGGTCTGCACGGCGTACTGCTCGGCGGGCAGGCCGAAGGCGTCGTAGCCCAGCGTGTGCAGCACGTTGTGGCCGGTCATCCGCTGGTAGCGGGCGAAGACGTCGGTGGCGATGTAGCCCAGCGGGTGGCCGACGTGCAGGCCCGCGCCCGAGGGGTACGGGAACATGTCCATGATGAAGCTGTGCGGCCTCGCGGCGACGTCCCCGGCGGACGGGTCGGCGAGCTCACCGGTGGGGTTGGGGGCGTGGAAGGTGCCCTCCTTCTCCCAGATGTCCTGCCAGCGGGACTCGATCTCCGCCGCCAGCGCGGCGCTGTACCGGAACGGCTCGGTCGCGGTCTCGGCCGCGCCGGACGCAGGGGTCGTCTCGCTCATCGTCCTTCAAGCTCCATCGGTGTCAGTTGGCGAACCGCGCGACGCGGCCGACCGTGGACCCGTCCCACGAAGCGGGCGGGGGCGGAAAACAAAAAATCCCCTCGCAGGAGGGGACGCCACGCCGACTCCGGCACCGCCCGAGGGCGCGGCCGGTCCTGGTCAGCGCGGCCGGCTAAGGAGCAGGCGCACGGTTCGCATGGGCTCAGGGTACCGCAAGCAGGTCAGGGCACTCCGGGCCGTCCCACCGACGGCACCCCGGAGTGCCCGGAACGCCCCGGGAACCCCTGGGACGCCAGAACGCACCCCGGAAGACATTCCGGAAGCACTCCAGAACGCCTCGGAACGCCCGGTAGCGCCCGAGTAACGCCCACTAACACCTCAGAAACGCCCCGGAACGCCCCGGAACGCCCCGGGAGCCTCACCCCGCGGCGGTCCGCCCCGCCGCCTCGAAGTCCCTCAGCGCCCTGGCCAGCCGCTCCGACTGCATCCCCGCCGCCAGCGAGCGCGCCAGCCCGGCCGTCCGGGCGGCCTCCCGCTGGTCGCCGAGCTGCCGGTGGGCCTCGGCGAGACGGACCATCAGCAGCGCCTTGGCACGGGCCCGCCCCGGTCCGAGCCCGGCGACGGCCTCGGCGAGCAGCGGCTTGGCCATCCGGTGCCGGCCGAGCGCCAGCCGCCCCTCCCCCACCATCCCGGCGATGCCGGCCCGGGCTTCCTCGGCGCCGGGCACACCGTCGAGTTCGGCGAAGGCCCGGGCGGCGAACTCCTCGGCCTGTTCGGCCTCGCCGCGACGGCCGTAGGCGCGGGCGATCCGGCCGAGCTGGCGGGCCCGGGAGGTGGGGCTGAGCGCGGTGCCGTGGGTCTCCAGCGCGGTGCGCAGCGCGGCGACGGCGTCCAGGCCACGGCCGCCGCCACCCTGGGTGGCGATCACGACCAGCGCGCCGAGCCCGGCGACCCCGAGCCGGGGGTCGCCGCTGACGTGGGCGGCGCGCAGCGCGGCGACGAAGGCCCGTTGGGCGGCCGCGTCGTGGCCGAGGTCGTACGCGGCCCAGCCGGCCAGCCGGGCGAGCCTGCTGGCGGTGCCGTACAGCTCGCGACCGAGCCGTTCGTCGTACGCGCCGAGTTCCAACAGCTTGGCCAGCATGGCGAGTTCGGCTCTGGTGGGGCCCAGCACGAGGCCGCCGCCGCAGGAGCGTTCGAGGCGCTGTTTGCTGCGGTAGGACAGGCCGAGTTCGCCGGCCAGGGCGGGGTCCACGCGCAGCGCGCCCTCGCCGCCGCCGACGGGTGGCGGCGGCGAGGAGAGCCGTTCGGCGGCGTGGTCGAGGTCGGCGCTGCGGAACAGGTCGGTGAGGCGGACCGGTCCGGCGTCGGTGGCGGCCTCGCGCAGGGCGGTCTGGGCGTTGTCGGCGGTCCACGGGTCGGTGAGCAGCCGGGGCGAGAGGATCTTGGCGCCGCGGTGGCCGCCCATCCGGCCCCAGAGCTGCTCGTAGGTGACGGCCATGCCGAGGGTGCGGCTGAGCACTTCGCAGACCGTCTGGTCGTGCGGGCTGCGCGGCACCATGCCGCGGTCGCGCCACTTGTACGGTGCGGTGGAGCTGATCGCCAGTCCGGGCGGCAGGGCGAGGCTCACTTCACGGGCGAGCCGTTCCGGACTCCAGCCGAGCTGGTGCAGTATCCGGGCCAGCTCCTCGTTCCGCCTTCGCTGCAGATCGGCCATGGCACGACGGTAGCGGTCTTTCCACCCCGCCCGCCGGTGGCGTGCACACAACGGCGAAGAGCCGCCCCCGTTACCGGGTGGCGGCTCTCGACCACTGTGGAGCTACGGGGAATTGAACCCCGGACCTCTTGCATGCCATGCAAGCGCTCTACCAACTGAGCTACAGCCCCTCGACCTGCGATGTCACCGGGTTTCCCGTCGTTTCCGTCCGGTTTCCCTCGGCGACATCGACTACTTTACACGGTCCGGGGCGTGCTCCTGAAATCCGTTTCCCGAGGCAGCCGCGGGTAGCGCGGCGACCGCTCGCGAAGCGGCCCCAGCCCTCCGGCGACGCGAAGCGGCCACACCCCTCCGGCGACGCGAAGCGGCCGGCCCCGCCGATCGGTCACCGCGACGAGCACCCCGCCCCGCGAAAGCGGTCAGCGCGCCACCCGCCGGCTGCGCTCCGCGAAGCCCGCGCCGACGAGCACCAGCACCGCGTTGGCCGCCAGCGTGACCAGCAGCGCGTGCCCCGAGTCGGCGGCGGGTGCCGGCAGGTCCACCTGCCCGAGGAACACCGAGCCGAGCACCGCCACCCCGACCACCTGCCCGAGCTGGAGGACGGTCACCGTCATCCCGCTGGCGTCGGCCGCGTCCTCGGGCGCCACCCCCGCGAGCGCCCGGGCGAACAGCGGCGCGTACGCGCAGCCGGCGGCCAGGCCGAGCGCTGCCGTCTCCGCCAGCACCACCGCCCCGATCCCGGCGCCGCCGCCGAGCAGCACCCCCAGCAGCAGGTACCCGCCGCCGAGCAGCACCGCGGCGAGCACCGGCAGCACCGGGTGCAGCCGGCCCGGCAGCCGGTGCCAGCGCAGACTGGCCAGGCCGAAGCCGACCGCGACGGGTGCCGAGCAGAGCCCGGCCCGCAGCGCGCTGTGCCCCAGGGCCGCCTGCTGGTGCAGGGCGAAGGCGAACATGAAGCCCGCGTAGGCCGCCATGATCGTGAACAGTCCGGCCGCCGCCGGCCGCAGCCCGGGGGCGCGCAGCACCCGCCCGGGGATCAGCGGGTGCCCGCCGCGCCGGGCGACCCCGCGCTCGACCACCACGAACAGGCCGAACATCAGCACTCCGCCGGCGAGCATCGCCCAGCCCCAGAGCGGCCAGCCGAGTTCGTTGCCGAGCACCAGCGGCACCACCAGCAGGCCGAGCGCCGCGCCCAGCACCACCAGGCCGGGGAGGTCGAAGCCGCGGGAGGGGTCGCCGGGCAGCCGCGGCAGCAGCCGGGCGCCGGCCGCCAGCAGCACCAGCCCGATCGGGACATTGACCAGGAACACCGGCCGCCACCCGGTGCCGAACAGGTCGGCGCTGACCAGCACCCCGCCGAGCACCTGCCCGAGCGCGACGCCGACGGCCAGCACCGCCGAGTAGAGGCCGATCGCCCGGGTGCGGGCGGTGCCGGTGAAGGTGCGCTGGAGCAGGCTCATCACCTGCGGCACCATCAGTGCCGCGCCGGCGCCCTGGAGCAGCCGGAAGGCGATCAGCCAGCCGGTGGTCGGGGCCAGGCCGCAGGCCAGCGAGGTGGCGGTGAAGGCGGCCAGGCCCAACTGGAACAGCCGGCTGAAGCCGTACCGGGCGCCGAGCCGGGCGCCGGTGATGAGCAGCACCGCGTAGGCGATGGCGTAGCCGGCGATCACGAGTTGCAGGGCGGCGCCGGAGGCGCCCAGGTCGGTGCGGATGGTGGGCACCGCGACGTTGACGATGGAGGAGTCGAGCACGGCCATGAACTGCCCGCACAGGACGAGCGCGAGGAGCAGTCCGGGCCGTACGGCCGGGTCCCCGGTGGTGCGTCCGGCCGCGCTGGGCCGGGTCTGAAGATCCGTCATGGCCACCAGCCTGGGGCGGGCCCGGTACTGGTGGTTAGAGCCTGCCGATCCTGGTACCGGCAGCACCTGTATCGCCCGTCCGCGCTGCGGCACGATGGACGCCATGACCGTGCTGGACGAACCCCCCGTCGCGACGGGCGGCCGCGAACGCCGCCGGACCGAGCTGGCCCGCTTCCTGAAGGCCTGCCGGGCACGGGTCACCCCCGAGGACGTCGGCCTGCCGCCGGGGCTGCGGCGCCGCACCCCGGGTCTGCGCCGCGAGGAGGTCGCGCAGCTCGCCGGGGTCGGGGTCACCTGGTACACGTGGCTGGAACAGGGGCGGCCGATCAACGCGAGCGAGCAGGTGCTGCTGGCGGTGGCCCGGGCGCTGCGGCTGGACGGCACCGAGCGCCAACACCTGTTCCGGCTGGCCGGGATGGCGCCGTCGGCGCTCGCCCAGCCGGCCCCGCCGGAGCTGAGCCCGGCGATCCAGGTGATCCTGGACTCGCTCGCCCCGCTGCCGGCGGCGGTCTCCAACACCCGCTTCGACGTGCTGAGTTTCAACCGGCCGTACCGCTCGCTGTTCGGCACCGAGCGGCTCCGCCCGTCGCACGGGGTGTTCTTCAACAGCCTCTGGTGCATGCTGACGGCGCCGGAGTGCTGCAACCCGTGCGAGAACCCGGAGGAGACCCTGCCGCGGATGGTGGCGGTGCTGCGCTCGGCGTACGGCAGGCACGTCGGCGAGCCGGTCTGGGAGGAGCACGTACGGCAGCTGTCGGCCCGCAGCGAGCTGTTCCGGGAGCTGTGGGCCCGCCAGGAGGTGGCGCCGCCGAAGACCCTGCAGCGGATCTTCCGCCATCCCGAGCTGGGCGTGCTGCGGTTGAACGCCACCTATCTGACGATGCCGGGCGTGCCGGAGTGCTACATCGTGGTGTACGTCCCGGAGGACCCGGCCGACCGGGAGCTGGTCGAGCGGCTCGCCTCCCTGCCGCCGGGCGGCTGGCGGCACACCTGCACGCCGTGAGTCACGCGCCGCGCCACGCGCGCCACGGCCGCCCCGGAACGGCCGAGAGGCCGCCTCCCGTCCCCGGGTGGCGGCCTCTCGAACTGCTGTGGAGCTACGGGGAATTGAACCCCGGACCTCTTGCATGCCATGCAAGCGCTCTACCAACTGAGCTACAGCCCCGCGACACTGGCGACCCTGGCTCCGGAACTCCGATTTCCACGACCGCTGATGCGGAGTGGAGCTATGGGGAATTGAACCCCAGACCTCTTGCATGCCATGCAAGCGCTCTACCAACTGAGCTATAGCCCCGCACTCACCGGATCTCCCGCTGCCCTTCCGGGCCGCGTTCCTTCCCTGCGAACGAGGAAGACTCTAGCTGGTCAGGCCCGGAACTGCGAAATCCGCCCCCTCCGGGCCCCCGTGAAGCCTCCGTGGATCCCCCGCCGAAGCCCTGCCGCCCAGTGCCGACCGGTGGGGATCAGGTGTCGTCGCCGATGACCGGCTGCGGGAGCGTGCCCGCGTTGTGCTCCAGCAGCCGCCAGCCGCGCGCCCCCTGGCCGAGCACCGACCAGCAGCAGTTGGACAGCCCGCCGAAGCACTCCCACAGGGGCGGCTCCAGACCCAGCAGCTGCCCGAGCATGGTCCGGATGGTGCCGCCGTGGCTGACCACGACCAGCGTGCCGTTCTCCGGCAGCTTGGCGACGGCCTCCAGCACCACCGGCACCGAGCGCTCGGCGACCTCGACGGACAGCTCGCCGCCGCCGCGGCGCACCGGCTCGCCGGCCGCCCAGGCCGCGTACTCCTCCGGGTGGCGCTCACGGATCTCGGCGTTGGTCAGCCCCTGCCAGGAGCCCGCGTACGTCTCCCGCAGGCCCTCGTGGTGCTGGACGTCCAGCCCGGTGACCTTGGCCAGCTCCTCGGCGGTGCGCCGGGCGCGCTTGAGGTCCGAGGAGATCAGCAGGTCGGGGTGGAGGCCGGAGAGCAGCCGGGCCGCCCGCTGCGCCTGCAGGACGCCCTGGCCGGTCAGCTCGATGTCCGTGGTGCCCTGGAAGCGCGATTCGAGGTTCCAGGAGGTCTGGCCGTGCCGCCAGAAGACGATGCGCGGGCCCCGCGCGTCGCGGCTCAGTGCAGGTCCTCGGGCTTGCCGAAGTCGTCGGCCGGGGCGACGGCGTTGCCGGCGTCGTCGGTGACGGCGTCGGGGCGGTTGCGCGACTCCATGGCGTCGGCGGGCAGCGGCAGCTCGGGGCAGTCCTTCCAGAGGCGGTCCAGCGAGTAGAAGGAGCGCTCCTCGGAGTGCTGGACGTGCACGACGATGTCCAGGTAGTCGAGCAGGATCCAGCGGCCGTCGCGCTCGCCCTCACGGCGCACAGGCTTGATGTCCAGCTGCTCGCGCAGCTGGTCCTCGATCTCCTCGGCGATCGAGCGGACCTGGCGGTCGTTGTTCGCGGAGGCGATCAGGAAGGCGTCGGTGATCGACAGCACCTCGCTGACGTCGAAGGCGATGATGTTGTGCGCGAGCTTGTCGGCCGCCGCCTGTGCGGCGACGGTGATGAGCTGCTGGCTGTGGTCGGTGACGGTCACGGTGATCTTCCGGCTCGGCGGCTTGGGAGTCCCCGGCACGGTGGCCGGGGTCGCCTTCCAGGATCTCACGCCGCTCCCGCGGCCTCGGAACGCATTTCCGGGGCCGCGGGGGCGGGCACGGGCGGGGGCGCCGCCGCCTACTGGTTCTTCGGCGGCTGGTAGTCCTTGCCGAGGACGACCACCAGGTCCGCGTTCTGGGCGTCGCCGACCTTCTTCACGGCCGTGTCCGGCAGCCCCAGGCTGCTCGCCAGGGACTTCGCGGCGGCCTGCCGGGCGTCGTCGGTGTAGCGGATCTCACTGGTGGCCTGCGGCGCGGTCTTGGCGCCGCCCGGGATGAACGTCAGGCCCGAGTTGACGATCTGGACCTGCGCGGCGGCGCCTGCCGCATCGTTGCCGGAGGCGTCCTGCAGCGCGACCCGGGCGGGGGCGTCGCCGGCCGCCGCGGACTTCACGGTGCCGCCGAGCACGTCCTTGACCTGCTTGCCGGCGGTCGCCTCGTCCAGGGTGCCGTCCGGCTTGACGGTCAGCGCGGTGGTGCCGAAGTGGCCGTCCTTCGCCTGCTGGGCGAGCTGGGCGAGCACCCCGGCCAGGGCGTCCTCGGGCAGCGAGGGGTCGAGCACCGCGTTCATCCGGTGCACGTCGTCCTTGGCGTCCTTGAACTCGGTCGGCATGGTGCGCACCACCGCGTCCATCACCTGCCCGAACCGGGCCAGCTGGGCGTCCCGGTTCTCGCCGGGCCCCTGCAGGGTGGCGTAGGCGACCGCGGCCTTACCGCTGAGCAGGGTGTTCTTGCCCGCCCCGGAGAGCAGCTTGCCGTCCGGCTTGCCGCCCTCGTGGGTCTCGGCGTTGGTGTCCACCCGGACGCCGCCGAGCTGGGAGACCAGCAGTTCCAGGTACGGGGTGTCCAGCCGCCAGGTGCCGGCCACCGGGGCGCCGAGCACGGTGGACAGGCCGTCGCGGGTGGCCGAGGCGCCGATCGCGTCCATGGCCTGGCCGACCGTGGTCACCGGCGGGTCGCCGGGGCCGGGCAGCCGCAGCACGTCGGGCAGCAGCAGCACCGTGCCCTTGTGCCCGGAGGCGTCGTCGACCAGCAGCGCGCTGGACACCTTGCCCTGCAGGTCGCGCAGGTGGACGACGTTGACCTGCCGCCCGCCGGCCGCGGCGGCCGCGGTCGGCTTGTCCCCGGTGAACCACAGGTAGCCGCCGACACCGCCGGCCGCGAGCGCCAGCACCACGCCCAGGCCGATCAGCCGGTTCTTCAGCTTGCGGCGCCGCTCGGCGCGCACCTCGCTACGGGACTCGGCGAACTTCAGCCAGTCGATGACGTCCTCGGACTCCTCCGCCTCCTCGTCGACGAAGGTGAACTCGCCCGTGCTGTAACTGTCCTTGGGCGCCCGGGCCTTGCCCGGCCGGGCCCCGGCGACCTGCTCCGAGGGCGCCGCCGGCTCGGCCGGGGCCGCCGCCTCGGCCGGCTTGGGCGTGCGCCGGCGCGGCGGCGGCACGACGGCGGGTGCCGCGGGCGCGGCCGACGGCTCGGGCTGCGGCTGCGGCTCGACGACCACCGGGGCGACCGGTGCGGCCTGGTACGGCTGCTGGTACCCCTGGTACCCCTGCTGCTGGTAGCCGTACGGGTCCTGCGCGTACACCGGCTGCCCGTACTGGTCGTACGTCTGCGGCTCGTACGGCTGCTCGTACCCCTGCTGCTGCGGGACCTGCCCGGTCTGCCCGTACCCCTGTTGCTGGTACCCCTGGGCCTGCTGCCCGCCGCCGTAGGTGCCCTGCCCGTACACCGGCTGCCCGTACCGGTCGTACGCCGACTGCTCGTACTGCTGCCCGTACCCCTGCTGCCCCTGCTGGTACCCGGGGCCGGGGCCGTGGCCGTGGCCCTGCCCCTGATACGGCTGCTGGTACGGCTGCTGGTACTGCCCGGTGGACCACTCCTCCGGCTGCTGCCCGCCGTTGCCGCTGCCGTTACCGCTGCGATCGGTCACGCCCGCTCCTGGCTCAGGTCCCGTGCGGCGTCGCGTACAGCGCCCGCTTGTCGATGTAGCGGACCACGCCGTCCGGGACGAGGTACCAGACCGGCTCGCCCTTGGCGACCCGGTTGCGGCAGTCCGTGGAGGAGATGGCCAGCGCCGGGACCTCCACCAGGGAGACCCCGCCCACCGGAAGTCCGGCGTCCGACAGAGTGTGCCCCGGCCGGGTGCATCCGATGAAGTGGGCCAGCGAGAAGAGTTCGTCCGAGTCGTGCCAGGACAGGATCTGGGCCAGCGCGTCGGCGCCGGTGATGAAGAAGAGGTCCGCGTCCGGGTGGAGGGCGTGCAGGTCGCGCAGGGTGTCGACGGTGTACGTCGGACCCTCGCGGTCGATGTCGATCCGGCTCACCGAGAACTGCGGGTTCTCGGCGGTCGCGATGACCGTCATCAGGTAGCGGTCCTCGGCCGGCGTGACGTGCCGGTCGCTCTTCTGCCAGGGCTCCCCCGTCGGGACGAAGATCACCTCGTCCAGGTGGAACGCGCTCGCCACCTCACTGGCGGCGACCAGGTGGCCGTGGTGGATCGGGTCGAAGGTGCCGCCCATCACGCCGAGGCGCTTCTTCACCGGTTCCGGTCCGCCGGGATTCCCGGCCTGCTCTCCCATGCCGCCACACCTTACGCGACGCCCGTTGCGGTGCGGGAACGCCCGTGTGGGGGTTGTCCGCAGATGCGTGAGGGAGCGGCCGGCCCTCTGGCCGGACGCTCCCCGAGCGGTCCCAGGACCCGGCTCAGCGGTCCCGGTTGAAGCGGGTCGTGATGAAGAGCAGGAGCACCAGGATGAACAGCGCGGAGCCACCCGTCAGCAGCGGGTTCAGGCTGTCGTGGTTGCCCCCCTCGCCCTCGGCGAGGAGGTTCAGAACGGGGAGTGCGGCAGCAGTGCTCATGGTCGGCGGGACCTTCTCGGCTCGGTGAACGGACCTGGGGGTGGTTCCGGGCCGGTGAGGGCCCACCCGTCATCGTACGGGGGGTTACACGGCAACCGCTCGGCGGCCCACCGCCGCTGACCGGGCGTGAGGGGGTGCGGCCGGGAGCAGGGTCTACTGGCCCCGGAAGGCGCGGGCCATGACCCAGACCAGCAGGCCGATCCCGACGAAGGACGCGATCACGATGATCCGCAGGAACAGGCCCGGGCCGGCCTCGTCGGAGATGGGGGCGGCCAGGCTGACCAGCGCTTCGGTGGACATCTGAGGGGCTCCTCGAACTGCTCGTACCGCGGCCGGATCCGGTCCCGGTTCTCCAGGGCATTCAGGGTAAACCCGCCTCACACCGGCGCCACCCACCGGCCCCCGTGACCCGCCGCCCCGCCCGTGACCGCGCCCGTGACCGCCGCCGTGACCGCGCCCCGGGGACGAGTACGCAACCGCGGACGTTGCACAGGCAGTCGTTGCAGACGAGCAGTCGAGCAGACGAGTCGTTGCAGGCGAAGACCAGCGGGGGGCCGGGCGCTGCGCCGGGCCGCCGTCGACCAGGAGGTACGCAGACCATGACCGACACGACCGCGAAGACCCCGAGCCGCCGCCGCCGGCGCTTCCCCGAGATCTCCACGCGGGCCTGGGAACACCCGGCGGACCGCTCCGCGCTGGTGGCCCTGCGCAAGCTGTCCGGCTTCGACGACATCCTGAAGAAGCTCGCCGGACTGGTCTCCGAGCGCGCGATCCGGCTGATGTTCCTGGCCACCGCCGTGAAGACCTCCGAGCGCCAGTTCCCCGAACTGCACGACATGGTGCGGGACGCCGCCTACGTGCTCGACCTGGAGCAGGTCCCGGACCTCTACGTCACCCAGGACCCGTCGGTCAACGCCTTCACCATCGGCATCGACACCCCGATCATCGTGATCACCAGCGGCCTGGTCGAGCTGATGGACGAGGAGGAGCTGCGCTCCGTCATCGGCCACGAGGTCGGTCACGCGATGTCCGGCCACGCCGTCTACCGGACGATGCTGATGATCCTCACCAACATCGCCACCCGGATCGCCTGGGTGCCGCTCGGCAACCTGGCGATCACGGCGGTCATCACCGCGCTCAAGGAGTGGTTCCGCAAGGCGGAGCTGTCCAGCGACCGGGCCGGCCTGCTCGCCGGGCAGGACCTCCAGGCGTCCATGCGGGCCCTGATGAAGCTGGCCGGCGGGCACAACCTGGCCGAGATGAACGTCGACGCCTTCCTGGAGCAGGCCGAGGAGTACGAGAAGGCCGGGGACCTGCGCGACGGCGTGCTCAAGCTGCTCCAGCTGCTGCCGCAGACCCACCCGTTCGCGGTGGTCCGGGTCGCCCAGCTGAAGAAGTGGGCGGAGAGCGACGAGTACCGCTCGATCCTGGCCGGCGCCTACCCGCGCCGCACGGACGACCGGGACGCCTCGGTCGGCGAGCAGTGGAAGGCCGCGGCCGAGCACTACTCGACCTCGGTGAAGGAGAGCAAGGACCCGCTGATGGGCCTGCTGCGAGACGTGGCCGGCGGCGCCGCGACGGTCGGCGGCAAGCTGCGCGACACCTTCACCGGCGGCAACGGCAGCCGCGGCGGCTCCGCCCCGGGCGCCCAGACGGCCGACTCCTCGGACCGCACCGAGGGCTGAACCGGCGCCCGAACCCTGCGCCGCGGACGGCCGGTGACCCACCCGGGCCACCGGCCGTCCGCCGCTCCCGGCCACCGACCACCGACCACCGTCCATCCGCCACCGACGACCGACCACTGACCACCGGCCCCCCGCTCAGCCCCCGGCCAGCACCCCGCACACCTGCCAGGCCGGCCGCGCGTGGTTGCCCGGGTCGACCGGCGTCGGCGGCGCCACCGCGGTGCCCTGCCCGGTGGCCAGCACCGGCTGCAGGAAGCCCGCCATCGAGGCGGTGCACGGCTCCGGTCCGGCCTGCAGCACCGCGTCCACCAGCCGCAGCTGCGCCTGCCCCAGGTCGACCCGGTCGAACTGGAAGGTCAGCTCGCGCCGCACGGTCTCCAGGGTGACCGGCGCTCCGGCCGGGGCCCCGGCGGGCTTCAGCGCGTAGACGAAGGTGTGGTCGGTGGTGATCTGCAGGGTGCTGCTGTCCGCTTCGTCGACGCGCATCGCGCCGGCCGTCTTCACGGTGTCGGAGGCGAGCGCGACCTGCGCCGGGTCGAAGCGGACGATCCAGCCGGTCACAGCGTGGTGCCGGTCGTCCACCGGCTGGGCGGCGGAGGCGTCGAACTGGGCCTGCTCACCGGGCGTGACGTAGGCCCGCACATCCGTGGTGACGCCCTGGACCAGCGCCGCCGGGGACAGCGAGGAGGCGACCAGGTAGTGCTGCACGGTGTCGAGCGCCTTGGTCACCTCGACCTTGCTGAAGTGCTCGGTGGCGGCCCCGGCTGGGGTGTTCAGCCCGGCCGTCCCGTCCCCGTACCCGGACGGCAGCTCGGCGAACGGACGCGCCGGGTCGGCGACCGGCCGTACGGTCGAAGCCGGGCTCAACGCGACCAGGCTGACGGTGAGTTGACTGCCCTCCGGCCGCAGCGGGATGCCCTTGGGCGAGTTCACCCCGAAGTACACCGCGGCCCCGAACGCCAACAGGATCAGCAGCAGCAGGGCCAGCGCCTGGCGCGGCACGGAGCCCAGCGGGCCCAGCCGCACCCGGGCCCGGGTGGCCTTGCCGAAGGAGCCCGCGAGCCGTTCCCGGGCGGAGAGCTCCTGGATCCGGGCAGCGCGGACGAACGACTCGTCGAAGACGACGGACCGGAACTCGTCCTCATTGCCGGAACCGCCCTCGGGCGTACCCTCAGGAGGCTCGCGCGGGTCACCCATAAGACCAGGGTAGGCGCACCCGGGGCCCGCCACGAGGGCCCCGGCGCAGATTGCCGGGAACGCTCCGTGGCCGGCCGCCCCGGGCGCACGCCCCCGGTCAGCCGGCCGGTGCGGTGACCACCGGTAGCGGCTCGGCGGGCGCGGACCGCGGGTCCGCCCCCGGGCTGCTGTTGCCGGACTCCGGGCGCCGGGGAGCGCCCGAGGTGCCGCCCACGCCCTGGTAGATCGCCGCGACCGCCACCGCCACCAGGCTCACGCCCATGATCACGGCGAGCACCCAGGCCACCGGCCGGTGCCAGCGCTGCTGGGCCACGTACCGGCCGCGGGTCCGCACCGGGTCGTAGCGCCGTCCCCAGCGCCGTCCCGGATGCCCGCCCACCCGGCCCGGGCCCGACCAGGGGTCGGGGTAGAGATGGTCGTCGTCGAGTCCGCTCGGGTGCGGGCGCAGCTCCAGCGGCAGCCCGTCCCCGACCGGAACGTCATAGCTCCAGCCCGGTCCCGCGGCGTCCGGCTCGAACCGGGCCTCGGCGGCGGCGAGCTGCCGCTCCTTGGCCGTCGGCTCGTGCACGGCGGCGGACCGGACGAAGGCCTCATCGAAGACCACGGTGGCGAACTCGTCGTCCGCACCACCGTGGTCGGCGCCGTCGGGGTACGGCAAGCCCCCCACATCCTCAGCCACGGATTCAGCGTATTACCGGCCGGGCGATTTGTCTGTGGCTCCCGGCAGTTGGTCCGTCACACGTGTGACGGCCGCCCCTCAGCGGGCCTCCGCGCCCCCGCCCACGGTCGGCGTCGCCCAAGGCCTGTCTCCGGGATCCTGGCCGGGTCCGACCGGATCCAGGAGACAGGCCTAACCGCGGACATGCCCGTCACCAGTGACGATGTACTTGGTGCTGGTCAGCTCCGGCAGGCCCATCGGGCCGCGGGCGTGCAGCTTCTGGGTGGAGATGCCGATCTCCGCGCCGAAGCCGAACTCACCGCCGTCGGTGAACCGGGTGGAGGCGTTGACGGCCACCGTGGTCGAGTCCACCAGCTGGGTGAAGCGGCGGGCGGCGGCCTGCGAGGTGGTGACGATCGCCTCGGTGTGGCCGGAGGACCACCGGCGGATGTGCGCGACGGCGGCGTCCAGCGAGGGCACCACGGCCGCGGCCAGGTCGTACGAGAGGTACTCGGCGCCCCAGTCCTCGTCGGTGGCCGGCACCACGGTGGCACCGGTGCCCTCGGCCGCCTTCAGCACCGCCTCGTCGCCGTGCACCGTCACCCCGGCCTCCGCCAGGGCGGCCAGGGCGAGCGGCAGGAACTCGTCCGCGACGTCCTGGTGCACCAGCAGCGTCTCGGCGGAGTTGCAGACGCTGACCCGCTGCGCCTTGGAGTTCAGCAGGATCCCGACGGCCATCGCCAGGTCGGTCCGCGCGTCCACGTACACGTGGCAGTTGCCGGTGCCGGTCTCGATCACCGGAACGGTCGAGCCCTCGACCACGGTGCGGATCAGCGAGGCCCCTCCGCGCGGGATCAGCACGTCGACCAGGCCACGGGCGCGCATCAGCTCCTGCACCGACTCCCGGCTCTCCCCCGGCACCAGCTGGATCACGTCGGCCGGCAGCCCGGCCGCGACCACGGCGTCCCGCAGGACGGCGACCAGCGCGGTGTTGGAGCGGTAGGCGGAGGCGGAGCCGCGCAGCAGCACCGCGTTGCCGGACTTCAGGCAGAGCGCGGCGGCGTCGACGGTGACGTTCGGTCGGGCCTCGTAGATGATGCCGACCACGCCCAGCGGCACCCGGACCTGGCGCACGTCGAGGCCGTTCGGCAGCGTGTAGCCGCGCACCACCTCGCCGACCGGGTCGGCCAGGCCGGCCACGTCCCGCACGTCGGAGGCGATCGCGGCGATCCGCTCGTCGGTCAGGCTCAGCCGGTCGATCACCGACTCGGCCGTCCCCGCCGCGCGGGCCCGCTCCACGTCCTCGGCGTTGGCCGCGACGATCTCGGCACTGCGGGCGACCAGCGCGTCCGCGATCGCCAGCAGCGCGGCGTCCTTGGCCCGGCGCGGCAGCGGGGCGAGCGCGGCGGCGGCCTCCCGGGCTCGGCGCGCTACGGCGAGGACGGGGCTGTCGGCGGTGGCGAGATCGCTGGTCATGCCGCCAAGGGTAGCGACTGGCCCGCGCCCGCCGGCCGTCATTTCGCCCGGTGAGACACCGGCCGGACCGCCGGTCAGTACGGGTGCACCCCGCCCAGGTGCGGCGGCGGCGTACCGAAGCCCTCGGCGACCCGCTTGTGGTACGTCGCCCGGTCCACCACCTCCAGCCCGACGATCTCCCACGGCGGCAGCTTGGCGGTCACCTTGTGCTCGCCCCACAGCCGCAGCGCGATCGCCGCCGCGTCGTGCAGGTCCCGGGCCTGTTCCCAGTACCGGATCTCGGCGTGGTCGGCCGCGTAGCGGGCGGTCAGGAAGAACGAGTGGTCGTGTGCCAGCTGCTCCAGTGAGGCGCGCAGCGAGGACAGCGGGGTGGTCTGCCCGGCCACGCTCAGCACCACGTGCCACAGCCGTGCCTGCTCCGGCACGCTGGGCGGGTCCGCGGCCTGGGCGCGCTGCGGCCGCACCCTGCGCACCCCGCCGGGCCTCTGCGGCGACGGACCGGCCGGCTCGGCGGGGGCGTCCCCGCGTCCGCCGTCGATACTGGTCAGCCGCCGGCCCGCCGTCCCTCCGGTCAGCGCTGCCTCGCGCCTGCGTTCCACCGGCGGCCTCCTGTTCGGCGATCTCGTGTCGTCCCCCGGCCCGCCGGCCCTCGGCCGACCGGTACGGCTGCGCCCCTCCTCGCCCGTTGGCCGGGCCGCTCCCGGTTTCGGAGCGGCCCGCCGACCGCACTGCGCCGCTCGGCCGGTGCCGGCCGGACGGCCGGTCAGCCGTGCAGAACGACCAGGTCGTCGCGGTGGACGACCTCGCGCTCGTACCCGGCGCCGAACTCCTGGGCCAGGTCGCGGGTGGACCGGCCGAGCAGGCGGGGCAACTCCCTCGCATCAAAGTTGACCAGTCCGCGGGCCACGATGTGGCCGTTTTCGGCAAGAAGGTCCACCGGATCACCCGCGGCGAACTCCCCGTCGACCTTGGTCACCCCGGCCGGCAGCAGCGAGGCACCGCCGGAGACGACCGCCTCGACCGCGCCCGCGTCCAGGTGCAGGGCGCCGCGCGGGCTGCTCGCATGGGCCAGCCAGAGCATCCGGTCGGAGGTGCGGCTGCCGGTGCGCCGGAAGAGCGTGCCGGTGGGCCGTCCGGCCAGCGCGTCGGCGGCGTGGCTGGCCGCGGTGAGCACCACCGGGATGCCCGCGCCGGTGGCGATCCGGGCCGCCTCGACCTTGGTGACCATGCCGCCGGTGCCGACGCCCGCCTTGCCGGCGCTGCCGATCTGGATGCCGTCGAGGTCGTGCGGGCCGCCCACCTCGGCGATCCGGCTGGTGCCGGGCCGGGACGGGTCGCCGTCGTAGAGGCCGTCCACGTCGGAGAGCAGCACCAGCAGGTCGGCCCGGACCAGGTGGGCGACCAGCGCGGCCAGCCGGTCGTTGTCCCCGAACTTGATTTCGGCGGTGGCGACGGTGTCGTTCTCGTTGACGACCGGCATCGCGCCCATCGCCAGCAGCTGGTCCAGCGTCCGGTAGGCGTTGCGGTAGTGGGCGCGCCGGCTGGCGTCCTCGGCGGTGAGCAGCACTTGTCCGACCCGGATGCCGTACCGGGCGAAGGAGGCGGTGTACCGGGCGACCAGCAGTCCCTGGCCGACGCTGGCGGCGGCCTGCTGACGGGCCAGATCCTTGGGCCGCTTGTCCAGGCCGAGCGGGGCGAGCCCGGCGGCGATGGCACCGGAGGAGACGAGGACGACCTCGGGCGCGTCCGGACGGCTGCGCACCTTGGCGAGCGCGTCCACCAGGGCGTCGACCCGGTCGGCGTCCAGGCCGCCGGCCGCCGTGGTGAGTGAGGAGGAGCCGACCTTGACCACGATCCGCCGTGCGGTCAGCACCTCCTCCCGCAGTGAGTCCTCGCTCATCTCGCTGTACGCCCTTCCGGTGTGGTGCTGGTGCGGCGGGGCCCGGCCCGGCCGTCATGCCCGAAATCTACGCGATCCGCGCAGGTCACCCCCAGGGTGTTTCACCGGCTGGACCCGCCCTGGTCACCGGCCCGCCACAGCCCGGCCGCCCATCCGGGTGGCTGGTATGGTCCCTGACCGAAAGCCAGATCGGGGGACGGCTTCCTGCCCGCTGTGCCCACTCGTCTTCGACCTTCCTGTGACACGGGGGCGGCACCGCGCTGGGCAGACCGGCAACGGGTTCGCGGTCGCGCGCCAGGAGAAAAGCACACCATGCGTTCGCACACCACGAAGCTGACCGTCGCCGCCCTGGCGGCGGCCACCGCCCTCTCGCTCGCCGCGTGCGGCCCGGACAACTCGGACTCCCCGACCGGCAAGGGCGCTGCCACCGGAGCGGCTCCGTCCCCGACCGGGGCGGCCAGCGGCGGTGCGGCCGGCGGTTCGACCGCCGCCCCGTCGGGCGCGGCCACCGGCGGCGCCGCGACCGGTGGCGCCGGTACGGCCGGTGCGGCGGGCGGCGGCGCCGCTGGCGCGGGCGGCGGCAAGGTCCCGCAGGCCGCCACCGCGGTGAAGGTCGGCCAGCCGGCCACCGTCGACTTCGCCGACAAGACCTCCAACGTCTCCACCAAGCTGCAGATCACCGTCACCGGCATCGAGGTCGGCTCGCTGCAGGACCTCACCGCCGCCAAGGTCCCGACCACCGGCCTGGACGGCCGCACCCCGGTCTACGTCAGCTACACCGTCAAGAACCTCGGCGACGCCAGCCTGTCCTTCACCGCCCCGGACTCGAAGTTCGTCCTCTTCGACGCCGCCGGCAACAAGGGCCTGCCCGTCCTGACCGCCTCCAACCCGCTGCCCAAGTGCACCGGGGCGAAGTTCCAGGGCGTCGCCAAGGGCGCCGAGACCAAGGGCTGCGACATCATCTCGATCACCGGCACCAGCCCGGTCGCGGTCGGCTACACCGACCTGAACGACCTGCTCAAGCTCCAGGCCTCCTGGTCGAAGTGACGCCTCGTCACCCCTGAGCACGGGAAAGGCCCCCGCCACCGGTCGAGGTGGCGGAGGCCTTTCCGGAGACCGACCGGACCTACTGGTCCTCGTCGTCCTCGATGGCGGCCTGCCGGCCGCCGGAGAGCGCCTCGAAGGCGAGGAACTCGGCCTCGGCCGCGTCCCGGCCCTTCTGCTTCTCGCGCCGGCGGTCGACGGCCGGGCGCTGGGTCTCCATCCGGTGGTCCTCACCGCGGCGGCCGAGCATCTCGGCGCCGGCGGCCATGGTCGGCTCCCAGTCGAAGACGACGGCGTTCTCCTCCGGGCCGATGATGACGGTGTCGCCCTCGTGCGCCCCGATCTTCCACAGCCGGTCCTCGATGCCGAGGCGCGCCAGCCGGTCGGCGAGGTAGCCGACGGCCTCGTCGTTGCTGAAGTCGGTCTGGCGGACCCAGCGCTCCGGCTTGACGCCGCGGATGCGGTAGGCGCCGTCCTCCTCCTCGATGGTGAAGCCCTCGTCGTCCACGGCGGTGGGCCGCAGCACGATCCGGGTGGACTCCTCCACCGGCTTGGCGGCGCGCGCCTCGGCGACGATCTTCGCCACCGCGAAGCTCAGCTCGCGCAGGCCCTTGCGGGAGGCGGCGGAGACCTCGAACACCTGGAAGCCGCGCTCCTCCAGCGAGGCGCGGGTCAGGTCGGCGATGTCCTGGCCGTCCGGGACGTCGACCTTGTTGAGCGCGACCAGGCGCGGCCGGTCCTCCAGACCGCCGTACTCGGCCAGCTCGGCCTCGATGGTCTCCAGGTCGCTCAGCGGGTCGCGACCGGGCTCCAGGGTGGCGCAGTCCAGCACGTGCACCAGCACCGAGCAGCGCTCGACGTGCCGCAGGAACTCCAGGCCCAGGCCGCGGCCCTGGCTGGCGCCGGGGATCAGGCCGGGCACGTCGGCGATGGTGTAGACGGTGTCGCCGGCGGTGACCACGCCGAGGTTGGGGATCAGGGTGGTGAACGGGTAGTCCGCGATCTTCGGCTTGGCGGCGGAGAGCACCGAGATCAGCGAGGACTTGCCGGCGCTCGGGTAGCCGACCAGGGCCACGTCGGCGACGGACTTGAGCTCCATCACGATGTCACGGGCGTCGCCCGGCTCGCCGAGCAGTGCGAAGCCGGGGGCCTTGCGGCGGGCCGAGGCGAGCGCGGCGTTGCCGAGACCGCCGCGGCCGCCCTGGGCGGCGACGAAGCTGGTGCCGTGGCCGACCAGGTCGGCGAGCACGTTGCCCTTGCGGTCCAGCACCACGGTGCCGTCCGGCACCAGCAGGACGAGGTCGTCGCCGTCGGCGCCGGTCCGGTGGCCGCCCGCGCCGGGCTTGCCGTTGGTGGCCTTGCGCTTGGGCGAGTGGTGGTACTCGAGCAGGGTGGTGACCTGCGCGTCCACGGTGAGGATGACGCTGCCGCCCTCCCCGCCGTTGCCGCCGTCCGGCCCGCCGAGCGGCTTGAACTTCTCCCGGTGCACGGAGGCGCAGCCGTGGCCCCCGTTACCCGCGGCGACGTGGAGTTCGACGCGGTCCACGAAGGTGGTCATGAGGTGTGCCTCCAGTGCGGATTTGTCTGCTTGCTGTCTGCGTAAAGCCGAAGGGTGGACCGGAACATTCCGGCCCACCCTTCAGTGTGAGTCTGGAGAGACTCGAGAGTCCGCGGGGACTCAGGCCTCGACGGCCACGATGTTGACGACCTTGCGGCCGCGACGGTTGCCGAACTGCACCGCACCGGCGGTCAGCGCGAACAGGGTGTCGTCGCCACCACGGCCGACACCGGCACCCGGGTGGAAGTGGGTGCCACGCTGGCGGACGATGATCTCGCCGGCGGAGACGACCTGGCCACCGAAGCGCTTCACGCCGAGGCGCTGGGCGTTCGAGTCACGGCCGTTACGAGTAGAGCTTGCGCCCTTCTTGTGTGCCATTTTCCGCTATCCCCTTACTTGCTGACCGAGTCGATGCTGGTGATGCGCACCGCGGTGTGCTTCTGACGGTGACCCTGACGACGGCGGTAGCCGGTCTTGTTCTTGTAGCGCAGGATGACGATCTTGTCGCCCTTGGTCTGGTCGACCACCTCGGCGTGAGCCTTCACGCCGGCCAGGACCCACGGGTCGGAGGTGACGGCGTCACCGTCGACGACCAGGATGGTCGAGAGCTCCACCGAGTCACCCGGCTTGGCCTCGATACGGTCGATCTCCAGCACGTCGCCGACGGCGACCTTGTGCTGGCGGCCGCCTGCGCGAACGATCGCGTACATGCGGTACCTACTTTCCCAACTCGGTCGGAACTCCCGACGCCAGCCGCCTGGGTACGGACACAGGAGCCTCTCCCCGTTCGCCCCGCGCTGGGCGCGGTGCTCTCGGGAAGGTGATGTGCTCGGGAGCGCGGCGTAGACACGCCGAAGGTCAAGAATACGGACCGGCCGCCCCGGGGGCAAACCGGCCCGTACGGCCCGGGGCGGGAAGGACTCCCGCCCCGGGCTCGGGCACTACTCGGCCGCCGTATCACCCTCGGCGGCCGCGGCCTTCTTGGCCGCCGCGCTCGTCCGCTTGGTCGCGGTCTTGCGGGCGGTGGTCTTCTTGGCCGCCGCGGTCGTCTTCTTGGCGGCCGTCGTCTTCTTGGCGGCGGTCTTCTTCGCGGCGGTCTTGCGGGCGGCCCGCTTCTTGGGAGCCGGGGCCTCCTCGGCGGACTCCTCCTCCGCTGCGGGGGCCTCCACGGCCTCCACGACGGCGGGCTCGGCGACGGCCTCGGGCGCCGCTTCCGCGGCGGCCTCCGCGGTCTCGACGGCCGGGGCGGCGGCCGGGGCGGCGGCCGCCAGCGCCGCCTCCAGGGCCGCGTCGGCCTTCGCCTGCAGCACCACGATCTCGGCGGCCTGCGGCGCACCCGCCGGAGCCGTCGCCTTGCGCACCGCGCGGCGGCGCGGACGGCCGGCCGGAGCGGAGGCGGGGGCCTCGACCACCGGCGCCTCGACCACGGCGGTCTCGGCCGCCGGGGCCTCCTCCGTCACCTCGACGCCCGGGACCTCCAGGGCCAGCTGGCCCTCGATCTCCTCGCGCACCGGCTCGGCCGGCTCCACGTCGGCCTCGGCGAAGGCCTCGGCCACCGTCGACCCGGCCTCGACGGCCTGCGGCTCCTCGTGGCCCGCGCCGCCCTTGCCCCGGCGACGGCGCTTGCCGCTGCCGGCCTCGACGGCAGCAGCCGCCGAGGTGTGGACGTGGGCGCTCGGCTGCTCCATGTGGACGATCACACCGCGGCCGTTGCAGTGCACGCAGGCCTCGGAGAAGGACTCCAGCAGTCCCTGGCCGACCCGCTTGCGGGTCATCTGGACCAGGCCCAGCGAGGTGACCTCGGCCACCTGGTGCTTGGTCCGGTCCCGGCCCAGGCACTCCAGCAGGCGGCGCAGCACCAGGTCGCGGTTGGACTCCAGGACCATGTCGATGAAGTCGATCACGATGATGCCGCCGAGGTCGCGCAGCCGCAGCTGGCGCACGATCTCCTCGGCCGCCTCGATGTTGTTCCGGGTGACCGTCTCCTCCA
This sequence comes from Kitasatospora sp. NPDC036934, assembly GCF_055608425.1. Taxonomy (NCBI): domain Bacteria; kingdom Bacillati; phylum Actinomycetota; class Actinomycetes; order Kitasatosporales; family Streptomycetaceae; genus Kitasatospora; species Kitasatospora sp. NPDC036934. The sequence continues at coordinate 75,196 of NZ_JBVJQR010000004.1, read as the reverse complement.
GGTTGCCGCCCTGGCCGACGAACTTCCCGGTGTTGACGTCGATGACGACCATCGCCTCGGTGCGGTCGATCACCAGCGAACCGCCGCTGGGCAGCCAGACCTTGCGGTCCAGCGCCTTCATCAGCTGCTCGTCGATCCGGTAGGTGGCGAACACGTCCACCTCGGAGGTCCACCGCTGGAGCCGCTCGGCGAGGTCCGGGGCCACGTTGGAGACGTACTCGTGGATGGTCGTCCACGCCTCGTCGCCGGAGACGATGACCTTGGTGAAGTCCTCGTTGAAGATGTCGCGGACGACCCGGACGGTCATGTCCGGCTCGCCGTACAGCAGCGCCGGGGCGTTGCCGGTCGCGGCCTTCTTCTGGATGTCCTCCCACTGCTGCTGGAGGCGCTGGACGTCGCGGGTCAGCTCCTCCTCGGAGGCGCCCTCGGCGGCGGTGCGCACGATGACGCCCGCGTCGTCCGGGACGATCTTCTTCAGGATCTGCTTCAGCCGGGCGCGCTCGTTCTCGGGCAGCTTGCGCGAGATGCCGGTCATCGAGCCCTCGGGCACGTACACCAGGTAGCGGCCGGGCAGCGAGATCTGGCTGGTCAGGCGGGCGCCCTTGTGGCCGATCGGGTCCTTGGAGACCTGCACCAGCACGGACTGGCCGGACTTCAGCACCGACTCGATCCGGCGCGGGCCGCCGTGGCCCAGCGCGCCGAAGTTGACCTCACCGGCGTACAGCACCGCGTTGCGGCCCTTGCCGATGTCGACGAAGGCGGCCTCCATCGACGGCAGGACGTTCTGGACCTTGCCCAGGTAGACGTTGCCGACGTACGAGGTGGCCTGCTCCTTGTTGACGTAGTGCTCGACCAGCACGCCGTCCTCGAGCACGCCGATCTGGGTGCGCTGGCCGTTCTGGCGCACCACCATGACGCGCTCGACCGACTCCCGGCGGGCCAGGAACTCGGCCTCGGTGATGATCGGCACCCGGCGGCGGCCCAGCTCGCGGCCCTCACGGCGGCGCTGCTTCTTCGCCTCCAGACGGGTCGAGCCCTTGATGGACTGCACCTCGTCCGGGTCGAAGGACGGCTCGGTGGAGCGGCGGCGCGGCTCGCGCACCTTCACCACCGTGCGGACGCCGTCCTCGGTGGTCTCGGCGGTCTCGACGGCGCCGGCCTCACCGCTGCGGCGGCGACGGCGGCGGCGACGGCGGGACGAGGACAGGCCGGAGGCCAGATCGTCGTCGTCCTCGTCCTCCTCCTCGGCGACGTGGGCCGGCTCCTCGGCGACGGGCTGCTCGGTCTCGGCGGCCTCGAACTCCTCGGCCTCACCACGGCGACGGCGGCGGCCGCCCCGACGGCGACGGCGCGACGGACGACCGTCCTCCCACTCGTCCTCGGTCTCCGGACCGGCGGCGGGGGCCTCCACGGCGGGCGCCTCGACGACCGGGGCCTCCACCACGGGGGCCTTGGCGGCGGCCTTCGCGGGGGCAGCCTTGGCGGGCGCCTTGGCCGGGGCCTCGGCGGCCGCCTTGCGGCGGCCCGGCTCGACCCGGGTGCGGACCCGGCGACGGCGGCCGACGCCGCTGTACTCGTACTCGTCCTCTTCCGAGCGCTCGGCAGCGGCCGGAGCCTCGACCGGCACCGGGGCCGGAGCCGCGGCGGCGGCGACGGCGGCCGGCTGCTGCGGCGCGGCGGGCGCGACGTAGGGGGCGGGCTCCTGGAAGACCGGCGCCTGGAACACCGCGGTGGCCGGGCGGACCGCACGGCGGCGCACCCGGTGGTGCGGTTCGGCCTCGGCGACCGGCGCGGGCGCGGGCGCAGCGGCGGGAGCCTCGACGGCCTCCTCCGCGGCGGGCTCCTCCTCGACGGCGGGCTCCTCGGCCACCGGCTCCTCGACCGGGGCCTCGACCACCGGCGCGGCCTCGACCACGCGACGGCGGCGGGGGCGGCGGGCCGGAGCGGCCGGGGCCTCCTCGGCCACCGGCTCGGCGACGGGGGCCGCGACCGGGGTGGCGGTCTCGGCCGCGGGCTCCTCGGCGGCGGCGGTCTCGACGGGCGCCTCCGCCCGCTTGCGGGTGCGGCGGGCCCGAACGGGCTTCTCCGCCTTCTCCTCGGCCTTGGTCTGCGCGACCTCGCTCTCCGCCGCCTTGGCCTCCTCGGCCTCCGGAGCGGTGACCACGATCGCGGTCTCCTCCGGAGCACCGGCCGGAGCCTCGGCCCGCTTGCGGGTCCGGCGGGCCCGGACCGGCTTCTCGGCAACCGGGGCCGCCTCGGCGGCAGGCGTCTCGGCCGGGATGACCGTCGTCTCAACCGGGACGACCGTCTCGGCCGCCTCGGTGGCCGCCCCCTGCGGGGTGCCCGCCGGGCGGGACACCGCCCGGCGACGACGGCGCGGCGGCGCGGCGGACGCGCCCTCACCACCGGTCGCGGCGGTTTCGTTCTGTTCCGTGGCCGCGTTCTGCTGCGGATCGGTGTTATCGAGCATGCGGGTGGATCTCCCGTCAGGCCCCCGGGCTCCGCATCCGGGCACGGCGCGGCACCAGTGGGCGGCCGGCATCGCGACGATGCTCGGGCCGGACCCTTTGACGGTGCCGCCGCGCGGACGCGAGGCCGCACAGGGGCTCGTAGTCTCGCTCGGCGCCCCGCGTGGCGCGGGGTGTCGAAAGTCTTCTGGTCTGACCAGTCTTCTGTGGTTTTCCCAAGCTGAGCCGTCCCCCAACCCCGGGTGGCTCCCGGACGGGGTCCCGGGCCCTTCGACCGTCCTGGTCGACGGGCCCCGAGTGGCCGGCCTGTGCTGCGACGACGCTCGCTCCCCTGGGGAGCCGCGGGAACCCTGGAGGACCTTCGGGTCCAGTGAGGTACTGGACCCGGCCTCCGCCCACTAGGCGGACGCGGTAGCGCGCGGCCCGGCGGCCGTTTCTCAGCCTGCCGGGGCCGCAGCGCGGTCGAGCGCCAGCGGGTCGGTCACCGTGCCGGACTCCTCGTCGAGCGGCCCCTGCGCCAGCCTGGTCACCTCTGCGGGGACCGGCGGCGCCAGGTCGGCCGTCGCACGGAGACCGGACAATACGTCGTCGGGTCGTACGGCGGGTGTCGCGTGTCGTACTACCAGGCGCAGTATCGCACAGGGACGGCCGGTCCGAACATCGCGGTCGGTTCCGGCCGCCGTGTCCGCACCGCCGTCGACCTGCGGCTCGACGGCTTCGAGCGCCGCCACCGCACCGCGCGCGTCGAAGACCCGCACGCCGTTCTTGGTCCGGCGCTCGACCTCGACCTTCTCCTCGGCGAGGAACTTCCGGACCGCCTGCACCGCCTCGTCCGGCTCCACGCCGTCCAGGCGCATCAGCCACTCGGAGGCCTCCAGGCGCTCCACGAAGTTCGGCGTCCGGACCTCGACCGCGTCGATCACGTCCAGGCCGGGCGGCAGCGAGCCGTCCAGCTGCGCCCGCAGCTCCTCCGGGTCACGCACGGCGGCCAGCCCGATCTCCAGGTACTCCGCCTCGCTCGCGACCCCGGTCGGGGCGGCGTTCGCGTAGGAGACCTTCGGGTGCGGGGTGAAGCCGGCCGAGTAGGCCATCGGAACGGCGGACCGGCGCAGGGCGCGCTCGAAGGCGCGCTGGAAGTCACGGTGGCTGGTGAAGCGGAGCCGGCCGCGCTTGGTGTAGCGGAGACGAATCCGCTGCACCGTCGGCGCGGGCGGCGGACCATCGGGCGTACGGCGTGCCAGGGTCGCTCAGTCCTTAGTCAGTTCTCCCCGTCCGGCGCGGCGCAAACCCGCCACTGTCCGGACGCTGTCACCTCAAAGGGTACGCGCCCCGCCACCCCCCTCGCTCCGCCCCTGGTCAGCCGCCCACGACCGACCCCCGCCCGGAACGCTCCGGACGGGGGTCGAAGGACGTACCGCCGCCTACTTGTTGACGACCGTCAACGGCAGCAGCTTCTTGCCGGTGGGCCCGATCTGGATGACCGTCTGCATCTGGGGGCACACGCCGCAGTCGAAGCACGGCGTCCAGCGGCAGTCGTCGACCTCGACCTCCTCCAGGGCGTCCTGCCAGTCCTCCCACAGCCAGTCCTTGTCGAGGCCGCTGTCCAGGTGGTCCCAGGGCAGGACCTCCTCGTAGGAGCGCTCGCGGGTGGTGTACCAGTCGACGTCGACGCCGGTGCCGGCCAGGCCCTTCTCGGCGGAGGCCATCCAGCGGTCGTACGAGAAGTACTCGCGCCAGCCGTCGAAGCGGCCGCCGTCCTCGTAGACGGCGCGGATGACGGCGCCGATCCGGCGGTCGCCGCGGGAGAGCAGGCCCTCGACGATGCCGGGCTTGCCGTCGTGGTAGCGGTAGCCGATGTTCTTGCCGTACTTGCGGTCGCCGCGGATGGAGTCGCGCAGCTTGGCGAGGCGGGCGTCGGTGGCCTCGGCGGACAGCTGCGGGGCCCACTGGAACGGGGTGTGCGGCTTGGGCACGAAACCGCCGATGGAGACGGTGCAGCGGATGTCGTTCTGGCCGGTGACCTCGCGGCCCTTCTGGATGACGTTCTTCGCCATCTCACCGATCTGGAGCACGTCCTCGTCGGTCTCGGTGGGCAGGCCGCACATGAAGTACAGCTTCACCTGACGCCAGCCGTTGCCGTAGGCGGTGGCGACGGTGCGGATCAGGTCCTCCTCCGACACCATCTTGTTGATCACCTTGCGCATGCGCTCGCTGCCGCCCTCGGGGGCGAAGGTGAGGCCCGAGCGGCGTCCGTTGCGGGACAGCTCGTTGGCGAGGTCGATGTTGAAGGCGTCGACGCGGGTGGACGGCAGCGACAGGCCGATCTTGTCCTCGGTGTAGCGGTCGGCCAGGCCCTTGGCGATGTCGCCGATCTCGGTGTGGTCGGCGCTGGACAGCGACAGCAGGCCGACCTCCTCGAAGCCGGTCGCCTTGAGCCCGCGCTCGACCATCTCGCCGATGCCGGTGATGCTTCGCTCCCGCACGGGGCGCGTGATCATGCCGGCCTGGCAGAAGCGGCAGCCGCGGGTGCAGCCGCGGAAGATCTCCACGGACATCCGCTCGTGGACGGTCTCCGCGAGCGGGACGAGCGGCTGCTTGGGGTACGGCCACTCGTCGAGGTCCATCACGGTGTGCTTGGACACCCGCCACGGCACGCCCGGGGCGTTCGGCACGACCCGGCCGATCCGGCCGTCGGCCAGGTACTCCACGTCGTAGAACTTCGGCACGTACACCCCGCCGGTGCGCGCCAGGCGCAGCAGCAGTTCGTCGCGCCCGCCCGGGCGGCCCTCGGCCTTCCAGGCACGGATGATCTCGGTGATGTCGAGGACGGCCTGCTCGCCGTCGCCGATCACCGCGCAGTCCAGGAAGTCCGCGATCGGCTCCGGGTTGAAGGCCGCGTGACCGCCGGCCAGGACGATCGGGTCCTCGTCGGTGCGGTCCTTGGCCTCCAGCGGGATGCCGGCCAGGTCGAGCGCGGTCAGCATGTTGGTGTAGCCGAGCTCGGTGGAGAACGACAGCCCGAACACGTCGAAGGCCTTGACCGGGCGGTGGGCGTCCACCGTGAACTGCGGGACGCCCTGCTCGCGCATCAGCGCCTCGAGGTCCGGCCAGACGCTGTAGGTGCGCTCGGCGAGCACGCCCTCGCGCTCGTTCAGCACCTCGTAGAGGATCATGACGCCCTGGTTGGGGAGCCCGACCTCGTAGGCGTCGGGGTACATCAGCGCCCAACGGACGTCGCAGGCGTCCCAGTCCTTGACGGTCGAGTTGAGCTCGCCGCCGACGTACTGGATCGGCTTCTGGACGTGCGGGAGGAGGGCCTCCAGGCGTGGGAAGACCGATTCGACAGTCATGTACTAGGAACCCTTACGACGTGATTCGGTGCCGCGATCCGGCACGGGAGGGGTGACCCTCAAGGGTAGCCCAATCCGGGGAACGGCCCGTCCGAGCAGACCCCCGCCCGTGCGCCCCGGCGCGATCCGTGCCCGCCGGTGACCGCCCCGGCACGCGCGGTGCGCGCCCGCCGCCCGGCGTCGTCCGCCGTTGACACGCCCGGAGAGCCCGTGCGGTACTGACAGGGCCCTGCTCAAGGCCCTGCACCCCTTCCCGAGACGGGAGTTGGGTCGTACGCTCGGCCAACGCCGACTCCCCCCGGCGGCCAGCCCACCCCAGCACGCCCTCCCCCGTCCCCGCGCGGCCCCCTCCCCCGGCCCCGCAGAGCCCGTCCCCGGCCCGCAGGCCGCGTCCGGCGGCGCGGCATGCCCGCGCCCCGGCGGCCGTACGACCGGTCGCAAGGAGAACCATGACCGACACCGGTCGGCGGGTCCGGCCCCTGACCCTGCGAACCCCCGACGCCCGGCCGGCCCGCTACCCCACCCCGGCCCAGGCCGAGTGCGCGGCCCGGCGGCTCGCCCTGCGCCACCCCGACCGCTGCCGGCTGCGCGAGGTGGGCCGCTCCCGGGCCGGCCGCCCGCTGCTGCTGCTCTCGGTGGACCGCGGGCCGCGCGCCGTCCTGGTGGTCGGCGGCCCGCACCCGAACGAGCCGATCGGCACCGCCGCCGCCGTCCGGCTGGCCGAGGTGCTACTGGAGCGCCCCGCCCGGCCGGGCCTGTCCTGGCACCTGCTGCTGTGCCTGGACCCGGACGGCGCCGCGCTCAACGCCGGCTGGCTGGACGGCCCGCTCACCATGCACCGCCACTACGAGCACTTCTTCCGCCCCGCCTTCGAGGAGCAGCCCGAGCTGCTGCCCGCCCCGGGCTCCGGCCGCCGGCCGATGCCGGAGAGCCTGGCACTGACCGGGCTGATCGACGAGCTGCGCCCCTTCCTGCAGTGCTCGCTGCACGGGGTGGACTTCGGCGGCGCCTTCGTCCAGCTGACCGGCCCGGTGCGCGGTCTCGCCGAGCGCTTCGCCCGCTCCGCCGACCGGGCCGGCATCCCGCTCGACGTGGACTCCTACGACGCCATCGGCTGGCCCAGCCCCGCCCCCGGCACCTACCTGATGCCGGCGCCCGGCGGAGCCGGTGCCTCCCGGGCGCTGCCGGACGAGCCGGAGCTGTCCACCTGGTCGTACGCGGCCCGGCACGGCGCGGTGACCGCCGTCCTGGAGGTCCCGATGTGGGCCGTGGACGCGGTCGGCGACAGCCGCACCCACCCGGCGGGGCCGCGGGCCGTCGGCGAGGCCGCCCGCGACCTCACCCTCCGCACCGAGCAGCTCACCGCACTGCTCGCGCGCGTCCCGGCGCAGGCCCGGGAGGCGTACGGCCCGCTGGTGCGCACCGTCGAGTTCAACCTGGCGGTGGCGCCGCGGGTGGCCGCCGAGTGGCTGGAGCTGTGGTGCGCCGGTCCGGTGAGCGTCTCCCGGGCGACCACAACCGGGCTGGTCGCGGCCCGGCTGCCGCTACGGGTCGCCTCGATCCTGCTGCGGCTGCTCGCCGACGTCCGCGGCCCGGTGGCGGAGGCCGCCCGCGAGCGCGCCCGTGCCGTGGTCACGGACAGTCTGGAGCGGCTGCGCCACCGCTTCGGTGCCCGCTGGGTGCCGGTCCAGGAGCAGCTGGCCCACCAGACCCGGGCGGTCCTCACCGCCGCCGACTGCCTGCTTCAGCAAAGCTGACGACCCGTCAACTATTCATTGCCGCATGACAGAAGGGCCGGTCCGGGATAGCTCCCGGACCGGCCCCGCCCTGCACCGTCCTGCCACTCGAACGCTCAGGCCGCTATCGGCCGCTGGCTGCGCACCGCCTGGAGCAGCCCGATCCCGATCCAGACCGCGAACATCGAGGAGCCGCCGTACGAGACGAACGGCAGCGGGATGCCCGCGACCGGCATGATCCCCAGGCACATCCCGATGTTCTCGAAGGCCTGGAAGGAGAACCAGGCGATGATCCCGGCCGCCACGATCGTCCCGTACAGGTCAGTCGCCTGGCGGGCGATCCGGCAGGCCCGCCAGAGGATCACGCCGACCAGCGCGATGATCGCCAGCGCCCCGACGAAGCCCAGTTCCTCTCCGGCGACGGTGAACACGAAGTCGGTCTGCTGCTCCGGCACGAACTGCCCGATGGTCTGCGTCCCGTGGAACAGCCCCTTGCCGGTCAGCCCGCCCGAGCCGATGGCGATCCGGGCCTGGGCGGTGTTGTAGCCGACGCCGTTGGGGTCGAGCTGGGGGTTGGCGAAGGCGGCGAAGCGGTCGATCTGGTACTGGCTCAGCAGCCCGAGCTTCCAGATCGCGATGCTCCCGCCGACGCCGAGCGCGAGGATGCCGAGCACCCAGCGGTTGGCGGCACCGGAGCCGAGCAGGATGCCCAGCACGATCGCCGACATCACCATGACCGACCCGGCGTCCGGCATCAGCAGGACGAGTCCCATCGGCAGGGCGGCCCAGATCAGGCCCCGGAACACCGCCCGGTGCGAGGGGAACTCCCGCTCCCCGGCGTCCACCTGGTCCGACAGCACGACGGCCATCGCCAGCAGGATGGCGACCTTCGCGAACTCGGCCGGCTGGACGGAGAATCCGCCGCCGAGCTGGATCCACGAGTGGGCGCCGTTGACGGTCGAGCCGATCGGACTGAGCGTCGCCAGCAGCAGCAGGAGCACGCCGATGTAGACGAAGGGCACCAGGGTGCGGACCCGCCGGGCTCCTATCGCTATCACCACGGCGCACAGCACCAGGCCGATCACGAAGTTCGTCAGGTGCCGGTAGAGGAAGTACTGCGGGTCCCCGTGGGTGAGGTTGTCGCGCCCGCGGGTGGCCGACCACACCAGCAGCGAGCCGCCGAGCGAGAGGGCCAGTCCGGCCAGCAGCAGTATCCAGTCCAGCCGCCAGAGCGGGGAGTCCTTGGCCAGGGCCTTGGAGACCCCGCTGCGCTGCGGGGTCAGCCTCAGCTGCCGGTACGAGCCGTAGGAGGTCATGCCCGTCCCCTTCCCTGGCGGTTCGGTTCGAGGGCGGTGTCGGTCGCGGTGTACGACGCCGGACTGTCGGCGGGCGGCGCCGGGTCGAGGAAGGTCGCTCCCGGGTCGTAGTGGGCCGGGCCGTAGTCCGCCGGCGCGGCCGCCCCCGGCTGGGCCGAGGCGGTGTCCAGCAGCACCGGAGCCGGAGCCGCGACCGGAACGCCCTGCGCCGGGGCGGCCGGCCCCTGCACCGCGCCGGTGCCGTACGAGGCCGGCTTGATGATCGCGGTGCCGTCCGGGTTGAACTTCGGCAGCTCGCCCTGCGGCGCGGGCAGCAGCGCCTTGCTGTTGTCGATGTTGCCCTTGTCGTCCACGCCGTACAGCGCCTGGTAGATCCGGCGGACGGCGTCGCCCGAACCGCCGGAGCCGGTGCCGCCCTGGCTAATCGTCATGACGACGGCGTAGTCCTTGCTGTACGTGGTCAGCCAGGAGGTGGTCTGCTTGCCCTCGACCTCGGCGGTTCCGGTCTTGGCGTGCAGCTCGATCTTGTTCTGCGGCCAGCCGGCCCCGGAGAACTTCCAGGCGGCGGTACCGCTGGTGATGACGCCCGCGGTGGCCTGGTCGATGTAGCTGAGCAGCTTCTGGTCACCGGGGAACTTGGCGTCCTCGTGCGGGGCGATCTCGCGGACGAGGTCTCCGCTCGGGCTTATCACGGCCTTGGCGATGGTCGGCCGGTAGAAGGTGCCGCCGTTGGCCAGGGCCGAGTAGATCCGGGCCATCTGGACCGGGGTGACGAGGGTGTCGCCCTGGCCGATCGCGAAGTTGACGGCGTCACCGGCGCGCATCTGGTAGCCGTCGACGCAGTTCTCCCGGGCGATCTGGTCCGAAAAGCTGTTGCCGCCCTTCTGCGCCTGCGCGCACCAGGCGTCCTTGTTGTTGTCGTAGAAGGACTGCTTCCACTGCCGGTCCGGCACCCGGCCGGGGACCTCGGCCGGCAGGTCGATGCCGGTCTTGGCGCCGAGGCCGAACTCGTGGGCGGTCTTGAAGAACCAGTCGCCCGGGTCCTTCTTCGGCTTGATGCCGCCGTCCTTGGTCCACTGGTCGTACGCCAGGCCGTAGAAGACGGTGTCGCAGGAGACCTCCAGCGCCTTCTCCAGGGAGATGGCGCCGAAGTTCTCGCTCTCGAAGTTCTTGAACTCGCGGCCGCCGATGGTCAGGCTCTTGGGGCAGGGGTAGTTGCCGTCCAGCGAGTAGCCGGCCTGCACGGCGGCGGTGGTGGAGACGACCTTGAAGGTCGAGCCGGGGGCGGACTGACCCTGTATGGCCCGGTTCAGCAGCGGGAAGTTGGAGTCCTTGCTGGTCAGCGACTGGTAGTCCTTGCCGCTGATGCCGCCCACCCACAGGTTGGGGTCGTAGGTCGGGGCGCTGGCCATGGCGACGATCCGCCCGGTGTGCACGTCCATCACGACGGCGGCGCCGGAGTCGGCCTCGTAGTTGCGGTTGGTGACCTTGTCGAAGGTGTTCCGGGCGTCGGCCATGGCCTGCGCCAGGTTGTCCTCGACGACCTTCTGGACCCGGGCGTCGATGCTGGTCACCAGGTTGTTGCCGGTCTGCGGGGCGACGGTGCCGGCGGTGCCGATCACCCGGCCGAGGTTGTCGACCTCCAGCTTGGTGATGCCGGCGGTGCCGCGCAGGTCGCGGTCGTACACCGACTCCAGGCCGGCCCGGCCGATCTGGTCGGCCGGCAGGTAGCGGTCCAGGCCGGTCTTGTCGGCGGTCTTGCTGACCTCGTCGTCGGTGACCGGCGAGAGGTAGCCGAGCACCTGGGCCATGTTGGCGCCCTCGGCGCCGGTGTAGCGGCGTACGGCGGTGGGCTGCGCGGTGACCCCGGGGAAGTCCTCGCGGCGCTCCATTATCTGCATCGCCTGCTGGGTGGTCGCCTCCTTGGTGACCGGGATCGGCTGGTAGGGAGAGCCGTTCCAGCAGGGCTGCGGGGTCTTGGCGTCGCAGAGCCGGACCTTCTCCTGCACGTCCTTGGCGGGCATGCCCAGCACGTCGGCCAGCCGGCCGAGGACGCCCTTGCCGCCGTCCTTCTGCTGGAGCAGCGAGGTACGGCTGACGGAGACCACCAGCCGGGTCTCGTTGCCGGCCAGGATCCGCCCGGAGGCGTCCAGGATCTCGCCGCGGACGGCCGGATCGACCACCTCGCGGATGTGGTTGCCGGTCGCCTTGGCGGTGTACTCCTTGGCGTTGCGGATCTGCAGGTACCACAGCCGTCCGCCGAGGGTGGCGAGCAGCGACAGCACCAGGATCTGCAGCACCACCAGACGGATCGTCACCCGCCGGGTACGGCCGGTCTCGGGGATGTTGCTCACGTCTCGTGCGCTCCAGGGGTGCGGGAGGGTCAGGAGGTCCGGGGGCGGGCCTGGACCGGACGGTTACGGACGCCGGGCGAAGCCGGGCATGCGCCGCTTCTTGTAGGACGGCCCGCTCGAGACCTCACGCGTGGTGCGGTAGCGGGCCAGCGAGCCCAGGCCGGGGCCGCCCTCGTCGTCGTCGCTGGCGGCCGTCACCGGGTCGCGGCCGAAGCGGCGGCCGAGCAGCATCACCAGCGGCACCACGAAGGGGGCCAGCAGCAGGTCGTACAGCAGCGCGCTGATCACCAGTCCGACGAGGCCGACGTGCCGGGCCGCGGTGTCGCCGACCAGGGCGCCGACCATCGCGTACAGCAGGGTGGAGGCGATCGCCGCGGCGCCGACGACCAGCAGCGCGCTGGAGACGGAGCGCTGGCGGCCGTGCTCGGGGCGCAGCAGCCCGGCGGCGTAGCCCATCAGGCAGAGCACCAGCGCGTAGCGGCCGATGGCGTGGTCGGAGGGCGGCGCGAGGTCGGCCAGCAGACCGGCCGAGAAGCCGACCAGGCAGCCGCCGGTCGGCCCGTAGACCATGGCCAGGCCTACCACGACGAGCAGCAGTATGTCCGGGGTGGCTCCCGGCAGCTGGAGCCGTCCGAACACGCTGACCTGGAGGATCAGGCCGAACAGGATCAGGACGGCGGAGACGGGGATGCGGGCGAGGCGCATGGCTCAGTTCCCCCCAGTGGGCTTGGCGGGCGGGGCGGCGGACGCGGCCGGGGCCTGGCTCTGCCCCGGGGTGGGGGCGGGCGGCAGCACGGCGTCGCGCGGGTCGGTGCGCGGCGGCACGACGACCACGCCGACCAGGTCCAGCCGGGTGAACTGGACGAACGGCTCGACCAGGACGGTCTTGGTCAGCTGGCCGGCGTTGGCCTGGACCTCGGTGACCTTGCCGACCGGGACGCCGGGCACGAAGGGGCGGCCGCTCTGCGAGCCGAAGGTGACCAGCCGGTCGCCGGCCTTGACCTGGGCCTTGCCGTTGAGCAGGGAGACCTTCATCGGGCTGTCGCCGCCGCCGGAGGCGAAGCCGATCTCGCCGCTGCCCTCCAGCCGGGTGCCGGCCGAGAAGCCGGGGTCGGAGGCGAGCAGCACGGTGGCGGTGGTCGGGGCGACGGTGGTGATCCGGCCGACCAGGCCCTGGCCGTTGATCACCGTCATGTCGCGGGTGAGGCCGTCGTCGCTGCCGGCGTCGATGGTGATGGTCCAGGAGAAGCCCTGGGCCGGGCCGATCGCGATGACCTGGGCGGCCTTGACGGTGTAGCCGCCGGCGCCGGCGGTCCGCAGCAGGTCGTCCAACTGCTTGGTGCGTCCGGTGGCCATGTCGGAGGAGGCGAGCTTCTGCCGCAGTTCGGTGTTCTCGCGGGCGAGTTGGTCGGTGCGGCCGTTGTCGGTGGCTGCGTCGCGGAAGGCGCGGACGGTGTTGGCGACCGGGTCCACCACAGTGGCGGCGCCGCGTTCGACCGGGCCCAGGGCGCTGGCGGCCGCGTGCCGGGCCGGTCCGAGCGGGGAGTCCTCACCGCCCTTGATGTCCACGGTGATCAGCGCGAAGGCGACGGCCACCAGCAGGATGAGCAGCAGCCGACTCTCTCGTGTGTCCCTCACGGTGCTGGTACTGCCCCTTCGTACCTGGCGGCCGCCCGGGGCTGTGGGGCCCGGGCGGCGGCCCGTTCAGTTGAGTGTCGGAATGTGTCGTCGTGGTGCTAACGGCGCGGTGAGGCGTCCAGTACCTGCTGGAGCGCCTCGAACTCCTCGACGCACTTGCCGGAGCCGAGTGCGACGGAGTCGAGCGGGTTCTCGGCGATGTGGATCGGCATGCCGGTCTCACGGCGCAGCCGCTCGTCCAGGCCGCGCAGCAGGGCGCCGCCGCCGGTGAGCACGATGCCGCGGTCCATGACGTCGCCGGCCAGCTCGGGCGGGCACTGGTCGAGGGTGGTCTTGACCGCGTCGATGATCGAGTTGACCGGCTCGTCGATGGCGGCGCGGACCTCGGCGGCGGAGATGACCACGGTCTTGGGCAGACCGCTGACCAGGTCGCGGCCGCGGATCTCGGCGTGCTCGTCCTTCTCGCCCTCCATGCCGAAGGCGCTGCCGATGCTCATCTTGATCTGCTCGGCGCTGCGTTCGCCGAGGAGGAGGGAGTACTCCTTCTTGATGTGCTGGACGATCGCGTTGTCCAGCTCGTCGCCGGCGACCCGGATGGACTGGGCGGTGACGATGCCGCCGAGGGAGATGACGGCGACCTCGGTGGTGCCGCCGCCGATGTCGACGACCATGTTGCCGGTGGCCTCGTGGACGGGCAGGCCGGCGCCGATCGCGGCGGCCATCGGCTCCTCGATGATGTGCACCTGGCGGGCGCCCGCCTGCGAGGAGGCCTCGATCACGGCGCGGCGCTCGACGCCGGTGATGCCGGAGGGCACGCAGACCACGACGCGCGGGCGGGCGAGGTAGCGGCGGCGGTGGATCTTCAGGATGAAGTAGCGCAGCATCCGCTCGGTGATCTCGAAGTCGGCGATCACGCCGTCCTTGAGCGGGCGGATGGCGACGATGTTGCCCGGTGTGCGGCCGATCATCTTCTTGGCCTCGGCGCCGACCGCGAGGATGCCGCCGGTGTTGGTGTTGACCGCGACGACGGACGGCTCGTTGAGAACGATCCCCTTGCCCCTGACGTACACCAGCGTGTTGGCTGTTCCGAGGTCGATCGCCAAGTCTCGGCCGATGAACGACAGGTTGCTCGCCATGGGGTGTGGGTGCCTTCCCGGGCTCGGAGTTCTTGGGGTGGACGGATGCGCGCCCACGCTTGGGCGGAGACCAGCTGAGCTGCCGTACCGGGCCCTTGAGTCGCGTCCATCGTAGTCACGCCGCTCGGTACGGACATCGACGCGGGGCATACCGTCCATTGTCCGGAGCGTGTTCGCTTCTCCGAGCATTGGGACGCCGTGTCGGCGTCCCCAGTTCCCTATTTCACGATAAGAATGCCCCGGCCGGGCCAATGGTCCCGACCGGGGCGGTACGAACGTCCTGCCGGGGGCGTCGCCCTGACGATCCGGCTGCGGGATCAGACGTTCGCGGGGAAGAAGATCTTGATCTCACGCTCGGCGGACTCCGGGGAGTCGGAGGCGTGGATCAGGTTCTCGCGGGTGATGGTCGCGTAGTCGCCGCGGATGGTGCCGGAGCCGGCCTCCAGCGGGTTGGTGGCGCCGGCCAGCATCCGGATGCCCTTCACGACCTCCTCGCCCTCGACGATCATCGCGATCGACGGGCCGGAGGTCATGAACTCCAGCAGCGGCTCGTAGAACGGGCGGCCGACGTGCTCGGCGTAGTGCGTCTCCAGGGTCGCCCGGTCGAAGGTGCGCAGCTCGACCGCGGCCAGCCGCCAGCCGGCCTTGCGCTCGATGCGGCTGATGATCTCGCCAGCCAGGCCGCGGCGGACGGCGTCGGGCTTGAGCAGGACGAGAGTGCGCTGGGACACGGTGCGTCTCCTGGGGATTTGGTACGGCATGCGGTATGGGGCAGAGGTTACCTTGCGTGAACGACCGGTCGGCCACCCCCGCCCGAGGGTCAGGTGGCCTGGGCCTCGGCGGCCGCGCGGGCGGCCTTGAACTCGTCGACCTTGCGGCCGTAGTGCACCGAGCACCACCACAGGCCGGCGAAGACCACGCCGAGGCCGAACATGGTCGGCAGCACGAAGCCGCTGGCGATCAGGCCGATCTGCAGTGCCCAGCCGATCTGCACCGCGCCGGGGCGGTTGATCATGCCGCAGAGCGCGATGCACAGCGCCATCGCGATCCCGCTGACGATCCACACGGTGGCCGTCGAGACGCTGGACAGCTGCATCGCGACCAGCGCCGCGAACATGATCAGCAGCGCCTCGCCGATCAGCGTCGAGGAGCAGAGCGTCCTCATGTCACTTCCTCCCGAGCAGCAGGCGGGCCTCGCCCACCGTGATGACCGAACCGGTGACCAGCACCCCGGCGCCGCCGAGGTCGCCCTCCTCCTCTGCCAGGGTGACGGCCGCGGCGATGGCGTCGTCGAGCCGGGGCTCGACCTGCACCCGGTCTTCGCCGAAGACCTCGACGGCGAGGGCCGCGAGCTCGTCCACGTCCATCGCGCGGTGGGTGGAGTTCTGGGTGATGACGACCTCGGCCAGGATCGGCTCGAAGGCCTCCAGCACGCCGGCCACGTCCTTGTCGCCCGAGGTCCCGACCACGCCGACCAGGCGGGTGAAGCCGAAGGACTCGGAGAGCGCGGCGACTGTGGCCCGGGCGCCGTGCGGGTTGTGCGCGGCGTCCAGGACGATCGTGGGGCTGCGGCGGACGACCTCCAGCCGGCCCGGCGAGGAGACGCCGGAGAAGGCCTGGCGGATCTTGTCCACGTCCAGCTGTCCGCCGCGGGCGCCGCCGACGCCGAAGAAGGCCTCGACCGCGGCCAGCGCCAGCGCCGCGTTGTGCGCCTGGTGTTCGCCGTGCAGCGGGATGAAGACGTCCTCGTACTCCTCGCCGCCGAGCCCGCGCAGCGTCACCAGCTGGCCGCCGACGGCGAGCTCACGGCGGATCACGCCGAACTCCATGCCCTCGCGGGCGACCGTGGCGTCCACCTCGACGGCCCGGCGCAGGATGACCTGGGCGGCGTCCAGCTGCTGCTGGGCGACCACGGCGACGGCGCCGGACTTGATGATCCCGGACTTCTCGACCGCGATCTCGCCGGTGGTCTCGCCGAGCTTGTCGGTGTGGTCCAGTCCGATCGGGGTGATCACCGACACCACGGAGTCGATGACGTTGGTGGCGTCCCAGGAGCCGCCCATGCCGACCTCGACCACCGCGACGTCCACCGGGGTGTCGGCGAAGGCCGCGTAGGCCATGCCGGTCAGCACCTCGAAGAAGGACATCTGGACGGGCTGCGCGGCGTCGACCATCTGCACGTAGGGCTCGATGTCGCGGTAGACCTCGACGAACCGCTCCGGGCTGATCGGGGCGCCGTCCAGGGTGATCCGCTCGGTGACGGACTCCACGTGCGGGCTGGTGTAGCGGCCGGTGCGCAGCTCGAAGGCGCTGAGCAGTTGCTCGATCATCCGGGCGGTGGAGGTCTTGCCGTTGGTGCCGGTGATGTGGATGGACGGGAAGGACCGCTGGGGCTGGCCCAGGATGTCCATCAGCGCCTCGATCCGGTCGAGCGAGGGCTCCAGCTTGTTCTCCGGCCAGCGCTTGGAGAGTTCCACTTCGACGTCGCGCAGGGCGTCGCCGGTGCTGCCGTCGGCGGGGCGGAGGGTGTACGGGTTCGGGTCGGCCTTGTCGCTCACGACCACAGTCTACGGAGCGGTGGCGGCCCGCCCTCACAGGGCGAGGGCGGCGGCGCCGGCGGTGATCGCGGCACGGCGGGCGGCGGGGTGGGAACGACCACTTTGCCCCATCTTTGCCCTGGTTCCGAAGTCTCCCCCCTAGCTATCGATTCTGCGAGTTCTGGTGGCAATGAAGCAATGATTCACAACCAATAAGAGCCAGCAGCCTTCGATCACAAGGAGCTTCCATCGCGCCTTCAAGCGCGACCGGCTGACCGTCCTCAACACCCTCACCGCCGAGGAGGGCCGGGCCGGCCCGCCCCTGGCCCGAGCGCGCCCTGCTGGAGGACTACGAGTCCGGCCTCGACCTGCGGCTGGCCGGCCGGCGGCTCACCCACGTCACCGAGACCCAGGTCTCCCAGGAAGGCCTGATCTCGCTGCGCCGCTTCCTCACCCGGCGCACCCGCTGGGCCCAGGGCGACATGCAGTGCCTGCGCTGCCCGAGGAACACAACCGGGTGATGGTCGACCACGTCTCCGACCTGCTCTGCGCCGCCACCGAGGACAACGTCGCCGACCTGCGCGCCGCCACCCCGAGCCCGTACGGCGACGGCCGCGCCTCGGCCCGGATCGCCGCGCCGACCGCCGCACTGGCCGACGCGACCGCCCGGCCCGTCGGCGGCAGCGCCCTCGCGACGGCCGCCCAGGCACCTGCGCGCCATGCCGTCGCTGGTCCACCGGGACCCTGGGCGGAGGCGTCAGACCCCGGCCCGGGCCTCCGGGACGTGCACGGCGCCACCGTGCCGCCGACGCAACTCGGCGGTGATCTCGGCCAGTTCGCCCTCGGGCAGCAGCGGCAGCATCATCGCCATGCCCTGCAGCAGACCCCCGAGCAGGTAGGTGGTGTCCGCCGTCGCGGCGACCAGGCCGCGGACCTCGGCCACCCGGCCGTCCGCGACCGCCTCGATCAGCTGGGCCGCGTTCGCGGTCTCCTCGTCCACCTCGACCGCCGCGGTGTCCTCCGGGGCCCGCCGGGCCATCGCCCGCAGCACCCGGTCGCCGACCTCGGCGGCGTAGGCCTTGCGGACGGCCTCGGCGGCGATCCAGGCGAGCAGGGTGGTCACCTCCCGCTCGGCGTTCTCCGCGAACAGCAGGTCCAGCTCGTGGTCGAACGCGAGCTGGTTCCCGTGCCGGAAGGCGAGCAGCAGCGTCGCCGCCCTGGCCTTGGCCTCCTCGACCGCCTCGGCAGGCAGTTCCTGGGCCAACTCCTCGGTCACCACCACGCCATGCCCTCCCGTCTGTCGCTCAGCAGGAACGCTCAGCAGAAACACCTTCGGAAACTCCGTGCACACCGTACACATCCGACCTGGAAACTTCCGCGAACGCGCGCGGGCAAGACCGGAATCAATTCGCTCGGAATAAGACCTCACCCGGTCCAGGATGAATATTCGCCGGAAGGGAGCAATGTTGCTGCTCTATTAGGCGTAGCGGCTGCCGTATTAGCCGAAGGGGTCGAAGGAACCGGCGGGCCGGAAAACCCCGAGGGGCCGCACTCCGCGCGTCGCGGGGTGCGGCCCCTCGGGGGGCGATCCGGGTTCAGCCCTGCGGCAGCGCCGCGAGCTGGGCGGTGATCCGGGCGATGTCGGCCTCGGCGGCCTCCTGGCGGCCCCGGATCTTGGCGACCACCTCGTCCGGCGCCTTGGCCAGGAAGGCCTCGTTGCCGAGCTTGGCGGTGGTCTGGGCCTTCTCCTTCTCGGCCGCCGCGAGGTCCTTGGCGAGGCGCTTGCGCTCCGCCGCGACGTCGATGGTGCCGGAGAGGTCCAGCGCGACGGTGGCACCGGCCACCGGCAGCGAGGCGGTGGCCGCGAAGCCGTCGTCCGGGAGGGTCAGCCGCAGCAGCGAGCGGATGGCGTCCTCGTGGACGGCCAGCACGGTGCCGGCCAGCTCCAGCCGGGCCGGGACGCGCTGCGCGGGCTGCAGGCCCTGGTCCGAACGGAACCGGCGGACCTCGGTGACCACCTGCTGCAGCGTGGCGATCTCCGACTCGGCCGCCGCGTCGCGGTAGCCGCTGTCCTTCGGCCACTCGATCACGACCAGCGACTCGCCGCCCGTGAGCGCCGTCCAGAGCGCCTCGGTGACGAACGGGACGATCGGGTGCAGCAGCCGCAGGGTGACGTCCAGCACCTCGCCCAGCACCCGGCGCGAGGCGTCGGCCTGTGGGCCGCCCTTGGCCAGGGTGGTCTTGGAGAGCTCGACGTACCAGTCGAAGACCTCGTCCCAGGCGAAGTGGTACAGCGTGTCCGAGACCTTGGCGAACTCGTAGTCGTCGTACAGCGCGTCCACCTTGGCCACGGTGGCGTTCAGCCGCGACAGGATCCAGCGGTCGACCGCGGTCAGCGCCTCCGGCGCGGGCAGCGGGCCCTCGACGGTGGCGCCGTTCATCAGCGCGAAGCGGGTGGCGTTCCAGATCTTGTTGCAGAAGTTGCGCGAGCCCTTGACCCAGTCCTCGCCGATCGGCACGTCGGCGCCCGGGTTGGCGCCGCCGGCCAGGGTGAAGCGGACGGCGTCGGCGCCGTAGGCGTCCATCCAGTCCAGCGGGTCCACGGCGGTGCCGGAGGACTTCGACATCTTCTTGCCGAACTCGTCGCGCACCAGGCCGGTCAGCGCGACGGTCTTGAACGGCGCCTCGCCGTCCATCGCGTACAGGCCGAACATCATCATCCGGGCGACCCAGAAGAAGATGATGTCGTGGCCCGTGACCAGGACGTCGGTCGGATAGAACTTCTCCAGGTCGGCGGTCTTCTCCGGCCAGCCGAGGGTGGAGAACGGCCACAGGCCGGAGGAGAACCAGGTGTCCAGGACGTCCGGGTCCTGGACCCAGCCCTCGCCGGTCGGCGGCTGCTCGTCCGGTCCGACGCAGACGACCTCGCCCTCGGGGCCGTACCAGACCGGGATCCGGTGGCCCCACCAGAGCTGGCGCGAGATGCACCAGTCGTACATGTTGTCGACCCAGTCGAAGTAGCGGCGCTCCAGCTCCTTCGGGTGGATCTCCACCTTGCCGTCGCGGACGGCGTCGCCGGCGGCCTTGGCCAGCGGCTCGACCTTGACCCACCACTGCAGCGACAGCCGCGGCTCGACCACCGTGTGGCAGCGCGAGCAGTGGCCGACGGCGTGCATGTACGGGCGCTTCTCGGCGACGATCCGGCCCTGCTCGCGCAGCGCGCCGACGACGGCCGACCGGGCCTCCATCCGGTCCAGGCCGAGGAAGGGGCCGTGCACGGTGATCGTGCCGCGCTCGTCCATCACGGTCAGGTTCGGCAGGCCGTGGCGCTGGCCGATGGCGAAGTCGTTGGGGTCGTGCGCGGGCGTCACCTTGACGGCGCCGGTGCCGAACTCCGGGTCGACGTGCTCGTCCGCGACGACCGGGATCTCCCGGTCGGTCAGCGGCAGCTTGATGGTCCGGCCGACCAGGTGCTTGTAGCGCTCGTCCTCCGGGTGGACGGCCACAGCGGTGTCGCCCAGCATCGTCTCGGCCCGGGTGGTGGCCACGACGATCGAGTCCTCGCCGTCGCCGTAGCGGATCGAGACCAGCTCGCCCGGGGTCTCCTCGTGCTCCACCTCGATGTCGGACAGCGCGGTGAGGCAGCGCGGGCACCAGTTGATGATGCGCTCGGCGCGGTAGATCAGGCCGTCGTCGAACAGCCGCTTGAAGATGGTCTGGACGGACTGGGACAGGCCCTCGTCCATGGTGAAGCGCTCGCGCGACCAGTCCACGCCGTCGCCGAGGCGGCGCATCTGGCCGAGGATGCGGCCGCCGTAGCTCTTCTTCCACTCCCAGACCTTCTCGACGAAGGCCTCGCGGCCCAGGTCGTGACGGGAGAGGCCGGCCTCGGCGAGCTGCTGCTCGACCTTGTTCTGGGTCGCGATGCCGGCGTGGTCCATGCCGGGCAGCCAGAGCGTCTCGAAGCCCTGCATGCGCTTGCGGCGGGTCAGCGCGTCCATCAGCGTGTGCTGGAAGGCGTGGCCCAGGTGCAGGACGCCGGTGACGTTCGGCGGGGGGATGACGATCGTGTACGCGGGCTTGTCGCTCTTCGCGTCCGCGGTGAAGTACCCACGCTCCACCCAGCGCTCGTACAGCTCGCCCTCTACGTCCGCGGGGGTGTAGGTCGTCGGGAGGGTTGCCGCATCGTCCCCGGCAAAGGTGCTCACGGGGCGCTGGTTCGTCGTGTCGGTCACGACGCACAGTTTACGTAACCGGGGGCGCTGGTCACGAACCGCTTTCGGTCCGCGGACTCGGCCCGTCCGAACGCTCCCGCGACGGGCGGCGTGCGATAGCGTGCCCGGGCACTCGTCCGGGTGACCGGACGTGTACGGAGCCAGCCAAACGCAGATCGGCCGCAGGTGCGGCGGGGGAGCACGAGGGACAGATGTACGGCCAGGGACAGCAGTATCCGCAGGGTCAGCCGTATCCGCAGGGACAGCCCTACGGGGGCCAGCCGCCCTACGGCGGACCCCCGCCGCAGCAGCCGTACGGCGCACCGCAGCCCCAGTACGGCTACCCGCCCCAGCAGCAGCCCTACGGCAGCCCGCAGCCCCAGTACGGCGTGCCGCCGCAGGGCCCGTACGGCCAGCCCGGCTACCCGGCCGCGCCGCAGAAGGGCAAGGGCGGGCTGGTGATCGGCCTGGTCATCGGCGCCCTGGTGCTCGGCGGCGGCGGGTTCGCCGCCTGGAAGTTCCTCGGCGGCGACGCGGGCGGTCAGTACAAGCTCTCCGCCCCGCAGACGCTGCTGGACGGCTACGTCCAGAAGTCGGCGAAGGAGGAGGCCGCCGACATGAGCAAGCCCGACGTCGCCAAGCTCGGCAAGGACCTGCACGCGCTGGTGGCCAGCTACAGCAAGGGCGCCGACGTCAAGAACATGGACTCGCTGTCGGTCATCGGCATCTACGGGTCCATCAACGACCCGGACCAGATCATCTCGGACAGCAAGAAGGACAGCGGCGGCCTCACCTGGACCACGCCGATGACCGACTACCCCGCGAAGGACAGCCACGCCTCCTCGGGCAAGCTCAGCTGCGGTGTGGCCAGCGTCATCGCCGGCAAGCCCGGCCCGACGGTCTGCGTGTGGGCCGACAAGTCCACCTTCGGCCGGGTCACCTTCACCCACCTCAGCCTGAGCACCACCGGCGGCGACAGCACCCAGGGCGTCACCCCGGACCAGGCAGCGGAGAAGACCCGGGCCATCCGCGACGCCATGAAGGTCGCCAAGTAGTCCGGGCGCGCGCCCGGGGCCTCCTGCAGCACCACCACACCGCCGGAGCATCCGGCGGCATCCACGCGTGACGTCCCAGAAAGGGCCTCGCATGTCCGATCAGAACCCGTACGGGCCCCCGGCACAGCCCGGGTACCCGGCGACGCCGCCGCCGGCCGCCCCCGGCTACGGCGGCGTCCCCCCGCAGGCCCCGCCGCCCGGCTACCCCGCGCCCGGCGGTCCGGAGGCCGGGGGCTACCCGGGCTACGGCGGGTACGCGCCGGTGCCGCCGCCGCGCAAGTCGCGCCGGACGCTGTGGATCGTGCTCGGGACCGTCGCCGCCGTGATCCTGCTGGGCGGCGGCACGCTGGCCTACTTCGTCTGGAGCGCGACCAGCAACGCGGGCACCCAGAAGATCGTCCTGCCGGCCACCTTCCAGGACCTCAGCCGCAACGACGACAGCGAGGTCACCTCCGCCATGGAGAAGGCGATGACCGACAGCCTCGGTCAGGGTGACGGCAACTGGAAGCCGACCGGCGTGGCCGGCATGTACCAGAACGCCCAGTCGGAGCCGCAGATACTCGTCGCCGGGGCCTACGGCAAGGTCCTGCTGCCCAAGCAGGAGCTGGACCAGGCCTTCAACGGGGTCGGCGGCAAGGGCGGCGCCACGGTCACCGACCGCCACGCGGTGGACGCGGGCCCCAAGGGCGGCACCATGGAGTGCGGCGTGATGACCGAGAGCGACAGCAAGGTCGGCCTGTGCGCCTGGGCCGACAACAGCAGCCTGGTCATCGTGATGCGGATGCCCGGCGACGACGGCAGCAGCCAGCCCGACCTGGACAAGCTCGCCTCCGACACCCGCGACCTGCGCGCGGTCGCCGAGGTGGCCAAGTAGCCCCACCCGGCCCACGGACACGGAAGGGGCCCCGCACCGGATCGGTGCGGGGCCCCTTCCGTACGTCTGGTACGGCCGTCGGGTCAGGCGCTCTTCTCGCGGCGCTCGCGCTTGATCATGTCGCGCGGGACGAGGGTCGGGATGGCGTGCTTGGAGACGACGTCCCCGGTGACCACCACGCGGGCGACGTCCTGACGCGAGGGGACCTCGTACATCACGGACATCAGCACCTCCTCCATGATGGCCCGCAGACCACGCGCGCCGGTGCCGCGCAGGATCGCCTGGTCGGCGATCGCCTCCAGCGCGTCCCGGGAGAACTCCAGCTCCACGCCGTCCAGTTCGAACAGCTTGCGGTACTGCTTCACCAGCGCGTTCTTCGGCTCGGTGAGGATCTGCAGCAGCGCCTCGCGGTCGAGGTTGTGCACGCTGGTGATCACCGGCAGCCGGCCGATGAACTCGGGGATCATGCCGAACTTCACCAGGTCCTCGGGCATCACCTGGCGGAAGTGGTCGCTGGCGTCCGACTCGCGCTTGGAGCGGATGTTGGCGCCGAAGCCGATGCCCTTGGCACCCGCGCGGCCCTCGATGATCCGCTCCAGGCCGGCGAACGCGCCACCGACGATGAACAGCACGTTGGTGGTGTCGATCTGGATGAACTCCTGGTGCGGGTGCTTGCGCCCGCCCTGCGGCGGCACCGAGGCGGTGGTGCCCTCCAGGATCTTCAGCAGCGCCTGCTGCACGCCCTCGCCGGAGACGTCGCGGGTGATCGACGGGTTCTCGCTCTTGCGCGCGACCTTGTCGATCTCGTCGATGTAGATGATCCCGGTCTCGGCCTTCTTGACGTCGTAGTCGGCCGCCTGGATCAGCTTGAGCAGGATGTTCTCGACGTCCTCGCCGACGTAGCCGGCCTCGGTCAGCGCGGTGGCGTCCGCGATCGCGAAGGGGACGTTCAGCATCCGGGCCAGGGTCTGCGCCAGCAGGGTCTTGCCGGAGCCGGTGGGGCCCAGCAGCAAGATGTTCGACTTGGCCAGCTCGATCGCGTCCTCGCGGCCGTTGCCGCCGCTACGGCCGGCCTCACCCGCCTGGACCCGCTTGTAGTGGTTGTAGACCGCGACCGACAGCGCCTTCTTGGCGAGGTCCTGGCCGACCACGTACTGGTCCAGGAACTCGTAGATCTCGCGCGGCTTCGGGAGCTCCTCGAAACGGACCTCGGAGGTCTCGGCGAGTTCCTCCTCGATGATCTCGTTGCACAGGTCGATGCACTCGTCGCAGATGTACACGCCTGGGCCGGCGATCAGCTTCTTCACCTGCTTCTGCGACTTGCCGCAGAACGAGCACTTGAGCAGGTCGCCACCGTCTCCGATGCGTGCCACGAGGTGCTTCCCCTTCGCCAGGGGCCCCGCAGGGGTTCCGGGGCCTGGTGCTGTGGACCGTCCGCGCCGACGGCGCTCGGTCTCGCTATCCGACGGTACTCTGCCGGGCCCGTGATTCCGTCCTCTTCGCCGGGTCTGCCCTACGCCCTGGGCGAATTGATACCGAACAGATGCCGTGACAGCGCCCGCCGACGGGCCGGGGCGGGGCGCGCAACCGGGTGCGCGCCCCGCCCCGACGGTGCCGTCCTCAGGAGGTCAGCGAGGTCTTGCGGGTGGAGATGATCTGGTCGACCAGGCCGTACTCGGCGGCCTCCTCGGCGGTCAGGATCTTGTCGCGCTCAATGTCCTCGCGCACCTGCTCCACCGACTTGTTGGAGTGCTTGGAGAGCATCTGCTCCAGCTGCTCGCGCATCCGGAAGATCTCCTTGGCCTGGATCTCCAGGTCGGACACCTGGCCGCGGCCGGTCTCGGTGTACGGCTGGTGGATCAGGATGCGGGCGTTCGGCAGCGCCATCCGCTTGCCGGGGGTGCCGGCGGCGAGCAGCACGGCCGCGGCGGAGGCCGCCTGGCCCATGCAGACCGTGGTGATGTCCGGCTTGACGTACTGCATGGTGTCGTAGATGGCCGTCAGGGCGGTGAACGAGCCGCCGGGCGAGTTGATGTACATCTGGATCTCGCGGTCCGGGTCCATCGACTCCAGGCACAGCAGCTGCGCCATGATGTCGTTCGCCGACACGTCGTCGACCTGCGAGCCGAGGAAGATGATGCGCTCCTCGAACAGCTTGGCGTACGGGTCGTACTCGCGGATGCCCTGCGTGGTGCGCTCGACGAACCGCGGGACGATGTAGCGGCCCTCGGCGCGCATGTCCTCGACGCGGGCCTGGGCGGCCGACAGGCTGGGGATGTTCATGGGGGTTCTTGTCCTCCGGGGCGTTGTGGCTGTGGTCTCGTGGGCCGGGCCGAGGCTCAGGCGCCCGTGCCGCCGCCGCCGGGGACGTCCGCGGCGCTGTGCATGATCGCGTCGATGAGGCCGTACTCCAGGGCCTCCTCCGGGGTGAACCAGCGGTCGCGGTCGGAGTCCCGGGTGATCTGCTCGAAGGACTGGCCGCTGTGGAAGGCGATCAGTTCGGACATCCGCTTCTTGGTGCGGAGCAGCTGCTCGGCCTGGATGCGGATGTCGGTGGCCGAGCCGCCGAGGCCCGCGGAGGGCTGGTGCATCAGGATGTTGGCGTTCGGCAGCGAGAAGCGCTTGCCCTTGGCGCCGGCGGTCAGCAGGAACTGGCCCATCGAGGCGGCCATGCCCATCGCGATGGTGACGACGTCGTTCTTGATGTACTGCATGGTGTCGTAGATCGCCATGCCCGCCGAGATCGAGCCACCCGGGGAGTTGATGTAGAGGAAGATGTCCTTCTCGGGGTCCGCGGCCAGCAGCAGCAGCTGCGCGGTGATCTTGTTGGCGATGTCGTCGTCGACCTGCTGGCCGAGGAAGATGATCCGCTCGTTGAGCAGTCGGTTGTAGACCTGGTCGCCAAGGCCCCCGAGCACGTCACCAGCGGCGGCGTGCGGCGCCATCGGGCCAGGCATCTGCATCTGCGGGAACGTCACTTAGCCACCTGCTCAGTCGATTTGGACGGTCGATCGACGGCCGTCACGGTGTCGCACAGCTTCCGGGTATCACGTTGTGATTGTTGCTGTCCAAGGACCCTAACGCGCAGGCCCGGCCGCAGAATCCCTCACGCAGAACTGTTCGCTGTGAGCGCAGGGTCGCGCGGGGCCGCGGTGGGACGACAGCGGGCCCGGACACCGTACGGCGTCCGGGCCCGCTGCAGCGCCTCAGGGGGCTACCGGGGCACTCAGGCCTCGGTGCTCTCCTCGGCCTTCTCGTCGGCGGCGGCCTCGACGGTCTCGGCCGTCTCGTCCTCGTCGTCGAAGTTGATCTCGTTGCCCTCGGTGTCGACGACCTTGGCGGCCTCGACCACGGTGGCCAGCGCCTTGCCGCGGGCGACCTCGCCGACCAGCAGCGGAACCTGGCCGCCCTGGACGACCTGCTGGGCGAACTGGTCCGGGGTGAGGCCCGAGCCGGCGGCACGGCGGATGAGGTGCTCGGTGAGCTCCTCCTGGTTGACCCCCAGCTCCTCGTTGGCGACGATCTGGTCCAGGACGAACTGGGTCTTGATGCCCTTCTTCGCCTGCTCCTCGATCTCCGCCTCCCACTCCTCGCGGGTCTTGCCCTGGGTCTCCAGGTAGGTCTCGATGTTCAGACCCATCGGCTCGAGCTGGTGGTGCTCGAGGTTGTGCTTGCGGGTCTCGATCTCGTCCTTCAGGAGCTTCTCGGGGTACTCGATCTCAACCAGCGCGAGCAGGGCGTCGAGGACCTTCTCCTGGGCCTGGGTGGCCTGGTCGTACTCCTTCATGCGCTCCAGGCGCTTGCGGGAGTCGGCACGCAGGTCCTCCAGGGTGTCGAACTCGCTGGCCAGCTGGGCGAACTCGTCGTCCAGCTCCGGCAGCTCCTTCTCCTGGACGGCCGTGACGGTGACGGTGACCTCGGAGGTCTGGCCGGCCTGGGTGCCGCCCTTGAGCTCGGTCTCGAAGGTCTTCTCCTCGCCGGCCGACAGGCCGAGCACGGCCTCGTCGATGCCGTCGATGAGGCGGCCCGAGCCGATCTCGTAGCTGACACCGCTGGCGGTGCCGTCCTCCGGCACCTCGCCGTCGACCTTGGCGATCAGGTCGACGACCACGATGTCGCCCTCGGCGGCGGCGCGCTCGACGTCCTTGACCGACGAGAAGCGCTCGCGCAGCTGCTCCAGCGACTTCTCGATGTCCTCGTCGGAGACGGCGATCGGGTCGACGGTCACCTCGATGGAGGAGAACTCCGGCAGGGTGATCTCCGGACGGATGTCCACCTCGGCGGTGAACTTCAGGTCACCGCCGTCGGCGATCTTCTCGACACCCTCGATGTTGGTGATGTCGGGCTGGCCGAGGACCTCGATCTTGCCCTCGTCGACGGCCTGCGTGTAGAAGCGCGGCAGGGCGTCGTTGACGGCCTCCTCCAGCACGGCACCGCGGCCGAAACGCTGGTCGATGACGCGAGCCGGGATCTTGCCCTTGCGGAAGCCCGGAACCGTGACCTGCTGGTTGATCTTCTTGTACGCCGCGTCGAGGCTGGGCTTGAGCTCCTCGAAGGGCACCTCGACGGTGAGTCGAACCCGGGTCGGGTTCAGAGTCTCGACGGCGCTCTTCACGGTTAGGTCTCCTAGGGGCTTGCGGTCAGGTTGTCTCCGCCCGGCCCGCACGCCCGGCCGGAGCCGGTACGGGTGGGTCGGACGAGACGGGCGATGGGCGGTTGGAGCTGCATCTCCCGTGTGGGTGGACGGTGAGCTTGACTCCTCGCCCTCGTGCGGTTGACCTGGGTTGACGCCACAGGGACTACCGCCAGCGCCCCATCCTACCGGTACCACGAAAGGCGGACGCCAGGCGCCACCGTACCGCCCAACAGAACAGGGCCCCGCCCCGGTGGGCGAGACCCTGCCGCACTGTCGGGGTGACCGGATTCGAACCGACGGCCTTCCGCTCCCAAAGCGGACGCGCTACCAAACTGCGCCACACCCCGTGGTGCCGAGAGGAAGCGTACACGCCGGGCCTGTACGGCTCGTCGACTTATTCGGGGCACGGCGGAAGGGGTGCGCGGGGAATGCGGTGTGCACGGGAGGGACCGGACCAGGTACGCTGTCTCCCGAACTTCCGACCGGCAACGGTCGGCGGCTTCGCGCGGGTGTAGCTCAATGGTAGAGCCCTAGTCTTCCAAACTAGTCACGCGAGTTCGATTCTCGTCACCCGCTCTTCCGGCCCGGCCCCGGTGCGCCCAGCGCACCGGGGCCGTCGGCGTTCCCGCGCCCGGTACGGCGCTTCAGAGGCCCAACCTTGCGGCCCGGGCGGCGGCCCGGTCGAGCAGCTGGTGGACGTCGCCCTCCCGGGTGGTGGGGCGGTCGTTGAACTCGTCCGGGGAGCGCGCCGGGCGGCCGGTGGCGTGCAGCACCTCCATCAGCTGGACCCGGCCGGTGCGCACGGTCGCCGGGGTGCCGTAGCCGTACGCCAGGACGGCGGCCTGGGCCCCGAGCAGGCAGACCCGGCCGGCCCCGTCCCACATCGCGCCCTGCAGCCAGCCGTGGGCGCCGATGTAGCGCGAGGCCAGCCGCAGGTGGTCGGCGGCGGTGACCGGGACGGGCCGCGCCGGGCGGCGCAGCGCCCGGTCGAGCAGGGTGGCCCGGGGCTCAGGGTGGCCGGCCTGCCAGGGGCGCAGGGTGCTGCCGTACCGGCAGACGTACGGCCCTGGGGTGCGCGCGGGCGCGGGCAGCGAGGCGAGGTAGGCCTCGATCTCGGCGACCAGGCCGGAGCCGTCCGGGCCGGCCGGCAGCCCGGGGAGCAGGAGCTGGCGCGGCGGTGGGGTCAGGTCGGTGCGGGGCATGCGGCGTCTCCGGGCGGGCGGCCTTCAGGGTCGCTCCCCAAAGTGGGGCATTCAGGACATTTCCGCGACCGCAGGACCGGGGCGTCCGCACGGTTTCCCGCACGGCGGTCGGGCCGATAGCCTCGGCGGCGTTCGAGCGCAGTTCGAGCGCGACCCGACGCGCCGCGCTCCCTAGGTGGAGGAGTCCCGGTGCGTCCGCAGGAGCGACTGGCCGTCATACAGCGCTGTGTGGTCCTGGAGATGGCGCGGCTGGGCCAGGAGTTCCATCCGGACGGCGAGGTGGTGCGCGGCCCCGGCACCACGGCCGTGGCGGTGCGCGAGCACCCCGGGGACGACGGCGCCGGGCACGTGGACCTCGGCTTCGTGCTGCAGCTGGGCAGAGCGGACGCACCGGTGGTGTGGGACTGCGCGGCCGGCCTCGGCAAGACCGAGGAGGAGAAGCTCGCGAACGCGGTGAAGATGTGGGCGACCACCACCGCCTCGGTGCTGGTCGAGCTGGCGGACGGCCGGGGGATCCACGCCGACCGTCCGGACCTGCCCGAACTCCCGGGCTGGCGGGCCGTGCAGGGGCCGGCGGCGGTGTTCGGCTTCGGCAACGAACACCTGGCGGCCTGGCTCGCCGAGCACCGGGTGCTGTCGGCGCTGGCGCCGGCGCTGCGTCAGGAGCTGGCCGGGCCGGGCCCGGTCGGGGTGAAGCTCTTCCTGGGCGGGAAGGCCGGCGACGACGTCGCCGAGGTCCGGGTGGGCGGCGAGGTGTCGGAGGCGGCATCCGCGGCGCTGCGCGCGCTGGACTGGCCGCGCGGCGAACGGCTGTGCTGGGCGCGGCTGTTCGTTCTGCTGACGGCGGAACGGGCAGCACCGGTCACGGCCGCGCCGGCGGGTGCCGCGGCACCCGCGCCGGTGCGTGCCCCGGCCCCGGTGGCGGCGCGCCCCCGGGGTCTGTTCGCCCGCTGGCGGGAAGCCCGGCGGGCCGGCCGGTAGCAGCGACTCGCCCGCTCGCACCCCGAACCGAAGGGCGCGAGAGGGCGCCCGTCGGCCCGGCCGGTCAGCCGCCGGTGATGCTGGAGATGCTGTGCGCCAGGTTGGCCAGCAGGGAGTTGATGGAGGTCGCCATCGTGGTCTCGTGCAGCATGAAACCGAACAGGGCGGCGACGATCGCGTGCGGGATCTTCAGCTGCTTGTTCCGGATGAAGATGATGCACAGGATCGCGAACAGGACCAGCGCGGAGACGGAGAGTGCCACCCGGACTCACTTCCTCGTTTCATAGCGTGGCGCCGCCGCCCGGCGGCACCTGCGAAGCCGGACCCCGGCCTGTCCGACGGTCCCGAGGCGGAATCGCGGACCGTCCGGCGCACCGCCGGCGAGGGGGCCCGCGCCGGACCACTGTCTGCTGTGCCGCACGTGTCGCCCCCCATCCCCCGAATCCTGAACAGTCCCGCCCGGACTCAGTGTGGTCGACCGTGCCGATTGCGTAAAGGTCTGACAGTCAGCCCAACGCCCAGATCCTGCGATGCGAGACGAGTTTCCGCCGACCGGGACGATAGCCGAGCCGTTCTGACGAATCGTCGGCGGGGCGGTGCTGAGCGGCCGGGAAGCGCCCGGGAGCAGGGAGCGGAAGCGGCAGGTCCGGTCAGCCGACGGGGGGTCCGATATGGCCGAAGATCAGCTGCCAGGCTTGACAGGAGTGCCGGAGGCATGTGCCGACCGGCGGCGGTCCTCAGTCCCGCCAGAGCAGCAGCACGGCGCGGTCGTCGTTGATGTCCCGGGCCACCGTCTCGATCAGCGAGCCCGCCGCTCCCGCGCCACTGCCCGGGGCGCCGCCGGGGACCAGCCGGTCGGCCTCCCCCATCAGCCGGTCCATGCCCTCGGCGAGGTCCCGGCCGGGCGCCTCGACCATGCCGTCGGTGCACAGCATCAGCACGTCGCCGCGGTTGAGCCGGCCGCGCACGCCGTCGAACTTGGCTCCGTCGTAGATCCCGAGCAACGGGCCCTCGGCCTCCTTGACCTCCCAGCGCCCCTCGCCGGCCAGCCGCTGCATCCCGGGCAGGTGCCCGGCCGAGAGCAGTTCGTACTCGCCGCTGTCCAGGTCCAGCACCAGGTGGACAGCGGTGGCGAAGCCCTCCTCCCAGGACTGGCGCAGCAGGTAGCCGTTGGCCGCGGGCAGGAAGTCGTGCGCGGGCAGCGAGCCGACCAGGCCGCCGAAGGCTCCGGACAGCAGCAGCGCCCGGGAGCCCGCGTCCATGCCCTTGCCGGAGACGTCCGCGAGGACCACCTCCAGCAGCCGCTGGCCGGGGCCGGTGCGGGCGGCCACCACGAAGTCGCCGGAGAAGGACTGGCCGCCGGCCGGGCGCAGCGCCATGTCCGCGTGCCAGCCGGCCGGCAGCTCGGGCACCCGGCTCTGCACCCGCAGCCGCTCGCGCAGGTCGAACAGCATGGTGGAGCCGCCCCACCAGGGGACGCCGACCCGGGCCCGGAACTGGGCCAGCAGCAGGCCGCCCACCCCGGCGGCGCCGACCACCAGGGCCGCACCCGGGGTCACGCCGTAGACGTAGGCCTCCGGGTTCTCGCTGGCGACCCGCTGGCCGGTGTGGATCACGGACTCGGCGGACAGCCCGAGGGCGGCCAGCGCGTACAGCACCACCAGGCTGCCGGGGCGCAGCAGCAGGGCGCCGGCCAGGATCGGCAGGACCAGGGCGGTGGGCGGGGCCCAGTCCGGGATCCAGATGTTGAGCAGGATCATCAGCGGGACGAGCAGGGCCAGCGCGCAGAGCACCGGCCAGTCGGCGGCACCGCCGCGGAAGTAGTCGACACCGGCCGTGCGCAGCCTTCGGCGGACCCGGCGGAGCCTCTTGCGCAGCCGGGCCGTCACGGGCTCGGACGCCTGGGCGGCGCCGGGCCTCGTCGCAGTCGTCTGGGGCGGTGCGCCCGGCGGTCTGCCAGCCATGGGGACCGACCCTATCCACGGGTACGGCTCGGCGTCGACGGCCCGGGGGCGGGCGGCGCCGGCGGCGCGCGGGCCGTTCAGCGGGTTTCGGACGATCGGGCCGGTGGCGGGCGTGCCGTCAGGAGGCGTGCGCCGGTTGGGCGTACGGAGCCCGCGGGCGGCGCGTGCGCCCCGCGTACGGGGGCGCGGCCGGGCCGGGGGCCTGTGGCCGATCCCACAGGCCCGCGGCCCCGCGGCGGGGGCGTACGGGTTGGGGGCGGACGACGACGACCGGCCGCACGGAGGGTGCGGCCGGCCGTCGGTGGCGGGTGGGGGGTGATCAGCCCTGCGGGTGATGCGCCGGGATCGGCGGGAGCTCGCCGGTGGTCTCGTACTCGCTCAGCATCTCGATCCGGCGGGTGTGCCGGGCCTCGCCGCTGTACGGGGTCTTGAGGAAGACCTCGACGAACTCGGTGGCCTCCTCGGCGGTGTGCATCCGGCCGCCGATGGAGATCACGTTGGCGTTGTTGTGCTGACGGCCGAGCTCGGCGGTCTGCACGCTCCACGCCAGCGCCGCACGGACGCCCTTGACCTTGTTGGCGGCGATCGCCTCACCGTTGCCCGAGCCGCCGATCACGATGCCCAGGGCGTCCTGGTCGGCGGCGGTGCGCTCGGCGGCGCGCAGGCAGAACGGCGGGTAGTCGTCCTCGGCGTCGTAGATGTGCGGCCCGCAGTCGACCGGCTCGTGGCCGGCCCCCTTCAGCCACTCCACCAGGTGGTTCTTCAGTTCGTATCCGGCATGGTCGGAGCCCAGGTACACGCGCATGCCCATGAGTGTGGCATGCGCGGGCGCCCGGGCCCGACAACGGGGGGCCGGAGGCTCAGCGGCGGCCGAGCAGCTTCCAGGCGAGCGGCAGGGCGCCGGCCGCGAAGGCGGCCTTGAGCGCGTCGCCGACCAGGTACGGGTAGAGGCCCAGCTCGGCGGCGCGGGCCAGCGACACGTGCAGGCTCAGGGCCAGGTACGGCACGCCGACGGCGTAGATGGCGAGGCTGCCCAGGACCATGGTGACGGCCGTGTTCAGCGGGGTGCGGTCGGCGCCGCGGCGGGCCAGCGCGCCGGTCAGGGCGGCGGCGAGGACGAAGCCGAGCACATAGCCGAAGGAGGGCATGGCCCAGCCCGAGGTGCCCTCGGCGAACCAGGGCAGGCCCGCCATGCCGGCCAGCAGGTAGAGCGCGAGCGAGGCCACGCCGCGCCGGGCGCCGAGCGCGGTGCCGACCAGCAGGGCGGCGAAGGTCTGGCCGGTGACCGGCACCGGCGAGCCGGGGACGTTCACCGACAGCTGGGCGGCCACACCGGTCAGCGCGGCGCCGCCGACCACCAGGGCCAGGTCGCGGACCTGGGCGCCGAGGCGGGTGGAGGCGGTGGGCAGCAGGTCGGCGAGGACGGCGCGGCGCGCTATCGGGGTGGTGGCAGTGGCCATCGGGACTCCTCCGTGAAGGTCCAGGTGAGTGAACACCTGTGAACCTACGCGGTGATCCACTGCGTCACCGCCACGGTTTCGGACAAAGCCCCGCCCTCCGGGATTGTCGGAACCGCCCCAGTGGGACGTTCCGTCAATCTACCGCCACGTAACGTCACCACCCGGTCCGCATGGTGGGCCCGCGGCGGACTTCCTTGGCATGGACAGCAGGGTCCCCGGATATTGGACAACTCATGCCGCATTCCGCACAGTCTGGAACCACCCCTATGGCCCCCACCCCCGCGCCCTCGGCGCCCGGGACCACCGACGCCACTCCCCCGCCGTCCGGTGGCCAGCAGCTCAGCCACGGGCTGAAGCAGCGCCATCTGTCGATGATCGCCCTCGGCGGCGTCATCGGCGCGGGCCTGTTCGTGGGCTCCGGCGCCGGCATCGCGGCCGCCGGGCCGGCGATCATCCTCGCCTTCACCCTGTCCGGCCTGCTGGTCATGCTGATCATGCGGATGCTGGGCGAGATGTCCGCCGCCCGTCCGGCCTCCGGTTCCTTCTCGGTGCACGCCGAGAAGGAGATCGGCCCCTGGGCCGGGATCACGGCCGGCTGGATGTACTGGGTGATGCTCTGCTGCGGCGTCGCCGCCGAGGCCACCGCGGCCGGGAAGATCGTCAACGGCTGGATACCCGGGGTCTCCTCCTGGGTCTGGGTCGCCCTGTTCATGCTCTTCTTCTGCGTCAGCAACCTGACCGCGGTGAAGAACTTCGGCGAGTTCGAGTTCTGGTTCGCCACCATCAAGGTCGCCGCGATCATCGCCTTCCTGGTCCTCGGCGGGCTCGGCATCGCCGGCGTGATCGGCCCCGGCGCCCCCGGCGCCGCCAACCTCACCGGCCAGGGCGGCTTCCTGCCCACCGGCGTCAGCGGACTGATCGTCGGCCTGCTCGCCTCGGTCTTCGCCTACGGCGGCCTGGAGACGGTGACCATCGCGGCCGCCGAGTCCGACGACCCCAAGAAGAACGTCGCCAACGCGGTGCGCACGGCGGTGTGGCGGATCGCGATCTTCTACATCGGCTCGATGGCCCTGGTCGTCACCCTGGTCTCCTGGAAGGACCCGGCGGTCGTCGCCGACGGCCCGTACGTCACGGTGCTGCGCCACCTCGGGGTGCCCGCGGCCGGGACGATCATGGAGGCGGTGGTGCTGATCGCGCTGCTGTCCGCGATGAACGCCAACATCTACGGCGCCTCCCGGATGGCGTACTCGCTGGTCGGCCGCGGCCAGGGCCCCAAGGCGCTGGCCAAGGTGTCCGGCGGGGTGCCGCGCCGGGCCGTGCTGGCCTCCTGCCTGTTCGGCTTCGGCGCCGTGCTGGCCGCCAAGTTCTGGCCGGAGACCGTGTTCACCTGGCTGATGAACACCACCGGCGTCGCGATCCTGGTGGTCTGGCTGTTCATCTGCATCGTCCAGCTGCGGATGCGCCGTCGGCTGGAGCGCGAGGCGCCCGAGCTGCTCACCGTGAAGATGTGGGGCTACCCGTACCTGACCTGGGTCGCGATGGCCGCCGTGGCCGGCATCCTCGCCCTGATGACCACCACCGAGGGCAACCGTCAGCAGCTGTACGCGGCCGGGGTGCTGGTCGCGCTGCTGATCGGGGCCGGACTGCTCAAGCAGCGCCGGGAAGCGGCCGCCGCCCGCTAGGCCCGGCAACGGCCAGGCACGGCACAGCGCGGCACAACGCGGCACAACGCGGCACAACAAGGGCAACGAACGGCATGCGGAAGGGCCCGGTACCTCGGTACCGGGCCCTTTCCCGTGCGTGCGTGCGTCTCTGGCCGTTACTCGAAGGACGGGCCCGCCGTACGGGTGCGCTTGATCTCGTAGAAGCCCGGAGTGGAGGCCACCAGCAGGGTGCCGTCCCACAGCCGGGCCGCGGCCTCGCCCTTCGGGGCCGGGGTGACCACCGGGCCGAAGAACGCGACCCGCTCGCCGTCCACGCCCTCGACCGCGATCACCGGGGTGCCGACGTCCTCGCCGACCAGGGTGATGCCCTCCTTGTGGGAGGCGCGCAGGGCCTCGTCGTACGCGTCGGTGTCCGCCGCGTCAGCCAGACCGACCGGCAGGCCCGCGGCCACCAGAGCGGCCTCGATGGTCTCCCGGTTCTGCGGCAGGCCCTGGTTGTGGAAGCGCAGGCCCAGCTCGGTGTACAGCCGGCCCAGCACCTCCTCGCCGTGCTGCTGGGCGGCCGCGACGCACACCCGCACCGCGCCCCAGGCGTTGTCCAGCAGCTCGCGGTAGGTCTGCGGCAGGTCGCGGTGCTCGTTGAGCACCGACAGGCTCATCACGTGCCAGTTCACGTCGACCGGGCGCAGCTGCTGGACCTCGATCAGCCAGCGGGACGTCATCCACGCCCACGGGCAGGCCGGGTCGAACCAGAAATCGGCGGTCTTGCGCTCAGCGGCAGTCGTCACTGGGTCTCGTCCTTCGTGAGGTGTTCCGAGGCAGCGGGGCATCGCCCCAACCGGTTCCCAACACCCGCGGGAGGCCTCTGATTCCGGCCCGGACGCGGCGACCTGTGCAATGGTACCGGTCGGGAGCGGCGTGAAAGGATGCCCCCTGCGTGCGCGGCGCACACCGCACACGGAACCGCACCCCTCACACACGCACCACCGTGCGAGCCGGACAAAGGAGTACCGCCGTGCCGGGCAAGAACCTGAGCCGCGAGGAAGCGCAGCAGCGAGCCGGCGTCCTGGCCGTCGACGACTACCGGGTCCGGCTCGACCTGACCTCGGCCCCCGACCCGACGGCCGCGACCTTCCGCTCCACCACCACCGTCGCCTTCCGCTGCTCCCGGCCCGGCGCCGGCACCTTCCTCGACCTGCTCGCCCCGGCCGTCCGCTCGATCACCCTCAACGGCCGTGCCCTGGACCCGGCCACCGCCTACGACGGCGCCCGGGTGCACGTCGACGGACTGGCCGCCGAGAACGTCCTCACCGTCGAGGCGGACTGCGCCTACAGCCGCACCGGCGAGGGCCTGCACCGCTTCGTCGACCCGGCCGACGGCGAGACCTACCTCTACACCCACTACGAGCCGGCCGACGCCCGCCGGGTGTTCGCGAACTTCGAACAGCCCGACCTGAAGGCCCCGTTCACCTTCACGGTGACCGCCCCGGCGGCCTGGGACGTCCGCTCCAACGCCGTGCACAGCAGCGTGACCGAGGAGGACGGCGCCCGCACCTGGGAGTTCGCGCCGACCCAGCCGATCTCCACCTACCTCACCGCCGTGGTGGCCGGCCCGTACCACGTCGTCACCGACCACTACAGCCGCGAACTCGCCGACGGCACCACCCTGGAGATCCCGCTCTCCGCGCTGTGCCGCAAGTCGCTCGCCCCGCACTTCGACGCGGAGGAGATCCTCGGCGTCACCAAGCTCGGACTCGACTTCTTCCACGAGGAGTTCGACTTCCCGTACCCCTTCGGCAAGTACGACCAGGCCTTCGTCCCCGAGTACAACATCGGCGCGATGGAGAACCCGGGCTGCGTGACCTTCAAGGAGGAGTACGTCTTCCGCTCGAAGGTCACCGACGCCGCCTACGAGGCCCGCGCGAACGTCGTGCTGCACGAGATGGCGCACATGTGGTTCGGCGACCTGGTCACCCCGCGCTGGTGGGACGACCTGTGGCTGAAGGAGTCCTTCGCCGACTTCATGGGCTCCTACGCGCTGATCGGCGCCCGCACCCGGTACTCCTCCGCCTGGGTCACCTTCGCCAACCAGCGCAAGGCCTGGGCCTACCGGCAGGACCAGTTCCCCACCACCCACCCGATCACCGCCGACATCCGCGACCTCGAGGACGCCAAGCTCAACTTCGACGGGATCACCTACGCCAAGGGCGCCTCCGTCCTCAAGCAGCTGGTCGCGTACGTCGGTTCGGAGGCCTTCTTCCAGGGCGCCCGCCGCTACTTCCAGCAGCACGCCTTCGGCAACACCGAACTGGGCGACCTGCTGGGCGTGCTGGAGGAGACCAGCGGGCGCGACCTGAAGAGCTGGGCCGCCGCCTGGCTGCAGACCGCCGGGGTCAACGCGCTCACCCCGCAGGTCACCACCGACGCCGAGGGCCGGATCACCGAACTGGCCGTGCTCCAGGACAACGCGGACGATCCTGCGGCTCCGTCGGGTGGCGTACTGCGCCCGCACCGGATCGCGGTCGGCCTGTACGACCGGGACGCCGACGGGGCCCTGGTGCGCACCGAGCGGATCGAGCTGGACGTCACCGGCGCCCGCACCGTCGTCGCCGGGGCCGTCGGCCGCCGACGCCCGGCCCTGGTCCTGCTCAACGACGAGGACCTGACCTACTGCAAGATCCGCTTCGACGACGCCTCGCTGGAGACCCTGCGCACCGGCCTCGGCGAGATCCGCGACGAGCTGGCCCGGGCGCTCGCCTGGTCCGCGGTCTGGAACCTCACCCGGGACGGCCTGATGCCGGCCCGCGACTACGTCGCCCTGGTGCTGCGCTTCGCCGGCCAGGAGGGCAACATCGGCGTGCTGCAGTCGCTGCACGCCCAGTCCAGGACCGCCGTCGACCTGTACGCCGCCCCCGAGTGGCGCGCCGAGGGCGCCCGGCAGCTCGCCGACGGCGCCCTGCGCGAGCTGCGCGACGCCGTCCCCGGCAGCGACCACCAGCTCGCCTGGGCCCGCTTCCTGGCCCAGACCGCGGGCGGCGCCGAGCACCTCGGGCTGGTCCGCGGCCTGCTGGCGGGCAGCGCCCGGATCGACGGCCTGGAGGTCGACCAGGACCTGCGCTGGTCGCTCTGGCTGGCGCTGGCCGCCGCCGGACAGGCCGGCGACGAGGAGCTGGCCGGGGAGCTGGCCGCCGACAACACCGCGGGCGGCAAGCACCAGTACACCCAGTGCCTGGCCGCCCGGCCGACCCCGGAGGCCAAGGCCGCCGCCTGGTCGGCCGTGATCGACTCGGACGAGCTGCCGAGCGCCCTGGTCGAGGCCAACAGCGCGGGCTTCGCCATCCCCGCCCAGCGCGACCTGACCGCCCTCTACGCGGCGCCGTACTTCAAGCTGCTGGAGAAGGTCTGGGCCGAGCGGACCATCGAGATCGCGATGCGGATCGTCGGCGGGTTCTTCCCGATCGCCCAGACCGACGAGCACACCCTGGCCGAGGCGGACGCCTGGCTGGACGGCCACCCGCAGGCCGCGCCGGCCCTGCGCCGGCTGGTGCTGGAGCGCCGGGACGACCTCGCCCGGGCGCTGCGGGCGCAGGCCTGCGACCGGGTCTGACACCGCCGTGGAGGGCCCGCCGACCGCGCTTCGGCGGGCCCTCGCGCGTTCCCCGGGAGCGGGGGGCGCAGGTCAGTCCCGGCGCAGGCCGCGGTCCAGGGCGGCGATCGCACTGCCCCGGGCGTCGTCGCCGTCCAGCGACCAGACCATCACCCCGGCCAGGTCGTTCCAGCGGGCGTAGCGGGCCTTCTGGGTGAGCACCTCGGCGGTGTCGTAGCTGTAGAAGGCGGTGCCGTCGTACTTCCAGGACGCGCCGTGGTCGCGGTCCAGATACACCTTTCCGGGCAGCGCATTGAGCTCCTGGTAGGAGTGGTCGGGCGCGGCGGCGGTGGCGCTCCGGTAGAGGCCGCCGCGCGTCCCGGGGGCGACGCCGGTCCAGCCGTGGCCGTAGAGCGGGGCGCCGAGGACGAGCTGCCCGGAGGGCAGGCCGCGCTCCTGGTAGTGGGTGACGGCGCTGTCCGCGCTGCGGCGGCGCGGGTCCGGATCGGCCGGGTCGGGGTAGAGGTTGGCCTGGTGGTTCGCCGGGCCCTTGCCCTCCCAGGGGCCGTGCAGGTCGTAGGCCATCAGGTTGAGCCAGTCCACCGACCTGCTCAGCTCGGGCAGTTCGAGCCGGTCGGCGACGGTCTCGTTGGCGGCGACGGCGGCGGTGAGCAGGTAGTGCCGCCCCTTCTTGCCCTCGGCCGCGCTCAGCCGGTCCAGCTGGGTGCGGAACTCCCGCATCAGCAGGGTGTAGTTGTGGCCGTCCTCGGGGCGGACCACGTTGCCGGCGTCCCCGCCGCCGCCCGGGTACTCCCAGTCGATGTCGATGCCGTCGAAGACGCCGGCGGCCGCGCCCGCGCCGCCCTCCGGGGAGTCGGCCAGGACCGGCAGGTCGCCCTTGAGGTAGAGGTCGATGCAGGAGGAGACGAACTTCTTGCGGGAGGCGTCGGTGGCGGCCGCGTCCGAGAAGTACTTGGACCAGCTCCAGCCGCCCAGCGAGATGACGGTGCGCAGCTGCGGGTTCTTCGCCTTGAGCTTGCGCAGCTGGTTGAAGTGGCCCTTGAGCCGCTGGTCCGGGGTGTCGGCCACGCCGTCGACGGACTCGGCGGCGGAGAAGGAGCGCTGGTAGTCGTCGCGGGCGTCGCCCTGGCCGGCGTCGTCGCTCGCGAAGCAGGTGCCGTCGGCGGAGACGTTGCCGAAGGCGTAGTTGACCACGGTCAGCTTGGCGGCCTGGCCGGAGTCCTGGACCCGCTTGGCGGAGCTGTCGGCGCCCCACTGGGTGAAGTAGCCGACCCGCTGGCCCTTCAGCCTGGGCCCGTGCCCGGGCCGGCCGTCGGCGGCGTGGGCGGTGGCGGGGGACGCGAGCAGCACGGCGGCGGTGGCGGCGGCGAGCAGGGCTGAGGTGCGAGTGGGCATACCGGACCTGTTCTCTAAAGCGGCGTCAAATGGTCTGGACCAGATGGCACAGAGGTTTAGTCCATGGGCCCGGGTGCGCACAAGGGGGCATCCGGGTCCGGCGCGGCATGCAAAAGGGGGCCGGACCGCGCAGTGCGGTCCGGCCCCCTCTCAGGGCGCTGGAACTCAGCCGATCAGCGAGCGCAGCACGTACTGCAGGATGCCGCCGTTGCGGTAGTAGTCCGCCTCACCGGGGGTGTCGATGCGGACGACCGCGTCGAACTCCTTGTCACCGGCCTTGACCTTGACGGTCTTGGGGGTGCGGCCCTCGTTGAGCTCGGTCACACCGGTGAAGGAGAAGGTCTCCTCGCCGGTCAGACCGAGGGACTCGGCGTTCTCGCCCTCCGGGAACTGCAGCGGCAGGACGCCCATACCGATCAGGTTCGAGCGGTGGATGCGCTCGTAGGACTCGGCGATGACGGCCTTGACGCCGAGCAGTGCGGTGCCCTTGGCGGCCCAGTCGCGGGACGAGCCGGAACCGTACTCCTTGCCCGCCAGGACGACCAGCGGGACACCGGCGGCCTGGTAGTTCTGCGAGGCGTCGTAGATGAACGACACCGGGGCGTCGGCCTGGGTGAAGTCGCGGGTGTAGCCGCCCTCGGTGCCCGGCGCGATCTGGTTGCGCAGGCGGATGTTGGCGAAGGTGCCGCGGATCATGACCTCGTGGTTGCCACGGCGCGAGCCGTAGGAGTTGAAGTCACGCTTCTCGACGCCGTTGGCGGTCAGGTACTGCGCCGCCGGGGTGCCCGGCTTGATGTTGCCGGCCGGGGAGATGTGGTCGGTGGTGACCGAGTCGCCCAGCTTGGCCAGGACGCGGGCGCCGGCGATGTCGGTCACCGGGCTCGGGGTCTTGGCCATGCCCTCGAAGTACGGGGGCTTGCGGACGTAGGTGGACTCGGCGTCCCACTCGAAGGTGTTGCCGGTCGGGACCGGGAGCGACTGCCAGCGGTGGTCACCGGCGAAGACGTCCTGGTAGCCCTTGTCGAACATCGCCTCGTCGATGGAGCCGGCGACGGTGTCGGCGACCTCCTGCTCGGTCGGCCAGATGTCGGCGAGGAAGACGTCGTTGCCGTCGGCGTCCTGGCCCAGGGCGTCCCTGGTGATGTCGATGTTCATGTTGCCGGCGAGGGCGTAGGCGACCACCAGCGGCGGGGAGGCCAGGTAGTTCATCTTGACGTCCGGGTTGATCCGGCCCTCGAAGTTGCGGTTGCCGGAGAGCACCGAGACGACCGCGAGGTCGGACTCGTTGACGGCGGCCGAGACCTCCTCGGGCAGCGGGCCCGAGTTGCCGATGCAGGTGACGCAGCCGTAGCCGACCAGGTTGAAGCCCAGCTTCTCCATGTACGGGAGCAGGCCGGCCTTCTCGTAGTAGTCCATGACGACCTTGGAGCCGGGCGCCAGGGTGGTCTTGACCCAGGGCTTGACGTGCAGGCCCTTCTCCACGGCCTTCTTCGCCAGCAGGGCGGCGCCCAGCATGACGGAGGGGTTGGAGGTGTTGGTGCAGGAGGTGATCGAGGCGATCACGACCGCGCCGTTGTCGATCTCGTAGGTCGAGCCGTCGGGGGCGGTGACGGCGGTCGGCTTCGAGGCCTCGGCGGAGTAGGTCGGCAGCGCCTCGGCGAAGCGCTCGGCGGCCTCCGCCAGGATCACGCGGTCCTGCGGGCGCTTCGGGCCGGAGATCGACG
Organism: Kitasatospora sp. NPDC036934; assembly: GCF_055608425.1. Lineage (NCBI taxonomy): Bacteria > Bacillati > Actinomycetota > Actinomycetes > Kitasatosporales > Streptomycetaceae > Kitasatospora > Kitasatospora sp. NPDC036934. The sequence continues at coordinate 33,885 of NZ_JBVJQR010000004.1, read as the reverse complement.
GGACGACGGTGGAGACGTCCAGCTCCAGGTACTCGGAGTAGACCGGCTCGACCGACGGGTCGTGCCAGAGGCCCTGCTCCTTGGCGTAGGCCTCGACCAGGGCGAGCTGCTGCTCGTCGCGGCCGGTCAGACGCAGGTAGTTGATGGTCTCGGCGTCGATCGGGAAGATCGCGCAGGTCGAACCGAACTCCGGCGACATGTTGCCGATGGTGGCGCGGTTGGCCAGCGGGATGGAGCCGATGCCGTCGCCGTAGAACTCGACGAACTTGCCGACCACACCGTGCTTGCGCAGCATCTCGGTGATGGTGAGCACCAGGTCGGTGGCGGTGGTGCCGGCCGGCAGCTCGCCGGTCAGCTTGAAGCCGACGACGCGCGGGATCAGCATGGAGACCGGCTGGCCGAGCATCGCGGCCTCGGCCTCGATGCCGCCGACGCCCCAGCCCAGCACGCCCAGGCCGTTGACCATGGTGGTGTGCGAGTCGGTGCCGACGCAGGTGTCGGGGTAGGCCTGGCCGCCCCGGACCATGACGGTGCGGGCCAGGTGCTCGATGTTCACCTGGTGGACGATGCCGGTGCCCGGCGGGACGACCTTGAACTCGTCGAAGGCGGTCTGGCCCCAGCGCAGGAACTGGTAGCGCTCCTTGTTGCGGCCGTACTCGATCTCGACGTTCTGGGTGAACGCGTCCTTGGTGCCGAACTTGTCGGCGATGACCGAGTGGTCGATGACCAGCTCGGCCGGGGCCAGCGGGTTGATCTTGGCCGGGTCGCCGCCCAGCTCCTTGACGGCCTCGCGCATGGTGGCCAGGTCGACCACGCAGGGCACGCCGGTGAAGTCCTGCATGATCACGCGCGCGGGCGTGAACTGGATCTCCTGGCTCGGCTGGGCGTTCTCGTCCCAGTTGCCGAGGGCGCGGATGTGGTCGGCGGTGATGTTGGCGCCGTCCTCCGTGCGGAGCAGGTTCTCCAGCAGCACCTTGAGGCTGTAGGGCAGCCGCTCGGAACCCTCGACGGCGGAGAGCTTGAAGATCTCGTACGACTCGTCGCCCACCTGCAGCGAGCTGCGGGCGTCGAAGCTGTTCGCGGACACGACTGACTCCTTCTGGGTGCTTCGTGCTATATCCGGCAGCCACGCGGTGGTAAGGTCAGCCTTACTTAGGCTTGCCTTGCCGCATCACCGGCGAGGCCTCTCGGCAAGTATCTTGATGTCGAGATATATCGTAAGGGGCAGTTATCTCGATGTCGAGATAAACCATAGTGCATGCGGCCGCCAGCACCACCGCAGGCATGCCCCGGCGGGCGGCGACGCAGGTCAGCGGCCGCCCGGACCGCGACGCTTGCGCTCCAGCCGGATCAGCCAGACCGCTCCCGCCACGATCGCCGCTGCCAGCAACAGCACCACCACGAGCTCACCGCCCGAACCGCCGGTCGGCGCCGGGGCGATGTCGGCCAGCAGGGCCGTCGTCCTCATACCTTCACCTCCTTTCGTCCGCTCCGCACCTGCTCCGGTCCCGGCGCCGGGCCGCGCTCCGCGCCCAGACCGAGCACCAGCGTCAGCAGCACCGGGAACTCCAGATACGCGTGGTAACTGGCCAGCGCGGCGTACACCGAGCGGCCCTGGGCGTAATCCACGGCGAACAACAGGGCCAGCAGCGCCCCCGCACCCGCACCCAGCGCCCAGGCCCGCCCGCCCCGCAGACCCGGCACCCGGGCCTCGAAGCACTCCGCCGCCTCCGGCGCGTACCGGGGCAGGAACCACACCCAGACCACGTAGTGCATCGTCTGCAGGAACGCGAACACCGCCAGGAAGCGCAGCCCCACCTGCGGCGTCGACCAGCCCGGCGGGGTGTAGACCGCCGCCAGCCGGTCCGTCCAGCCCCCGGGGCGCTGGGACAGCAACCCGTCCAGCAGCCCGCTCAACAGCAGCGCCGGCACCACCAGCACCCAGACGGACTGGAGCACCAGGAACGCCGCGCGCCCCCGGGCCAGCCTGCGCGACCACTCCACCAGGAACAGCAGCGGCACCACGTTGTGCAGGTGCGCCAGTACCACGAAGTGGTACGCCGGGAACGCCAGCGACGCCGCGCCCGCCCCCACCAGCCCCACCCCGGCCGCCGCCAGCAGCCACGGCCGACCGCGCAGCCCGTACCAGCAGGCCGCCGCCAGCAGACCGTACGCCAGCAGGATCTCCGCCGACTGGGACCACCGCGACGCCGGCAGCAGCCGGCACACCACGATCCCGGTCACCAGCGCCAGCAGCAGCCGCAGCAGCGGACCGGCCAGCACCGCGGCGAACCGCCCCACCACGTAACGCAGCTCCAGCACGTTGTGCAGCAGCCCGAAGGCGGCCAGGCCCAGCACCGCCAGACCGGTCGGCGCACGCAGCGCCAGCACCAGCGCCAGCGCCGCCGACAACGCGAACCCCGCGAACGGCACCCCGCCCAACCGGATCCCCGGACCGGGCGCCGGCCACGGCCCCGCCCCGGCACCCGCCCCGATCCCCGCGCTCGCCATGCTCCTCCTCCCCGTGACACGATCCCCGCCGTGCGCTACCCGGTGGCCCTCGCCCTCACGCTGCTGACCGAGACGCCCGTCTACACCGCCGCCCTCGTCCGGATCGGACACGTGCGCCCCGGCCGGGCCGTCGCGGCCGGCGTGCTCGTCAACCTGGTGACGCACCCGCTGCTCTGGTGGACCCTCCGGCACTGGACCGACGGGCCCGCCGCAGCGTACTGGAGCTGCTTCGCGCTCAGCGAGACCGCGGTCTGCGCCGTCGAGGCACTGCTGCTGTGCCCGGCCGCCGGACTGCGCCCGCGTGACCCACTGCCCTGGATCGCCTCCGGCACCGCCAACGCCACCTCACTACTGGCCGGACTGCTGGCCGGGACGTCGCTCGGTCCGTTGCTCGGAGGGTGAAACCCGTACCGGCGACGCCGTAACGCGGACGCCGGGCTCACGCGTCCAGTCGGGCACAGGGGGCGGCAACGCCCGCACAGGGGGCGGGAGCGCCCGCACACGGGGCACGAGGGGACAGCGGTGATCGGGAAGAACCGACGGGCCGAGGAGAGGGCGGAGTTCGAGGGCTTCGCGCACAGCCGGGGGCAACGGCTCTTCCGCACCGCGCTGCTGCTGTGCGGCGACTGGCACCTCGCCGAGGACCTCACCCAGGTGACGCTCGCCAAGCTCTACGCCTCCTGGCCCAAGGTCCGCCGGGCCGACAACCAGGACGCCTACGCCCGCAGCACCCTGGTGCGCAGCTACCTCTCCCACCGGCGGCTGCGCCGCAACGGCGAACGACCCGCCCTCGGCGAACTGCCCGAAGGCATCGCACCCGGCGACGACCCGGCCCTGCGGATCACCCTGCTCAACGCGCTCGCCGAACTGCCGCCCCGGGACCGCGCGGTACTCGTCCTGCGCTACTGGGAGGACCGCAGCGTCGAGGAGAGCGCCGCCGAACTGGGCGTCAGCGCGGGCGCGGTCCGCGCCCAGTCGCTGCGCGCCCTCAAGCGGCTGCGCGCGGTGCTCGGGCCGCAGGCCGCCGAACAACTCGTCTGACCCCAGCCGGAAAGGAACCCGACCATGAATGAACCGGACGCGGACGGCGGAAAGCTGTCCGACGCCTTCGAACGGGCGGTCGGCGGCCTCGGCCCCGACCTCGGCCCGCTGATCGCCGCCGGTGGCCGGCAGGGCCGCTCGATCCGCCGCCGGCGCCGGCTGACCGTCGCCGGCGCCGTCACCGCGGTGGCCGCACTCGCCGTCGGCGGCACCGTCGCACTACGGACGGACCACGGCACCCCGGCCGCGGCCGGGGCGGCCACCGCCTCCTCCCCGGCTTCCCAGGGACCGACCGCCTCCCCCGCCGCACCGACCCCGAGCCGGCGCTTCCCCCAGCCGCTCCAGTACTCGGACGAGACCACCGAGAAGCCCCTGCCGGGCAGCGGCCCCCACACCGGCAAGGTGGTCCTGACCGGCCGCGCCGCGCTGGCCGCCCTGACCCGGGCACTGCCCCCCGGCGGACGGACCTCGGGCTACGCCGGCCACTCCTCGCTGATCAAGTCCAACGCCGCGGACCCCGGAAGCGCCCTGGTCATGGCCACCACGCTCTACGACGACGGCGCCGGCCCGGCCGACGTCCGGATCATGATCGAGGGCGGCCTCGGCGACCACCTCCGGACCGGCGGCCACCCCGACCAGAACGACCTGCTGAGCTGCGCCGTGGTCAACCGCGGCGGCCAGTTCCGCTACTGCTCCGACAGCGTGCTCCCGGACGGCGGCCGACTGCTGCTCACCGAACGGACCGTGGGAGACGTCCTCTCCCGCGAGGCCAGCCTGCTGCGCCCCGACCAGGCCAGGGTGACGGTCAGCGCCATCAACACGGCTCCGGTCGCCGGCTACGCCAAGGTCCAGGTGGTCCGGGACGGGCTGCCGCTCAGCCTCGACCAGCTGAAGGCCGCCGCGATGTCCCCCGAGCTGAAGGAGTGGATCACCCCCGAGGAGGCGGAACAGGCCGAGCGGACGATCCGGCCGTTCCACGACGACTCACCGGGAAACACCCCGTCCGCCCCGGCCACCCCGTCCGCCCCGGCCACCCCGCCGCCCGGCTCCACCAGGTGAGGACCGGCCGGGTACGGTGGCCGCTGTGGTGACGGGCAGAGGGGGCCGACGATGATCGTGGTGGACGCGTCCGCGCTGGTGCTGGCGCTCGCCGACCGGGGACCGCGCGGGGACCGCGCCCGGGCCGAACTCGCCGCCGACGACGACTGGACGGCGCCCGAGCACCTGGTGATCGAGGTGATGCAGTCGCTGCGCGGCCTCCACCTGGCCAAGGAACTGACCGCCCAGCGGGTCGCCGAACTCACCGTCGAACTGGCCGCGGTGACCTTCCGCAAGGTCGAGGTGGCACCGCTGCTCGGCCGGATCTGGGAGCTCAAGGACAACCTGACCCCGGACGACGCCGCGTACGTCGCCGTCGCCGAGCGCTACGGGGCGCCGCTGGTCACCGGCGACCTGCGGCTGATGCGGGCCAGCGGGCCGCGCTGCGAGATCCGCGGGATCCCGCGCGACTGAGTGTCCACCTGCGGCCGACGGCGTTGAGCAGGACGACCGTCGCCCCGCCCGTGGAAGGCCCGCACCGATGCCCGCTCCGTTCGCCGCCGCCCTGCTGCCGCTGGCCCTGCTCGTCCCCGCCGCCTCGCCGGTCTCCGTCCAGGAGGCCGCCTTCGACCCGGCGACGGCCTTCGTCCCACCGACCGCGATCAGCTACGCCGACGACCTGGTGCCGTACGGCTCGCACGCCCGGATCGTCACCGACCGCTCGGAGCCCGGGCGTACGGTACTCACCCTGACGGTGGCCGGGCTCGCCCCCGACCACGAGTTCCCGGCACACCTGCACACCGGCGACTGCGGGGCCGACCCGGCCGCCTCCGGGCCGCACTACCAGGACGTGGTCGACCCGGTGCAGCCGTCCACCGACCCGGCCTACGCCAACGACCGCAACGAACTGCGGCTGGTGCTGCGCACCGACGGGCAGGGCCGGGGCACCGCCACGGCCGTCGTCGACTGGCAGCCGCGGCCCGGCGAGGCCCGCTCGCTGGTGCTGCACGCGGGCACCCCGGCCGGTCCGCACGCGGCGGGCGACCGGGTGGGCTGCGTCAAGCTGGCGCGTTAACCCGTCCGGTCGTCCGGCCATCCGGTCGTCCGGCCGTCCTCGGGAGGCGGCACGGTGGCCCGCGTCAGGAACCGAGGGTGGCGACCAGGACCGCCTTGATGGTGTGCAGCCGGTTCTCCGCCTGGTCGAACACGATGGAGTGCGCCGACTCGAACAGCTCGTCGGTGCACTCCAGTTCGGTCATGCCGGTCGCCTCGTGCATCTGCCGCCCGACCACCGTGCCGAGGTCGTGGAAGGCCGGCAGGCAGTGCAGGAACTTCACGTCCGGGTTGCCGGTGGCCCGGACGGTGTCCATGGACACCTGGTACGGCTTGAGCAGCGCGATCCGCTCGGCCCACACCTCCTTGGGCTCGCCCATCGAGACCCAGACGTCGGTGTAGAGGAAGTCGGCGCCGGCCACGCCCTGGGCCACGTCCTCGGTGAGGGTGATCCGGGCGCCGGTGCTCTCGGCCAGCTCCTGCGCCGCCTTCCTCACCTCCTCGGCCGGCCAGAGGGCCCGCGGGGCGACGATCCGGATGTCCATGCCGAGCAGTGCGCCGGTGACCAGCAGCGAGTTGCCCATGTTGGAGCGGGCGTCGCCGAGGTAGGCGAGGGCGACGTCGGTCAGCGGCTTGGTGCTGTGCTCGGTCATCGTGAGCACGTCCGCCAGCATCTGGGTGGGGTGCCACTCGTCGGTCAGGCCGTTCCAGACCGGGACGCCGGCGTACTCGGCCAGCTCCTCGACGATCTCCTGGCCGTGGCCGCGGTACTCGATGCCGTCGAACATCCGGCCGAGCACCCGGGCGGTGTCCTTCACCGACTCCTTGTGGCCGATCTGCGAGCCGGACGGGTCCAGGTAGGTGGTGAGGGCGCCCTGGTCGTGGGCCGCGACCTCGAAGGCGCAGCGGGTCCGGGTGGAGGTCTTCTCGAAGATCAGCGCGATGTTCTTGCCGCGCAGCCGGGGCTGCTCGGTGCCCGCGTACTTGGCCGCCTTGAGCCCGGCCGCGAGGTCCACCAGGAAGCGGAACTCCTGGGGCGTGAAGTCGAGCTCCTTGAGGAAGTGCCTGTTCCGGAGGTTGAAGGCCATGCCGGGCTCCTGGGGTGACGGTACTGGTGGTACGTGCGGTACTTGCCGGAAAGCGGCAAGTGTATACGACGCTCGGAATTTCTATACAGAGTGGTGGTGATGAAGGGGGATCCCCGAGCGGGACTCCCCCTTCATCACCCGTACCCGGCGGCGTTCGTCACCCGCGCCCGCCGAGGCGGGCCGGGCGGTCACAGGCGCGGGTCGACCGGCTCCGACTCCAGCGCGAGCACCGCGAACACCGGCTCGTGCACCCGCCACAGCGGCTCCCCCGCCGCCAGCCGGTCCAGCGCCTCCAGGCCCAGCGCGTACTCGCGCAGCGCCAGCGAACGCTTGTGGCCCAGCGAACGCATCCGCAGCCGCTCCAGGTGCTCGGTGTAGTCCGGGCCGTAGACGATCCGCAGGTACTCCCGGCCGCGGACCTTCACCCCCGGCTGCACCAGGCCGCCCGGACGGCCCTCGCCGCGCACCGTCCGCACCACCGAGGCCAGTGGCTTGACCACCATGCCCTCGCCGCCCGCCGCCGTCAGCTCCTCCCACCAGGCGGTCGCGGCGCCCACCGAGGCCTCGTCCTCGACGTCCACCAGGACCCGCCCGGTGCGGTGCAGCACGGGGGCCGCCGGGTCGTCGGCCTCCACCAGGCGGTCGATCCGGGCCAGGTGCTCGTCGTGCGGGCGCACCGCGAGGTTCGCCCCCTCGGCGGCCAGCAGCTGGAACGGTGCGAGCCGGATGCCCGACAGCCCCTCCGTCGGCCAGCAGTAGCGCCGGTACGCCTCGGTGAACGCCCGCGCGTCGGCGACGCGGCGGCGCTGGCGGGAGGTCAGCTCTCCGAGCTCCAGCCCGCGCGCGGCCGCCTGCTCCAGTGCGGACAGCACCTCCGGCAGGGCGGCGCCGGCCGCCGCGCCGACCGCGGCGTACTGGCGGCGCAGCAGCTCCACCGCCTTCAGCGACCACGGCATGAACTCGGCGTCCAGCAGCAGCCAGTCGGTACCCAACTCCTTGAACAGGCCAGCCCGTTCGGCCGCGGACCGGACCCTGCCGAGCACCGCGGCGGTCAACTCCTCGTCGTCCAGGAAGGCCCGTCCGGTCCGGGTCCAGATCGCACCCGGGCCCGCCAGCCCGAAGCGCCGCTCCAACGCGGTGCCGTCCCGGGCCACCAGCAGCACCGCGCGCGAGCCCATGTGCTTCTCCTCGCACACCAGGTGCCGCACGCCGTCCGCGCGGTAGGCGAAGAAGGCCTCCTCCGGATGCTCCAGATACCCCTCCCGGCGGGACGTCGGGCTCGGCGCCATCGTCGGCGGCAGGTAGGCGAGCAGCCGCGGGTCCAGCGCGAAGCGGCTCATCACCTCCAGCGCGGCCGTCGCGTTCTCCTCCCGGACGGCGACCCGCCCGAGCAGACCGGTCTCCACCGTCCGGCGGCCGGCCACGTCCGCGAGGTCCAGCGGACGGCCCTCGCGGGCCCCCGGCGCGTCGGTGATCAGCGGACGCACCGGGGCGTACCACTCCCGCTCCGCCTCGACGCTCACCAGCTCGCGCTCCGGGTAGCGCAGCGCGGTCAGACTGCCGCCGAACACGCAGCCGGTGTCCAGGCAGATGGTGTTGTTGACGAAGCTCGCGCTCGGCACCGGGGTGTGGCCGTAGACCACCAGCGCCCGGCCGCGGTACTCCTCCGCCCACGGGTAGCGCACCGGCAGGCCGTACTCGTCGGTCTCGCCGGTGGTCTCCCCGTAGAGCGCGTGCGAGCGCACCCGGCCGGAGTTGCGGCCGTGGTACCGCTCCGGCAGGCCGGCGTGGCAGACCACCAGGGCACCGCCGTCCAGCAGGTAGTGGCTGACCAGGCCGCGCATGAAGGCGCGCACCTCGTCCCTGAACTCCTCTGACTCCCCGGCCAGTTGGTCCAGCGACTCCTGGAGGCCGTGCGAGACGGTGACCTTCTTGCCGTCCATCGCCCGGCCGAGCTTGTTCTCGTGGTTACCCGGCACGCAGATCGCGTGGCCGGCCGCCACCATGCCCATCACCAGGCGCAGCACGCCCGGGGTGTCCGGGCCGCGGTCGACCAGGTCGCCGACGAACACGGCGGTACGGCCCGCGGGGTGGACGGCGTCCACCGGGCGGCCCTCGGCGTCCCGGGTGAGGGAGTAGCCGAGCCGGGTCAGCAGCGTCTCCAGCTCGGAACGGCAGCCGTGGATGTCACCGACGATGTCGAACGGGCCGGAGAGGTGGCGCAGGTCGTTGTAGCGCTTCTCCAGCTCGATCCCGGCCGCCGCCACCTCCGCCTCGCCACGCAGCACGTGCACCCTGCGGAAGCCCTCGCGCTCCAGGCCCTTGAGCGACCGGCGCAGTTCGCGGTGCTGGCGCGGCACGACGTGGGCGGGCAGCTGGCGGTCCGGGCGGGAGCGGTTGCGCTCGGCGCACACGCCCGGCGGGACGTCCAGCACGATCGCGATCGGCAGCACGTCGTGGGCACGGGCGATCGCCACCAACTGGCGGCGGGCCTCCGGCTGGACGTTGGTGGCGTCCACCACGGTGAGGCGGCCGGCCGCGAGGCGCTTGCCGACGATGTGGTGCAGGAGGTCGAAGGCCTCGGCGGACGCCGACTGGTCGTTCTCGTCGTCGGCCACCAGGCCGCGGCAGAAGTCGGAGGAGACCACCTGGGTGGGCAGGAAGTGGCGGCGGGCGAAGGTGGACTTGCCCGCGCCGCTGGTGCCGATCAGGACGACCAGGGAGACGTCGGTGACCGGGAGGCGGCGGGGGGCGGGCGTGCTCCCGGGCTGGGCCGGGGCGGGGTCGCGGGTCGCGTCGTGGGTCATCGGGTCGTGCCTCCCTCGGGTGGGGTGGTGGTCTCGGGCGTCGTGTCGGGGTTGGTGCTGGTGCTGGTGCTGGTGCGGGGGTCGGTGGTGGTGCCGGGGTTGGTGCTGGTGCTGGTGCGGGGGTCGGTGGTGGTGCCGGGGTTGGTGCCGGGGTTGGTGCCGGGGTCGATGCGGAACAGGGCGAGCTGGGTCGGCGGGCCGACCTCCGGGTCCTCCGGCCCGACCGGGCGCAGCTCCACTGTGTAGCCGTACCCCGCCGCGACCTTCTCCGCCCAGGCGCCGAACTCGGCGCGGGACCACTCGAAACGATGGTCGGCGTGCCGGGCGCCGCCCGCCGGCAGGGTCTCCCAGCGGACGTTGTACTCGACGTTGGGCGTGGTGACCACCACGGCCTTCGGCCGGGCCGCGCCGAACACCGCGTACTCCAGCGCGGGCAGCCGCGGCAGGTCCAGGTGCTCGATCACCTCGCACAGCACCGCCGCGTCGTAGCCCTTCAGCCGGGCGTCGGTGTACGTCAGCGCACCCTGCGCCAGCGTCACCCGGGCCGCCTGCCGCTCGGGCAACCGCTCCAGGCGCAGCTTGCGGTTCGCCGCCTGGAGCGCCCGTGCCGACACGTCCACGCCGAGGATGTCGGTGAACCGGGCGTCCTTCAGCAGCTCGCCGATCAACTCGCCCTGGCCGCAGCCGAGGTCGGCGACCCGGGCCGCGCCGGTGTCACGCAGGGCGGTGAGGATCGCGGCGCGGCGCTGCTCGGCGAGGGACGGCGGGCGGGGCTCGGCGTGCTCGGTGGTGTCGACGGTCTCCTCGTCCGGCCGGTCGTCGACCGCGTTGTCGATCTCCTCCACCTCGCGGTCGTCCGCCTCCGCCAGCCGGGCCAGCTCCAGGCGCTCCATCGCGGCCCGGGTCAGCGACCAGCGGCGGGACAGGTAGCGCCGGACGATCAGGGCGCGCTCGGGGTGGGCCGCCAGCCAGCCCTCACCGGCGGCGAGCAGCTTGTCCACCTCGTCCGGGGCCACCCAGTAGTGCTTCGCACCGTCCAGCACCGGCAGCAGGACGTACAGCTGCTGCAGCGCTTCGGCCAGCCGCACCGTCTCGGAGGCGAGCACCACCCGCACGTAACGGGACTCGCCCCACTCCGGGAACGCCTCGTCCAGCGGGACCGCCGACGCCTCCACCCGCCAGCCCAGCGGCTCGAACAGTCGGGCCACCATGGCCGGGCCACCGCCATCGCCCGCACCGTTCGCGGGCACCGCCGGCAGCTCGATCCGCAACGGGCGGAGCAGCCCCGGCAGCTCAGGGCGGGCCGGGCAGTCGCCCTTCATCGCGGACCGGAACACCGTCCGCAGCGCCACCGCGAGCAGCGAGGACGCGGCGTACGGGCGGTCGTTGACGTACTGCGAGAGCGCGAAGTCGGGCGAACCGCCCCGCCCCCGGCCGCTGCCCCGGCCCTTGCGGACCAGGGCGATCGGGTCGATGTCCAGCAGCAGCGCCGCCGTGCAGACCTCGTCCCCCGCCGCGGGGTAGAAGACGTGGGCCTCGCCGTGGGACGTCGTGAACCGCTGGACCTTGCCGGGGTGCTTGTGCAGCAGGAACCCGAGATCCGTCGCCGGGCTCTCGGCGCTGCCGGTAGTGGAAATCGACATGAACACCCGGCCGAGTATCGTCCAGCGAGAGGCGTCCGGGCACCGCAATTTCCGGCCCGGTGGGCGGCCGGCCTGCGGGTCCGTCCGCCGCGTCCGGACCCTGGGCGTGTTCGGCAGCGGAGCCCCGCATTGGTTAACGTGCACCGTGTGACTGCTGAATCCACCTCGCTCGAATCCACTTCCCCGGCGAACGGCGCCGTGGCCGCCGGTCTGGCCACCATCGCCGCCGACGGCACCGTCCTCGACACCTGGTACCCCGCCCCCGCGCTGGCCACCGAGCCCGGCCCGGCCGGCACCGTGCGCCTGACCGCCGAGCAGGCCGAGGCCGAGCTCGGCGCCGGCGCGGCCGACGCCCTGGGCGCCGACGCCCGCCGCGGCGTCGAGGTGGTCGCCGTGCGCACCACCATCGCCTCGCTGGACGAGAAGCCGCTCGACACCCACGACCTGTACCTGCGCCTGCACCTGCTCAGCCACCGCCTGGTCCAGCCGCACGGCCAGAACCTGGACGGCATCTTCGGACTGCTCGCCAACGTCGCGTGGACCAGCATCGGCCCCGTCCCGGTGGACAAGGTCGAGCAGGCCCGCCTCGCCGTCCGCGCCCAGGGCGGCCAGCTGGCCGTCTACGGGATCGACAAGTTCCCGCGGATGACCGACTACGTCGCCCCGACCGGCGTGCGCATCGCCCACGCCGACCGCGTCCGGCTCGGCGCGCACCTCGCGGCCGGCACCACCGTGATGCACGAGGGCTTCGTCAACTTCAACGCCGGCACCCTCGGCACCTCTATGGTCGAGGGCCGGATCAGCGCGGGCGTCGTCGTCGGCGACCACAGCGACATCGGCGGCGGCGCCTCGATCATGGGCACCCTCTCCGGCGGCGGCAAGCAGGTCGTCTCCGTCGGCGAGCGCTGCCTGCTCGGCGCCAACGCCGGCATCGGCATCTCGCTCGGCAACGACTGCGTCGTCGAGGCCGGCCTGTACGTCACCGCCGGCACCCGGGTCACCACTCCGGCCGGCAGCGTGGCCAAGGCCGTCGAGCTGTCCGGCCAGGACAACCTGCTGTTCCGCCGCAACTCGCAGACCGGCGCGGTCGAGGTCATCGCCCGCTCCGGCTCCTGGGGCGGCCTGAACGCGGACCTGCACGCCCACAACTGACCTCCGGGCCAAGGCCCTTGGGCCGGCGGCCGGTCGAGGCCCGTTGCGGCCCGTCGAGGCCGGTTGAGGCCGGTTGAGGCCGGTTGAGGCCGGTTGAGGCCGGTTGAGGCCGGTTGAGGCCGGTTGAGGCCGGTTGAGGCCGCAAGGACGACGGGGGCCACAGGGACGACGGGGGCCCGGCGCGCATGTGCGCCGGGCCCCCGTCCGTAGGCAGGGGGTGCCTCAGCGACTCCGCAGGACGACGAGCTGCCGGGTGGCCCTGGTCATCGCCACGTAGCGGTCGACCGCCCCCTCCACGCCCTCGCCGAACGCCTCCGGATCGACCAGCACGACCAGGTCGAACTCCAGGCCCTTGGCCAGCTCCGGGGTCAGTGAACGGACCCGCGGCCGCTCCCGGAAGCCCGGATCGCCGATGACGCAGGCGACACCCTCGTCGTGCTCGGCGAGCCAGCCGTCCACGACCGCCGCCAGCTCCGCCACCGAACCGTGCCGGACCGGAATGCCGCTGCTACGTACCGAGGTCGGCACGTTGGCGTCCGGCAGCGCCGCCCGGATGGCCGGCTCGGCCTCCGCCATCACCTCCTCCGGGGTCCGGTAGTTGATGCTCAGCGAGGCCATGGCGGTGCGGTCGAAGCCAGCCCGGTCGAGCCGCTCCTGCCACGACTCGGCGAAGCCGTGCCTGGCCTGGGCGCGGTCCCCGACGATGGTGAAGCTCCGGGACGGACAGCGCAGCAGCAGCATCTGCCACTGCGCGTCGGTCAGTTCCTGGGCCTCGTCCACCACGACGTGGGCGAACGGGCCGGCCAGCGGCTCCGCGTCGGCGCCGTCCAGCGCGTCCTCGTCGACCAGGGTGTCCTGGAGGTCCCGGCCGCGGAGCATCGTCACCACACCCTCGCCGTCGTCGTCGGCCTGGATCAGGTCGCCGATCACCTCCGCCATCCGCTCGCGCTCGGCGGCCACCGACGCCCGGTGGCGCTGACGGCGCAGCGTCGCCCCGCGGTCCCCCAGCCGCTGCCGGGCCGCGTCCAGCAACGGCAGGTCGGAGACCGTCCAGGACTGCGGGGCGTGCTTGCGCTGGAGCGCGCGGACCTCCTCCGGGGCCAGGTGCGGCGCGCACATCCGCAGGTAGGCGGGCACCGACCAGAGGTCGCCGACCAGGTCGGTCGGCTCCAGCAACGGCCAGGCCCGGTTGAGCGTCTCGACCAGCTCGCGGTCCTGCCGCAGCGAGCGCCGGAACAGCTCGAGCGGGACCTCCTCCTCGCCCGGCTCCAGCTTGTCCAGCAGGATCGCGGCCAGCTCGTCCCAGATCTGCTCGCGCGCCTCGTTGTGCGGGGTGCCCGGGTCCGGCGCGTCGAAGGCCTCGGACCAGTCCCCGGCGCCCACCCAGAGGTCCGCCCAAGGGGTGCTGACCAGCAGCCCCTCGGTCGGCGGCTCCTCGTAGAACCGGACGGCCTTCTCGATCGCCCGCACCAGCTCCACCGAGGACTTCAGCCGCGCCACCTCCGGATCGGCCTCCTCCACCGCCGCCGCGCCCTCGGGCACCAAGTCCCGCAGGGTGCAGGTGCGCACCCCCTCCTCGCCGAGGCTGGGCAGGACGTCGGCGACGTAGTTCAGGTACGGCTGGTGCGGGCCCACGAACAGCACACCGCCGCGCCGGTGGCCGAGCCGGGGGTCGGAGTACAGCAGGTAGGCGGAGCGGTGCAGGGCGACCACGGTCTTGCCGGTGCCGGGACCGCCGTCGACCACCAGGGCACCGCGCGAGCCGGCCCGGATGATCGCGTCCTGGTCGGCCTGGATGGTGGCGAGCACGTCCCGCATCCGGGCCGAGCGGTTGCCGCCCAGGCTGGCGATGAACGCCGACTGGTCGTCCAGCGCGGCGTGCCCGGCCAGGCCCTCGGTGGTGAACACCTCGTCCCAGTAGTCGGTGATCCGGCCGCGGGTCCAGCGGTAGCGGCGGCGGCTCGCCAGGCCCATCGGATCACCGTGGGTCGCCGCGAAGAACGGCTCGGCGGCGGGCGAACGCCAGTCGACCAGCAGCCGCCGACCCTCGCTGCCGGTCAGCCCGAGCCGGCCCACGTACAGCGGCTCACCGTCCTCCGCGGTCACGATCCGCCCGAGGCAGAGGTCCAGGCCGTAACGGCGCAGGGCGCGCAGCCGGCCGCTCAGCCGGTGCACCTCGATGTCCCGGTCCATCGCCGCCTGCCCGGCCCCGCCCGGGGCGCGGCGCACGGTGTCGAGCTGCTCGGAGAGTTCGGCGATCGCCCGTTCCAGGCTCTCCGCGATCGCCGCGAAGTGCCGCTCGTCGGCCGCGACGAGCGCGGGGTCAGCCTTGGCGGACAGCCGCTCGGGGAGGTCGAAAGCGCTGGTGGTCAGGGGGGTCATGGCATCAGCTCCGATCTGAGGCCTGCGATTGTGCGCCACCACGGGGGCCTTGCCGCAAGGCCCCCGGTGCGTTATACGTTGAGAGTGGCAAGGGGTGGGTTCTTCCCCCTTCCCCCTTCCCCCTCCTCCGCCCGCCTCGATCCGCTCCGCCCCTAGCCGAGGCCGTGCTGCAGCGGCAACCCCGGGTCACCCGAGAGGCTTACGGCGTACCGGAGTTGGACCACATCGAGTGGTGCGCGGTGACCGATCGCAGGAACGGTTCGTTGGTTGGTGCGGCACATCGCACCACCGATCCGGAGAGGTCCCCGTCATGTCCGAACCCTCTGCCACGCCGCAGTTCCCGAGCAGCCCGGCCGGCTCGGTCACCGGCGACCCGGCCGGGCCCGCGCTCCCCAAGACCCTGCTTGAGCAGATGCAGGAACTGCTCGCCTCGGTGACCGCGGACCTCGCCGCGCTGCAGTCCGATGCCCGGGACGCCACCCCGGCCGCCGTCTATCCGGCCGACACCGACACGTCCGGCACTCCGGCCGCGCCGGGCACCCGGTAGTCCGGCGCCCTTCCCTCCTCGCCCGGCCCGCCCTCGCCCGGCGGTTCGAGCCGGACCACGAGCAACGGCGCACCGTGATCGGCCCGTTCAGGCTCCGCCCCGCCGCCCCGGTCGACCGACTCGCGCAGCCGCGTGGTCACGTCCCGGCACTCCGACACCGCGTCGACCCCGTCGATGCACGTCCAGTAGAGGCTCTCGGTGTCGGCCCCACAGGCCAGCACCACGAGCGTCTCCCCGACCTCTCCCAGCAGTTCCTCCAACGACTCCAACACCAGCGCCGGTTCTCCGAGTTCGGCGAACCGACCGGCCCGCCCCGCACGCACCGGGGCACCGGTGACGGCGGATCTGCCCAGACAGACCGCCGCGTGCGCCCCGACCTCCGAGAGCTGTCGGCCGAGCCCCGCCAGGTCGTCGTCCTCCGACTCCGCCAGCCGCGCGCCCACCGCCTCGGTGAGCAGCGCGGACTGGCGCGCCTCGGCCAGTACGTCCGGTACGTGTCTGGCTTCGGCCAGCGCGTGCCGGGCCGTCCTGATCAGTCGCAGCGCCTCCATGGCCCCCGCTCCTTCCGCTTCTCGTCGCCGTCGACCGGCCCCGCCGCCGGGGCGGTCGAGTGGTCACGGGGAGAGCGTGCGGGGAGGGCGGGGTGGGCCGCATCCAGCATTTCGAAAGCTGTGGATAACCCGGTGGGTGTGGATAACTTCCCTCCCCCGCGCGGGTGATCAGCGATTGTCAGGATTGACGTCGGCCACCGTGCCCGGCACCGGGAAGCGGTCCTCGTTGCGCTCGATCTTGGCGGCGAGCGCCTCCAGCGGGTCCACCCCGACCACCGTGCAGAACTGCACCAGGTACGCCAGCACGTCCGCGACCTCGTCGCGCACCCGGTGGGCCCGCTCCGGGTCGGACATCACCTCGGCCGCCTGCTCAGGCGTGAGCCACTGGAAGATCTCCAGCAGCTCGCCGGCCTCCACGCTCAGCGCCGCCGCCAGGTTCTTCGGCGTGTGGAACGGTTCCCACCGGCGGGCCGCCGCGAACTCCACCAGCCTCAGCCGCAGCGCCTCCAGGCTCAGCTCGCCGGGCTCCGCCCCGCCCCCGGACGCCCCGTCCACCGCCGACTCCCCCGGCCCCGACCCCGACCTCGTCACACGCTCGTTCACGCCCCCAGGTCTACCGCATCCCCGTCCCCGACCGCACTCGGAGAACCCCCGCCAACACCGTCCGACGACCCCGCACCGTCCGAAGAGCCCCCACCGCCCACCTGCCCCCCGCGCCCGCACTGGACCGGCACCCGCACCGCCTCCGGCCGCAGCACCGTCAGCCCCGTCGCCGGATCCCGCCGGCACTCCACCAGCGCCACGTCCCCCGACCGCCCACCACCCGACCGCCCGTCCCCCACCCCGAACGCCTCCCGCGCCGCCCCCGGCTCCTGCAGCGCGGCCACCACCCGCAGCTGGTTGCGCCCCGCCATGTCCCGCGCCAGCCGCAGCAGCGAGGCGGTCTGCTCACCGGCGAGCCCGGCCCCGAGGTCCTCGGCGAGCACGGTGAGCTGCCGGTGCGCCCACGGCACCTCGGAGGCCACGTCGAGGTCGAGCACCCCTGCCCCGGTCAGCAGCACCGCCGCGAAGGCGAGGTGGCGCAGCATGCCGTCGGAGGCCTGGTCGGCCCCGGTGCGCCCGAGCACGCCCTCGTCGAAGACCGCGAGCACCCGCCGCCCCGTCCCGCTCTCCCGCTCGGCGAGGGCGATCCCGAGCAGCGGGTGCGGCGCGGCCTCCTGGACGGCCCGCAGGAGCTGCCCGTACCGGCGCGGGCACTCGTGGGAGAGCCGGTTGATCACGGCGGAGATATTGGCGGCGTTGCTGCGCAGCCGGGCCTGCGGGTCGGCCTTGGCCCAGCCGCGCATCAGCGCGGGGACGGGGTGCAGCGGGAAGACCTCGCGCAGCGCGGTGAGCAGGTCCTCGGTGGCGGCCAGGACGAGCCGCTCGCCGGTGGAGGAGCCGGCGACGCGCAGCGGCAGCTGGGCGGTGATCATGGTGCCGCTGGGGAAGGGCGCCCGGATGTCCCCCTGGCGGGTGTCGTTGTGCCAGCACACGTTGACGCGCCCGTTCCGTACGTCCTGTTCGCCGGTGTCCACCAGGGTGCGGCCGTCGAGGCTGAGCGACTCCCGGGCGATCCGGACCGTCCCGTCGGTGCGGATCACCACGTCGAGCCGGATCCGGCCGCGCGGCGAGCGGACGGTGCAGCCGAGGATGACGGCGTCCCGCCCGTGCGGCACGCAGCCGGCCAGGCCGCCGCGCACGGGGGCGGCGAGCGGGCCGGTGCGGGCCGGCAGTCCGTCCAGGGAGCCGGCGATCTCCTCGCCGAGGGCGAGCCGGGACAGTGCGGCCAGCGCGTCGAGGGCGTTCGACTTGCCCACCCCGGCGGGCCCGTGCAGCACGGTGAGCGGCGAGAGCGGCAGGACGGCCCGCCGGTAGGACTTGAAGGCGGTGAGCCGCAGCTCCTCGACGGTGGGGCGTGGCACGGGCGCCCGGTGGGGTTCCGGGGCCCCCGGGCGCAGTTGGGCCGGGCCAACGGGCGCGGCGGCGTCGCGGTTCACCCGTCGGACGTTAGCCGCAGCCCGGCGGGGCGAAACGTCCCTGCTCGCCAGATTCATCCCAACGTGGCGGCCCTATCGCACGGCGCTGACCTACGGCCGCCGGTACGCGGCCACCGTCACCGAGGCGGTCACCTCGACCGGCTCCGGCAGGTCGGCGAGGGCGGCCGCGAGCCGGTCGGGGTCGGTGTGCCAGGCGCTCGGCCCCATGCCGACGACGGTCCGGACGTCCTGCGCGGAGAGCCGCAGGGTGAACTCGACGGACCGCTGGTCGACCGGCGCCAGGTACGGGCCGAGCTTCTCGTCGATCCGGCGCTGCTTCTCCTCGTCGACCGACAACAGGCCCAGGGTGGCGACGAGTTCGCGCAGGTGGCGGGCGGTGGGCGAGACCAGCAGCAGGGTGCCGCCGGGGCGCAGCACCCGGCGGATCTCGGGGCCGTTGCGCGGGGCGAAGACGTTGAGCATCAGGTCGGCGGAGGCCTCGCGCAGCGGCAGCGGGCGCCAGGCGTCGCAGACCACGGCGCCGATCCGGGGGTGGGCCCTGGCAGCGCGGCGCAGCGCGTACTTGGAGATGTCGAGGGCCGCGCCGACCCGGCCGGGCAGGGCATCCAGGACGTGGGCGAGGTAGTGGCCGGTGCCGGCGCCGAGGTCCGCGACCAGGCCGTCCGCTCCACCGCCCGTGACGGAGACAGCCGTCGAGGCGAGGGCGTCGGCAATCGGCCGGTAGTGCCCGGCGGCGAGGAAGTCGGAGCGGGCGGCGACCATCTCGGCGGTGTCGCCGGTGCCGGTGTGGGCGTCGCCGGCGAGGAGGCTGACGTAGCCCTGCTTGGCGAGGTCGAAGCTGTGCCCGGCGGGGCAGCGCAGGCTGCGCTCGTGCCGGGTGAGGTCCTGCGCGCAGTGGGGGCAGGCCAGGTAGGGCTCGATGTCCTGCAGCAACGTTCCGTCTTCTCTCGCCGTTCGGCCCCGACCGGTCGGGGGCGCCAGCCAGCCTAACCACCCGCGCCCGCCGACGGCCTCCCCAGCCACCCCGGCACCGACCCGCGCCCGCACCCGCACCCGCACCCGCACCCGCACCGCGCTACACCGATCCCGCAGTACGCCCCCGCCCCCGCTCCCGCGCCGCCCGCAACGCGAGCCCGGCAAGCGCCTCGGGCGCACCGGGCCGCCCGCGCACCCCGGGGAAGGCGTTGACGTCCACGATCACCGGTTCGGCCGCCCCGTCCAGCAGGTCGACCCCGTACACCTCCAGGCCGAACACCTCCCCGACCCGCAGCGCGAGCGCGGCCCGCCGGGCGGACGGCACCCACTCCGGCGCCGCCTCCAACTCTTCCACCACACAAGCGAGTTCGGAGCGCCGTCGGGCCGCGAACACCTGCCCGTCGACCACCCACAGCTTCTGGTCCCAGCCGTTGCCCGGGAGGTACGGCTGGGCGACGACCTCCTCCTGCGGCCAGCGTTCGGCGAGGTCGCGCAGCCGGGCCGGGCCGTCGACCAGCGCGACCAGGTCGTGCCGCCGGCTGTGTCGACTCTTCACCACGAACGGGTAGGCAGGAGAAGCGAGTTCGGCCAGCGTCCCGGCCGCGACGGTGGCCGCGAACGGCAGCCCGGCGCCCCGGGCGAGCGAGGCCATCCGTACCCGGTCCTGGCAAAGCTCCGTGGCCGCCGCCGAGTTGACGACCACCGCCCCGCGCCGCTCCAACTCCGCTGCCACCGCCAGCGCTTGCGGCGTACGCGCCTTGAGCAGATAGACATCGGCGAGCGCCCCCGCAGCGACACCACCGTCGCCGATCGGCACGGCCTCCACCCGGCAGCCGTGCCGCACCAGCAGCTCGGCCGCGGCCGCGAGCACCGGGTGCCCCGGGTCGCCCGTGATCAGCCCGACCCTCACCGCAACCCACCGTCCACCAGGCCGAGTCGGTCGTACTCGTCGCCCCCGGCCGCGACCAGCGCGGGCACCGACACCGCCGTACCGCTGCGCGCGAGCCGCAGCACCGCCCGGGCGACCTTCGCCACCGCGTCCGGCACCTGCCGGAAGCTCGGGAAGTCGTTGACGTCCACCACCACCGGCCCGTCCGGCGCGAGCAGCACGTCGACCCCGTACAGGTCCAGCCCGAACACCTCGCCCACCTGCGTCGCGATCCGCGCAACGCTCCCCGGCAACGGCACCGGCCGCTCGCGCACGCCCTGCCCGGGGTGCAACGGGGACTCCCGTTCGGTCGCGAAGAGCTCGCCGTCGACGCAGTACACCTTGAGGTCCGTCCCACCGTTGGGCACGTACGGCTGCGCGATCAGCAGCCCCTCGGCGGCGAGTTCGGGCCCGAGCCCGATCAGGTCGTCGGGCCCGGCCACCAGCCGCACGCCGCGCCCGGAGCTGCCGTCCGCCGGCTTGACGACCAGCGGGTACTCGGCCGCCGGGATCTCGGCGAGCCGCTCCCAACGGGCGGCGGCGTAGGTGACCGGGACGGGCAGGCCGCGGGTGCGGGCGATCACCGAGGCCAGCGCCTTGTCCCGGACGCCGCGGATCGAGCGGACGTCGTTGACGGTGGTGAGCCCCACGGCGGCGGCGGCCTCCAGCAGGGTGAGTCCGGGGCCGCCGGAGACGGTCTTGAGCACCCAGGCGTCGTGGCTTCCGGCCCGGACCGCCTCGGAGATCGCCATCAGCGAGTCACCGGGGCGCAGCACGTCCACCCGGTGACCCCACGCGGTGAGTTGACGCACCACGTCCAGCGGCATGCCGTCCCGCCGGTAGTGTTCCTCCACCAGAAAGCAGAGCCTCATGGACCTGACTTCCCCCTTGCCTCGCCGAGTACGGACGTCCGCCGTCCCCCTCGGCAGAGCTGTGAAGGCCTCAGCATGCCCGGCGTACACGCACAAGATCGCCGCGACCTGGTAAGCGTTCGGCAACAATCGAGCGCCGAGCCGCCCTCGTGACACCGGCCGCCGAACCGCTCGAGCGACCGTCCGCGCAAATACGGTGGCACCCCATCCGCGCCCCTGCTTGGATGCACGCCGTGACTTCAGCTGATCATGATCCGGACCACGCCCTGCTCACCGGGATCGAGCGCTACTACGACGCCGTACCGCGCAGCGCCGCCACCGCCGAGGACTTCGGCCCACTGACCCTGTTCGTCCGCAACGGCAGCACCGGTTGGCACTACTACGCCCGCCCCACCCCCGGCCACGACGGCCCGGCCGCCACCGCCGAGGACGTCCGCCGGGTACTGGCGCGGCAGCGGGAGCTGGGCGTGCCGGAGGCCTTCGAGTGGGTGGCCGAGCAGAACCCGGAGCTGCGCGCCGCGGTGGAGGCGGCCGGGCTGACGGTGCACGAGCACCCGCTGCTGGTGCTCGGCCCGCAGGACGAGGCGGCCCCGGCACCGGCCCCCCCGGAGCGGGTGGAGGTCCGGGTGCTGGCCGCGGACGCCCCCGAGCTGGCCGCCGCGGTCGCTGTCCCGCACGTGGCGTTCGGCAGCCCGGGTACCGCCATCGGCGCCGCCGGATCGGCCGAACTGGCGGCCAGTGTGGCCGAGTTGACGGCTTCCGGCGCGGTGGCGCGGATCGCTCGGCGGATCACCGACGGCGTCTCCGTGCTGGCCGCCGTGCTGGACGGCGACGGCGACGAGGTGCTGTGCGCCGGCCAGCACAACCCGGTGGGCGCGGTCACCGAGGTGGTCGGCGTCGGGACGCTGCCCTCCGCCCGGCGGCGCGGGCTGGCTCTGGCGGTCACCGCGGCCCTGGTGGCGCACGCCCGCGCCAACGGAGTGCGGACGGTGTTCCTGTCCGCCGCCGACGAGGACGTCGCCCGGATCTACCGTCGGGCCGGCTTCCGCCCGTTCGCGACGGCCCTCATCGCGGAGCCCACCGTCCCGGACACCGCACAGGCGACTCCCGACTCCGCACGAACCGCCCCCGACGCCGACCCCGACGCCACCCCCGACGCCGAAGCGTAGGACGCGCCCCCGGGCGAGGACGGCACTCAGTCGTCGTCCTCGTCCTCGTCCTCCGCCCCAGTGACACCCTCCCCCTCGGCCTCGTCGACGACCCAGGCCGCCAGTCGCTCGGCGACCCCGGACACCCCCAGCCTCCCCTCCCGAATGGCTCGGGAGAGGCTGCGCACCTCGCGGGCGGTGGTGGCGACGGTGCAGCCACTGGCGACGAGATAGGCGTAGGCGACGGCGGTCGCGAAGAGTTCGTTGGTCTTCTCCAGAGCGGGCACCCTGATGAGCTGGTGCATCAACGCGGCGGCGCGGTCCTGGGGTTCGGGGTAGACGGAGATGTCGAAGATCTCGGCCTGGTGCCGGGTGACGGCCGCGAGCAGCGACCCGTAGTCGGTGACCTGCGGGTCACCGGGCGTGTACTGCTCCGCGGTCATGAGCAGCCACGAGAGGTCGACCTCCAGCTTCAACGGCGCACGTCCTGGAGCTCGCCCGACTCCCCGAACTCGGCGAGGAAGGCCGTCTCGTACTCCTTCATGAACTGCGCGGCGGCGTCGATGAAGGCGCGTCCCGACTCACCCATGTCCTGCTGGACCAGGCGTTCGATGTACTGGTTCATGCTGATCCCCTGTTGCTCCGCCCGTTCCCGGGCCATCTCCGCGGTCGTGGCGTCCACTCGGACGTTCAGCTGCTTCTTGCCCATGTCGTTCAAGCTAGCGCCGAAGTGCTAGCACAACAAGGGCGCACGCACACCGCCCGCACACCTGCCGCACGCCCCCACGCAACCTGTCCGTCACCGAACCCGCCCCACCCCTGTCACCGAACCCTGCACCGAGCCCGCCACCGAACCCGCCCGGCGCCGTCCCGACGCCGCCCCACCCGTGACCAGGCCTACCCTGAACCCACCGGACCTACCCTGAACCCGACCGGACCTGACTTGAAGAGTCCCGAAGCATCCGGGAATCTGAACTCCCCTGAGCGTTCCCCGAGCGGCACCGACCGGTTTTGTGGAGGCCGGCAATGACAGCCATGTTCGACCAGGAGCTGCGCGAGCAGCTCGCCCAGGCCCGGCGGGACCTCGCGGCAGCCCGGGCCGAAGGGGACGCCGACGGCGTCCAGGCATACGAGGGCCGGGTCGCCTCACTCCTCAGGCTCGCCGCCCAACACGGCATCGACCTTCCGCACAGCGCCGACGAGGAGGAGAGCAACGGGTAGCCCCCGCTACCCACGAGAGCGCCGAGCATCACCGAGAACCGCCGAGCCCCCAACAAGAGGGCCCACAAAGCCGAGGAGGCGGCCCCCGTCCACGACGGGGGCCGCCTCCTCGGGCGTCACCGGGGTCAGGCCCCGGCCGGCTCCAGGATCGCCACGCACTCGAAGTGGTGGGTCATCGGGAACAGGTCGAAGGCCCGCAGCGAGACCAGCCGGTAGCCGCCCTCGCGGAAGAACGCCAGGTCCCGGGCGAGCGCCGCCGGGTCGCAGGCCACGTACGCGATCCGGCGCGCCTCCAGGCCGACCAGGTGGCCGACGGTCTCGCGCCCGGCGCCGGAGCGGGGCGGGTCCAGGACGATCAGGTCGGTGGCGGTGATGCCGGTGCGCGGCAGCAGCGTCTCGACCCGGTCGCACTCGATCCGCACGTTGTCCAGCGCGGCGAGGTTGTGCCGGGCGTCGACCACGGCCTGCGGGGCGGACTCGATGCCGAGCACCGCACCGTCCTCGCCGACCCGGTCGGCGAGCGCGCCGGCGAACAGGCCGACCCCGCAGTACAGGTCGAGCGCGCTCTCACCCCACTGCGGGTCCAGGCCGTCCAGCACCGCGTCGACCAGGGTGTCCGGCGCCTCCGGGTGGATCTGCCAGAAGCCGCCGTTGCTGACCCGCCAGGTCCGTCCGGCCGCCCGCTCGCGAACGAAGCCGCGCCCGTGCACCTTGTGCACGTCGCCCTGGTCGTCGATTCGGGCGATCGACACCGGCTTGTCCAGCTCGACCAGCGGCAGCTGGGCGCCGTCGCGCGGGGTCAGGACGACCTGGCGGTCCGAGGAGCCGGTCGCGGCGACCGCCTCGACGCTCGCCACCCCCGGCCAGTCCCGGGACTCGATGCCCAGTTCGGTGACACCCTCGGCGGCGATCAGGCAGCGGTCGATGACCTGCACCTCGTGCGAGCGGTGCTTGCGCAGCCCGACCTTGCCGCTCTCCGCGTCCACCGTGTACTGCACCCGGGTGCGCCAGGCCGGCACCTGCCCGGCCTGCAGCTTGCCACCGACCGGCTCGACGCTGCCGTCCCAGCCCGCCTCGGCCGGGGTCAGCCCGGCCAGCTTCGCCAGCTGCTCGGTCAGCACGGCCGCCTTGAGCTTGCGCTGCCCGCCCGGGGTGACGTGCTGCCAGTCGCAGCCGCCGCACTTGCCCGGCCCGGCGAACGGGCAGGGCGCCTCGATCCGGTCCTTGGCGGGCTCCAGCACCTCCACCGCGTCCGCGCGCAGGAAGCGCGAGGTGCTGGTGCCCTCGGTCACCAGCGCGACCACCTTCTCGCCGGGCAGCGCGTGCCGGACGAACAGCACCCGCCCCTCGTGCCGGGCCACGCAGTGCCCGCCGCCGTGCGCGACCGGGCCGACCTCGACCTCGTAGCGCTCGCCGACCAGCGGCTCCCCGGACGGCTTCTCCGGCCGCGCGGCCCGCACGGACTGGCCGCGCAGCGCCTTCGGCGGCCGCACCGCCTGCTTGCGCGGCGCCTTCCGGCCGGCCGGTTCCGCGCCCTTGCCGTCCTGGACGGGCTTCCCGCCTCGCCCGGCCTTCTCACCGCGCCCGGCCTTCTCGCCACCAGCGGCCTTCTCACCGCGCACGGGCTTCTCCGCCCGGGCCGCCTTCCCGTCCCGAACGGCCTTCTCGACCGGGGCCTCCCCCGGCACGACCGGCGCCGTGCGCGCCGTCAGCCCCTCACGGTCGGTGGCCTCCGGGCGCTGCGGCTTGCCCCAGCGCGGCCGGGCCACCTGTCCGGGCTGGGAGCCGCCCCGACGGGCGCCCTTGCCCTTGCCGGAGGCGCCGGAGGAGCCCGAGGAGCGGGGCGAAGTGTTGCGCGTCACTGGGAGGAGTCCTTGCTGCGGTCGGAGGTGGCACCGGCATTCGCACCGGCACGGTCGGAATCCTTCGACTTTACGGCCTTCGGCGCCCGCGGCTCGCCACGGCGGACGGATCCCGGGGCCGACCAGGCCTTCTGCGGCTTGCGCCGCTCGGAGGACTCCAGCTGCCAGGGCACCGAGGTGACCATCACACCGGGCTTGAACAGCAGCCGCCCCTTGAGCCGCAGCGCGCTCTGGTTGTGCAGCAGGTGCTCGTACCAGTGGCCGACCACGTACTCGGGGATGTAGACGGCGACCACGTCGCGCGGGCTGCTGCGCCGCAGGTTCTTCACGTAGTCCAGAACCGGCCCGGTGATCTCCCGGTACGGCGAGTCCAGCACCTTGAGCGGGACCTCGATGCCCCGCTCGTCCCACTCCCGCCGCAGCGCTGCGGTGTCGGCCGCGTCGACGTTGACGGTGACGGCCTCCAGGGTCTGGGCACGGGCCAGCCTGGCGTAGGCGAGGGCGCGCAGCGCCGGCTTGTGCAGCTTGGAGACCAGCACGATGGCGTGCACCCGGGTCGGCAGCACCACGTCGTCCGGTTCCTCGGCGGCGATGAGTTCGTCGGAGACCCGGTCGTAGTGGCGACGGATGCCCTTCATCATCACGAACAGCACGACCATCGCGGCGATCGCGATCCAGGCGTGGCCGATCTTGGTGACCAGGACGACGATCAGCACCGCCATGGTCATCACCAGGCCGAAGCCGTTGATCGCCCGGCTGCGCTGCATGTGGCGCCGCTTGGCCGGGTCGGTCTCGGTGCGCAGGAGCCGGGTCCAGTGCCGGATCATGCCGGACTGGCTCATGTTGAAGGAGACGAAGACGCCGACGATGTAGAGCTGGATCAGCCGGGTCGGATCCGCGTTGAAGGCGATGATCAGCAGGATCGCGGCGATCGCCAGCAGGATGATGCCGTTGGAGAAGGCCAGTCGGTCGCCGCGGGTGTGCAGCTGGCGGGGCAGGTAACGGTCCTGGGCGAGGATCGAGCCGAGCACCGGGAACCCGTTGAAGGCGGTGTTGGCGGCGAGCACCAGGATCAGGCCGGTGACGGCGGCGACGAAGTAGAAGCCGGGCGTGAAGTTGTTGAAGACGGCCTCGCTGATCTGCGCCAGCGCGGTCTTCTGGTGGTAGCCGGAGCCGGCGCCGACCAGCTGCTCGGTCGGGTTCTCGGCCATCTGCACGCCGGTCAGCCTGGCCAGCCAGATGATGCCCATGAACATCACCACGGCGATGCTCGCCATCAGCAGCAGGGTGGTGGCCGCGTTCTTGCTCTTCGGCTTGCGGAAGGCCGGCACGCCGTTGGAGATCGCCTCGACACCGGTGAGCGCGGCGCAGCCGGAGGAGAAGGACTTCAGCAGCAGGAACACCATCGCGAAGCCGGCCAGCGAGTCGTTGCCGGGGGTGGCGGCGAGGTGGAAACCGGAGCTCTCGGCGGGCATGGACTGGCCGAGCACGAAGTGCCGGAAGACGCCGTAGCCGACCATGCCGATCACGCCCGCCATGAAGGCGTAGGTGGGGACGGCGAAGGCGGAGCCGGATTCGCGCACCCCGCGCAGGTTCATGCCCATCAGCACCACGACCACGACCACCGAGACGATCATCTCGTGGCCGCGCAGTGCCGGGACGGCGGAGACCACGTTGGCGACGCCCGAGGTGGTGGAGACGGCGACGGTCAGCACGTAGTCGACCATCAGGGCCGCGGCAACCACCAGACCGGAGGCCGGACCGTGGTTGACGGTCGCCACCTCGTAGTCACCGCCGCCGCTGGGGTAGGCGTGCACGTTCTGCCGGTAGGAGGCGACGACGGCGAGCATCACGATCGCCACCACGACGCCGATCTGCCAGGAGAAGTGGATCGCCGAGGCTCCCGCGACGGAGAGCGTGAGCAGGATCTCCTCGGGGGCGTACGCGACCGAGGAGAGCGCGTCCGAGGCGAAGACGGGCAGCGCGATCCGCTTGGGAAGGAGCGTCTCTCCGAGCTTGTCGCTGCGCAGGGCGCGCCCGATCAGGAGGCGTTTCGGAAGGTCAGTCGGCATAGGCACGTTAAGGAATCGTAGGGCTTTCCCGGCAGCACTTGCGCCGTTCATCCCCCCCTTCGTCGCGACTGTGTTCGGTGGACCGGCTAGCGTGTCGGATACGAGTCGGTGGGCAACACTCTGGTTGTCGAGCGGAGTCCGGCCGACGCCCCACGAGAACCCTCGTCCCGGCAGGACCGGGCGGGAAAGGGAGATGAACGGTGTTTGCGCAGGTCAAGAACCCTTCGGGATGGGTGAGGTAGCGCCGGTGCACATCGTCATCATGGGCTGCGGCCGCGTGGGCTCGGCCCTCGCGAGAGCCCTGGAGAAACAGGGCCACTCGGTGGCCGTGGTCGACCAGGACCCGACCGCCTTCCGTCGCCTGGGCGCCGGCTTCAACGGGCGCCGGGTGACCGGCGTCGGCTTCGACCAGGACACCCTGCGCGAGGCGGGCATCGAGGAGGCCGGCGCGTTCGCCGCCGTCTCCAGCGGCGACAACTCCAACATCATCGCCGCCCGGGTCGCCCGGGAGACCTTCGGCATCGAGAACGTCGCGGCCCGGATCTACGACCCGCGCCGGGCCGAGGTGTACCAGCGCCTGGGCATCCCGACCGTGGCGACGGTCCGCTGGACCGCCGACCAGATGCTGCGCCGGCTCCTGCCGAGCGGCGCCGAGCCGCTGTGGCAGGACCCGAGCGGCAGCGTGCAGCTGGCCGAGGTCGCGTACCACCCGGGCTGGGTCGGTCAGCGGGTCAGCCGCCTGGAGGAGGCCTCCGGCGCCCGGGTGTCGTTCGTGACCCGGCTCGGCGAGGGGGTCCTCCCCTCGCCGCAGATGGTGGTGCAGGAGGGCGACCTGGTGCACGTGATGCTGCGCCGGGCCGATCTGACGGCGGTCGAGGCCGCGTTCGCGCAGGGACCGAAGGAGGAGGGTCACTGATGCGGGTCGCCATTGCCGGTGCCGGTGCCGTGGGCCGCTCGATCGCGGGCGAGCTGCTGGAGAACGGTCACGAGGTCCTGCTGATCGACAAGAACCCCAACTCCATCTCGGTGGAGCGGGTGCCCATGGCGGAGTGGCTGCTGGCCGACGCCTGTGAGATCACCTCGCTGGACGAGGCGGCGCTGCAGCGCTGCCACGTGGTGATCGCCGCGACCGGTGACGACAAGGTCAACCTGGTCGTCTCGCTGCTCGCCAAGACCGAGTACGCCGTGCCGCGAGTGGTCGCCCGGGTGAACAACCCGAAGAACGAGTGGCTCTTCAACGAGTCCTGGGGCGTGGACGTGGCCGTGTCCACGCCGCGGCTGATGTCCGCCCTGGTCGAGGAGGCGGTCAGCGTCGGCGACCTGGTCCGCCTGATGCGCTTCAGCCAGGGCAATGCCAACCTGGTCGAGCTGACCCTGGCCGGCGAGGCCGAGCTGGTCGGCACCCGGGTCGGCGACGTCTCCTGGCCGCAGGACACCGCCCTGGTGAGCATCATCCGCGAGGGCCGGGTGCTGGTGCCGGGCAAGGACGACACCCTGGAGGGCGGCGACGAGCTGCTCTTCGTCGCGGCGCAGGAGCGCGAGGAGGAGCTGGAGCAGCTGCTGTCGGCCACCTCCGGCGCCCAGTAGGAACCGCCCAGCGACCGCCCAGCGGGAACCTGCACGGCAGGAACCGCACGCGCGTACGGCCGAGGGCCCGCATCCCCCAGGAGGGTGCGGGCCCTCGGCCGTAGCGGGCGGGAGCGGGGAGCGGCTACTTGGCCGGCTCCTCCTCGTCGTCCAGCGGCGCCTTGATCGGCGGCGGCGCCTTCAGCAGGATCTGCCAGGTGACGTACATCGCCAGCAGCAGCGGCGGGATGCCGAGGGCGACCTTCAGCCAGCCGAGCAGGTTGACGTTGTGGGTGAAGTACAGCGGGAAGAGGATCACCGGCTTGAGGCCCATGATCACCACCCAGGCCCAGGTCGCCTTGGTGTAGGCGGCGAGGCGGCCCGGGTTCTCCTTGCGCCAGGTGAACATCTCACCGGTGATCGGGCCGAGCATCACCCCGATCATCGGCCAGCGCACCAGGGCGGAGACCGCCATGGCCGCACAGTAGCCGACGCTCCAGAGCAGGCCGGGGAGGTAGAAGTCCTCGGCCTTGCCGCTCTTCATCGCGATCCAGGCGCCGAGGGCGACGCCGAACACCCCGCTGAAGGCGTGCTGGATGGTCTCCCGCCGGGCCAGCCGGGCCACCACGAACAGCGCGCTCAGGCCGAGCGCGGCCCAGGCGGCGGCGCTGACCTGGTGGGTGACGTTGTAGGTGAGGATGAAGACCAGACCGGGCAGCGTCATGTCGATCATGCCGCGCACGCCGCCGAAGGCCTGCAGGACGGTGTCGGCGGCCTCCTTGGAGGCGGCCTTCCGGGCGGCTTCGGCGGCCGCCGGGTCCAGGGGCCGCTCGGCGGCCGGCGCGGTGCCCTCGATCGACCGGGCCAGTCCGTCCGCGGCCTCCGTGGCGGCGGCGTGCTGCCAGGCCGCCACGTCGGTGGCGTCCAGGTCGATCCGGGCGGCGGCGTCGCCGCCGGGGTGGTTGCTCACGCTCATTCGCTCCCGTGTCCCACCGGACGCAGCTCGTATCGGGGGTTGAACAGCACGCGGCGCCCGCGTGCGTGGCTGATCCGGCCGCTGGCGACGAGCCGGCGGCCCGGCTCTATCCCTGCGATCGAGCGGCGGCCGAGCCAGACGACCTCCAGTGCCTCGGTGCCGTCGAAGAGCTCGGCCTCCAGGGCCGGTACCCCGGCCCGCGGGCGGAGCGTCACCGTGCGCAGCGTGCCCGCGACGGTGACCAGCTGCCGGTCCGTGCAGCCGGCGATCGGCGTGCAGCCGGACTCGGCGGCGCTCTCCTGGCGCAGGTCCTCGGCGTCCAGTTCCTCGGCCGAGGAGGTCAGCCGGCTGAGCATGCGGCGGAACCGCCCCTGCGGCTGGCCGCTGCTGTTGTCACCACTCATGTCGGCAGGGTACCGGGTTCCGGCCCCCCGGCGGCAGGAGTCGCAGCCGCCGGGGGGCCGTACGGGCCGGTCTTCGAACCCCTGCTCAGCTCTCGAAGCGGTAGCCCATGCCCGGTTCGGTGATGAAGTGGCGCGGGTGCGAAGGGTCCCGCTCCAGCTTGCGGCGCAGCTGGGCGAGGTAGACCCGCAGGTAGTTGGTCTCGGTGCGGTAGGCCGGGCCCCACACCTCCTGGAGCAGCTGGGTCTGGCTGACCAGCCGACCGGCGTTGCGGACCAGCACCTCCAGCAGGTGCCATTCGGTGGGCGTGAGGCGTACGTCGGTGCCGTCCCGGTTGACCTTCTTCGCTGCGAGGTCGACGGTGAAGCTCTCGGTGACGACCAGCGAGTCGTCCTCCCCGGCGACCGGCTCGGCCCGGCGCACGGCCGCGCGCATCCGGGCGAGCAGCTCGTCCATCCCGAAGGGCTTGGTCACGTAGTCGTCGGCACCGGCGTCCAGGGCCTCGACCTTCTCGTCGGAGGCGTGCCGGGCTGACAGCACGATGATCGGCACCCGGGTCCAGCCGCGCAGGCCGCGGATCACCTCGACGCCGTCCATGTCGGGCAAACCCAGGTCGAGGACGACCACGTCCGGGTGGCGGGCGGCGGCCAGTTCCAGCGCGCTCGCCCCGTCGTGGGCCGCGTCCACCTCGTACTTGCGGGCCTTGAGGTTGATCACCAGTGCGCGGACGATCTGCGGTTCGTCGTCCACGACGAGGACCCGGGTCATTTACGGGCTCCGCCTTTCAGGCTGTCGGATCTTACGGACTGTGTCTTGGCTGTTCGTGCACCGTGGGCCGCCGGGCGGTGGGCCGGACCTGCGCCGGGCCTGCCGCGATCAGCCGGAACTCACGTGATCAGTTCCGAGAGCGGATCGTCGCCCTCGCCGCCCACCCGGTCCGGTTCGGGCGGCCGTTCGACGGCGGGCAGGCTGACGACCATGGTCAGACCTCCGCCGGGGGTGTCCTCCGCGGTGACGGTACCGTCCATCGCCTCGACGAACCCGCGCGCCACCGCGAGCCCGAGGCCGACCCCGGCGCCGCGCGGCGCGTCCCCGTAGCGCTGGAACGGCGCGAAGATCCGCTCCTTGGCGTCCTCGGGCACGCCCGGGCCGCGGTCAACGATCCGCAACTCGACCCGGCCGGTCCGGCCGGGCGGCTGCAGGGCGTCGGCCTTGACCAGGACCTTGACGCCGTCCGGGCTGTACTTGACGGCGTTCTCGACCAGGTTGGCCAGCGAGCGCTCCAGCAGCCCGCCGTCGGCCCGGATCATCGGCAACGTCTCCGGCACCTCCAGCCGGACGGACTCCGGCGGGACCCCGCCGAGCGCGTACGGCACCACCTCGTCCAGGTCGGTTTCCTGGATCAGCGGGGTGACGGTGCCGGTCTGCAGCCGGCTCATGTCGAGGAGGTTGTTGATCAGGTGGTCGAGCCGGTCGGCGCCGGCCTCGATCCCGGCCAGCAGCTCGGCCTCGTCCTCCGGGTCCCACTCGACGTCGGCCGAGCGCAGCGAGGTGACCGAGGCCTTGATGCCCGCCAGCGGGGTGCGCAGGTCGTGCGAGACGGCGGCCAGCAGGGCGGTGCGGATCCGGTTGCCCTCGGCCTCCCGACGGGCGGCGGCGGCCTCCCGGGCGAGCCCGCGGCGCTCCAGCACCACGGCGGCCTGCGCGGCGAACGCCCCCAGCAGCCGCCGGTCGGTGCCGGGCAGCACCCGGCCGCGCAGCACCAGGGCCAGGCTCTCGCCGACCGGGACGTCCACGTCGGCCTCCTCGGGCCGCTGCGGCGGGTGCGGCCCCGCGGTGGCGACCGGCGCCCAGCCGCCGGTCGGTTCCGGGCGCTCCAGCAGCGCGGCGCTCTCCTGGCCGAAGGTCTCCCGGACCTGTTCCATCAGTGCGGCCAGTACCCCGTCCCCATTCGGGGCGCCGCGCAGCACGGTGCCGGCCAGCGCGCTGAGCGTCTGTGCCTCGGCCTGGGCACGGGCCGCCTGGTGGGTGCGCCGGGCCGCCAGGTCCACCACGGAGGCGACCGAGCACCCGACGACGGTGAATATCGCCACCGCCATGATGTTCTGCGGCTCGTTGATCGAGAACGTGTGCAGCGGCGGGGTGAAGTAGAAGTTCAGCACCGAGGAGCCGACCAGCGCCGAACCGATCGACGGCAGCAGCCCGCCGACGAGTGCCGCGCACACCGTCAGCGACAGGAACAGCAGCATGTCGGTGGACAGGCCCAGCCCGCCGATGGTGGTCAGCACCAGCGCCAGCACCGGCGGCCCGACCAGTCCGATCAGCCAGCCTGCGACGGTCCTGGTCCGGCCCAGGTCGGTGATCCGCCGCACGGGTATCTTGTTCCGGCGCCCGTGCCCGGCGTGCTCGTGGGTGACCATGTGGACGTCGATGTCCCCGGCCTTCTGAGTGACCAGGGTGCCGACGCCGGGCCCGTACAGGTACTGCCAGCCGGGCCTGCGGCTGGTGCCCAGCACGATCTGGGTGGCGTTCACCCCGCGGGCGAACTCCAGCAGCCCCTCGGCGGGGTCGTCGCCCAGGACGTTGTGGAAGGAGCCGCCGAGGCTCTCCACCAGGGCGCGCTGCTCGATCAGCGTCTGCGGTGAACCGGTGCCGGCCAACCCGTCCGAGCGGGAGATGTGGACGGCCAGCAGCTCACCGCCGGAGACGCGGGCCGCGATGCGGGCCGCCCGGCGGATCAGCGTCGCCCCCTCCGGGCCGCCGGTCAGGCCGACCACGATCCGCTCCCGGGCCTGCCAGGTGCCCACGATGCCCTGCTCGGCGCGGTACTTCTGCAGGTACTCGTCCACCCGGTCGGCGGTCCACAGCAGCGCCAGCTCGCGCAGCGCGGTCAGGTTGCCCGGGCGGAAGTAGTTGGCGAGCGCGGCGTCGATCTTCTCCGGCATGTAGACGTTGCCGTGCGCCAGCCGGCGCCGCAGCGCCTGCGGGGACATGTCCACCAGCTCGATCTGATCCGCCCGGCGGACCACCTCGTCCGGGACGGTCTCGCGCTGGCGCACCCCGGTGATGCCCTCGACGGCGTCCCCGAGCGACTCCAGGTGCTGGACGTTCACGGTGGAGATCACGTCGATCCCGGCCGCGAGCAGCTCCTCGACGTCCTGCCAGCGCTTCTCGTTGCGGCAGCCGGGCACGTTGGTGTGGGCCAGCTCGTCCACCAGCGCCACCTGCGGGCGACGCGCCAGCACGGCGTCCAGGTCCATCTCGGAGAACCGCGCACCCCGGTGCACCACCTGCTGCCGCAGCACGACCTCCAGCCCGGCGACGAGGTCCGCGGTCCGTCGGCGGCCGTGGTCCTCCACGAACGCCACCACGACGTCCGTGCCACGCTCCTGCCGCCGGTGTGCCTCGGCGAGCATGGCGTACGTCTTGCCGACCCCGGGGGCCGCCCCGAGGTAGATGCGCAGCCTGCCTCGTCCCATGAGCACCATTCTTGATCCGGCTCCGTCCGGGAGCCACCCCCGGACACCTGTTCCCCCGCCTTCGAGACTACGGCGTGAGCGGCGGTATTCCGCTGATCGGTGCACTGATCAGGCGGTTTTAGCGGCATATTGACGGAACCCAGCCACTCGGCGGGGGTCACCCGACGCCCGCCCGCCGGATTCCGTCCGATTTCCGGCACAACGCGAAGAACCCCCATCCGGAAACCGGATGGGGGTTCTTCTGAAGAATTGTTCGGCGGCGTCCTACTCTCCCACAGGGTCCCCCCTGCAGTACCATCGGCGCTGTGAGGCTTAGCTTCCGGGTTCGGAATGTAACCGGGCGTTTCCCTCACGCTATGACCACCGAAACACTATGAAACTGTCGACCCGCCGGCAGGGCGGTCGTTGTTTCAGAACAACACAGTGGACGCGAGCAACTGAGGACAAGCCCTCGGCCTATTAGTACCGGTCAACTCCACCCCTTACAGGGCTTCCATATCCGGCCTATCAACCCAGTCGTCTACTGGGAGCC